>JADLHW010000042.1 GCA_020848615.1 Thermoleophilia bacterium
CACGCCCTCCGCGTCGAACTCGACGTCGCGTCGCATCCTTCGTCCCCCCCGGGTCGTGTGTGCCGCGACCCTCCCAGGGCGGCGTTAGCGCGACGGGCCGCCGGGCGGGTCCGGCCGTTAGGACCCGGCGCCGTTCTTCCGCGGCGCTCGGGATGTCACGGGTTCGTCCCGGGCGACCGGTGGGCCGGCCGGTGCGGACGCGGAGACCCGCCACCCGTGCCGCCCCGGTGCCGGCCCAGCGGTCAGGCGCCGGCGGGGCCCCCGTCCGACGACGGCGCGCCGAGGGCGTCGTGGAGCGCGGCCGCCGCCGCCGCGTCCTCGACACCGAGGCCCACCGACCGGAAGAACGCCCGTCCCCCCGGGCGCGCGGGCGCAGTGCCGGCCACAAGCTCGGCGAGGTCGGCGACGATGCGGTCGGTGCTCCAGCCGGAGGCCGCCGCTGCGCGCAGTTCGCCCGCCGCCACCGGGGCGGCGCTGCGCGCGTCGCAGTAGACGGCCATGTGGGGAACGGCGCCGGCGTCGATCTCACACGCGGCGAGGCTCGATGTGACCGTCGATGTGACGAGTGCGTCGTCGCGGAGGTCGGCGAGCTCCACCACGGGTGTCGATGAGGACGTGCAGAGCAGCACCACGTCCGCGTCGGCCACCGCCTCGGCGGCGGAGCCCGCGGCCCGCGCGTCGGGGGTGCACGCCGCGAGCTCCGCGGTGCGGATCGGGTCGCCCGCGGCAAGACGAGCGGAGTACACGCGGATGTCGTCGAACGGCCGCAGGGGCGTGACGTAGCGCAGGTGGGCGCGGCCGATCGGGCCGCAGCCGATGACGGCCAGGCACCGCGCATCGGCGGGGGCCAGGGCGTCGACGGCCAGCGCCGTGGTCGCGGCGGTCCGCTCCGTCGTCAGCGCGAGCGCATCGCACAGAAGCACCGGCGCACCTGACTCGAGGGACACGAGGAGCGTCCACGCGGTCACGGCGGGCGATCTGCCGGGCAGGTAGGGCGACACCTTCACGGCCATCAGGCCGCGGCGTTCCAGTGCTCCGGGGTACACGATGGCGTCGCCGCCGCCGGCGAATTCGATGACGGTCTGTGTCGACGCGGTCCCGGTGCCGGCGGCGAGCTCCAGGAACGCGTCGCGCACGGCGGCCATGACGTCGATGGCGGAGAGGCGCTCCCGCACCGCCTCGGCATCGAGGAACACAGGGGCAACGGACTTGCGCGTCATGCGGGGCGACCTCCATCGGGTGGTGTCAGCGTCCGGCCTCGGGCGGCGACCGGGGTCACGAGCCGGCCGTACGCGCGCGGATCGCGCGCAGCCGTTCGTGGGGGGTGTCCTGTGCGAACGGCGGAACCTCGTCGACGAGCACTCGCAGCGCCGCGACGATGCCCTCGGTGCCGCGCTCCAGGATGTCGCGCCCCGCGTCCGCGGATGCGGACGTGGTCTCGCGCCCGACGACCCCTGACAGGCTCACGCGGTCGACGGCGTAGTCGAAGCCCAGCGCACGCTCCGGCTCGTCGACGGCCAGGTCCATGTGGACCAGATCCTCCCGGATGGCGAGGATGAGCGACGTCTCGCTCCAACCGGCGTGGATGTACTCGGGGGCGTCCGGGACGTCGCGGATCATGACGTCCTCGACCCCGCCGAGGGCCGGCCACATCACGACCTTCGTCAGGAACTCGGGGTGCTCGAGGGTGAAGGCCCGGGTGGCGACGGTGAGCGGCACGATGTTGCCGCCGTGGCCGCACAGCATGAGCATCCTGGTGAAGCCACTGTGGCGCACCCAGTGCAGGACGTCCTTGGCCATCGCGATCAGCGTCTCGGACCGCAGCGAGATCGTCCCCGGGAACGAGCGCCCGTGGACGAGCGAGTCCCCGTAGAGCAGCGGCGGGAGCACCGGCACGCCGGTCAGGGTCGACGCGCGCGCCGCCGCCTCCTGGGCGTGGAGCGTGTCGGTGGTGACCGGCAGGTGGGGGCCGTGCTGCTCGACGGAGCCGCAGGGCCACATGACCAGTCCCACCTCCTCGCCGAGCCGCAGGATCTCCGGCCAGGTCAGCTCCCCCCACAGCACGGGCCGTCCATTGGTCGTCGGTGCAAGCGCGGTCATCGCGGGTCGTGTCCTTTCGTGTGGTGTCGTGCGTGGCGGCTCACCGGGTGAGTCCGACGATCCTGCGGGCCTCCGCCGGGGTGGCGACGGGCCGCTCCAGCTCGGTGGCGATCCTCACGACGCGTTCCACCAGCTCGGCGTTCGTGGTGGCCCGCTGCCCCGCGCGATACCAGGGCTCGTCCTCGATGCCCGTGCGGACGTGCCCGCCCATCGCGATCGCCACCGCCGCGAGCGGAGGCCCGGTCAGGTCGACGCCCGCGGTGCTCCACACCGAACCGGGCGGCACCTGGCGGATCATGTGCATGAGCGTCTCGGGCGTCGCGGGCGCGCACCCCGGGACGCCCAGGCCAAAGATGTAGTTCACCGGGCGGGGGATCAGGCCCTCGTCGGCGAGCTGCTCGCAGGTGCCGATCATGCCCTCGTGGAACACCTCGCACTGCGGGACTGTGCCGACCTCACGCATGCGCGCGGCCATCTCGCGCAGGTACGGCATGGGGCCCCAGACGAGGTCGTCGTAGTTGCCCAGGTGGATGGTCCCGGCATCGAAGCCCGCCATCTCCGGCGCGAGATCGAGGACCGTGATGCGGTCCTCCTGGCGTATGTCCCCGCCGGGATCGGTCGACAGGTTGACGATGACGTCGCAACGCTCGCGGACGCCGTCCATCACCTGGCGGTACAGGTCGAGATCGATACACGACTTGCCGGCTGCGTCCCGGACGTGGAGGTGGACGACGCTCGCCCCCGCCTTCCAGGCGCCGTACGCGGACTCGATGATTTCCCGCGGTGTGACCGGCAGGTACGGGTTGGTCGCCTTCTGCTGACCCCCGCCGGTGATCCCTACGGTGATGACGAGCTTGTCCATCAGGTTCTGCCCCCGTGTTGGGTCTGCGTGCGCTGGACGGGGGCCGCGGCCGGCAAGTGCGGGTGCACGCACTCCGCCCACCGGCCCCCCGGGAGATGCGGGTCGTGGCTGCGCACCGCGATGCAGTCGTCGGCGCGTCGCGGGCACCGTGGGGCGAACCGGCACGGGTGGTCCGCCACCCCGGGGTCGTGGGCGGTGCGTGCCTCGCCTCCGGACATCCCCGGGATCGAGCCCACCAGGAGGCGGGTGTAGGGGTGCGCCGGTGAGCGGAACATCTCGTGGGTGGGAGCCCGCTCGACGATCCGGCCGGCGTACATCACCGCCGCGTCCTCGGTGAGGTGCCGCACGACGGCGAGATCGTGGGAGATGAGCACGATCGCGAGGCCGCGTTCCTCGCGCAGCGCCACCAGCAGGTTGAGGATCTGCGCCTGCACGGAGACGTCGAGGGCCGAGGTGGGCTCGTCCGCGATGAGGACGTCCGGGGCGCACGCCAGTGCGCGGGCGATGCCGACGCGCTGGCACTGGCCGCCGCTCAGCCCGCGCGGCCGGCGTCCCATCGCGTCGGCCGTGAGGCCCATGTCGGCCAACAGCTGCGACGCGCGCTCGCGCGCCTCGGCGCGTGTCGGACGGTCCCAGAACCGGATCACCTCGGCCACCGCGTCGCGTGCGCTCAGCCAGGGGTTCAGCGCCCCGTACGGGTCCTGGAAGATCATCTGCACCCTGCGGCGCAGCTGGTCGCGGCGGTCCACGGCCGTCCACGGGCGGCCGCCGACGGCGATCTCGCCGGATGTGGGCGGCAGCACTCCCGCGAGCATCCGCGCCAGCGTGGACTTCCCGCTGCCGCTCTCGCCGACGATGCCGACGCCGGCGCCGGGTGCGACCGCCAGGTCGAGTCCGTCGACGGCCGGCGGGCCGTCGACGCCGAACCGCTTGGTGACCGCGCGGGCCTCCAGGATGGCGGTCAACGGACCACCTCGCGGACCCTGCGGCAGGCGACGACGTGCCCGGCGGACACCGGTTCGAGCGCCAGCGTCCCGCCCAGGCACAGCCCGTCGGCGTGAGAGCACCGCGGCGCGAACGCGCATCCGTCGTGCGGGGTGCCCGCCTCGGGCGGCGCACCGGGGATCGATGCCAGCGGTCCGCCGTCGGTCAGCAGCGGCTGGGCGGCGATGAGCGCGCGGGTGTACGGGTGCGACGGCGCGGTGCAGAGCGTTCCGGCCGGTCCCGCCTCCACCGTCGCGCCGGCGTAGAGCACGGCCATGGTCTCGCACGAGGACTCCACCACCGCGAGGTCGTGGGTGACGAGCACCAGTGCCATGTCGAGCTGCCGCCGGAGGTTGCCAAGGAGCTCGAGGATCGTCCGCTGCACCGTGACGTCCAGCGCGGTCGTGACCTCGTCGGCGATCAGCAGCCGCGGCCGGCCCGCCAGGGCCAGCGCGATCATCACCCGCTGACGCATCCCGCCCGACAGCTCGTGGGGGTGGCGGCGGACGATGCGGTCCGCCCGGGGCAGCTCGACGGCTTCGAGCAGCTCGAGGCTCCGCGCCCGGGCGTCAGCGCCGGGGTCGAGCACCCGCACGGTCTCCTCGATCTGCCGGCCGATCCGCATGACCGGGTCGAGGGAGCTCATGGACGTCTGCGGCACGAAGCCGATCTGGCGCCCCCGGATGGCGCGCCAGCCGTCGCGCGACAGCGCCGTCAACTCCCGCCCCGCGAACGTGGCGGTGCCCGCGACGACCGCGCCGCCGATGCGTCCCAGCAATCCGAGCGCGGCGCGACAGGTCATGCTCTTGCCCGAGCCGGTCTCGCCGACGATGCCGAGGCTCCCGCCGACGTCCACCGCGATCGAGACGTCGTGGAGCACGCGGCGGCCGGCCACCTCGACCGACAGGTGCCGGACGTCCAGGAGCGGCCCGGTCACCGCTCCACCTTCAGGAGGGCGTCGGCGATGAGCGTGACGGCGAGGCCGGTGACCGCCAGGACGAGCCCGGGGAAGGTCGTGATCCACCACGACGTCCCGAGGACCGCGCGCCCCTCGTACATGATGCTCCCCCACTCGGCGGTCGGGGCCTGCACGCCGGTGCCCAGGAAGGCGAGCGACGCCGTCGCGATCACGACGATGACGACGTCGGCGACCGCGTACGACGCGGTGATCCGGACGACGCCCGGCAGCAGATGGCGCCCCACGATCCGCGACTGGGGGTAGCCGAGCATCCGGCCGGCAGCCACGTGGTCGCTGCCGCGCAGGCTCATGGTCTCAGCGCGGGCCAGGCGTGCGTAGATCGACCAGTTGACCAGCAGCGACGCGATGACGATCGCCGGCGCCCCGGGTGGCAGGAACCAGAAGCTGCGCGTGCGTCCCACGACCACGATCAGCGCGAGCACGAGGATCACGAACGGGAAGGCCACGAGCGCATCGACGAAGCGCATCAGGAGGGCGTCCAGCCAGCGTCGGGGGGTGGCTCCGCTGACGATGCCCACCACGGTCCCCACCGCCAGGGAGACGCCGACCACGATCGCGGCGATGACGAGATCCAGCCGGCCGCCCACCCAGACGCGGACGAATACGTCGCGGCCGAGCGCGTCCGTGCCGAAGGGGTACTCGGCCGACGGCGCGGAGAACGGCACCGCGACGATCTCGTTCGGCCCGTGTGGGGACAGCAGGGGCGCGAGGACGCACAGGAGGACGACCGCCGACAGGACCCCGGTGCCCCACCAGAGGCTCGCGCCCCGGCGACGCCCCCGGTCGAGGCGGGTCCGGAGGGCGACGGTCACGCCCGCGTCGTCCGGGGATCGACCGCGGCGACGAGCAGGTCGGCGGCGAGATTGGCGGCGACGACGAGGAGCGCGGAGACCAGCGCGATGCCCTGGATCACCGGGTAGTCACGGGCGTTGACGGCGGTCACCAGTTCCTGACCAATGCCAGGGATGCCGAAGACCGCCTCCACGACGACCGCCCCCGCGATCATCGCGCCCGCGTTGTAACCGACGAGCGTGACGACCGGCAGCAGGCTGTTCGGCAGGACGTGGCGGAACATGATCCGGGCGCGCGACAGGCCCCGCGTCTCGGACGCCTCCGCCCAGGGCTGGGCCAGCGCGTCGTTGGCCGCCTGCCTGGTCGTCCGGGCGACCAGCGGGATCAGGTACCCGGCGAGCGCGAGGCTCGGCAACACCAGGTACTCCAGGTTGTCCGGCCAGGTGCCCGGCCAACCGCCCGCCGGCAGCCATGCGAGGTTGAGGCCGGCGACCAGGATCAGGATGAGCCCGAGGAAGAACGGCGGCACCGCCAGCAGCACGGTCAGGCCGGCGCGGACGGTGACGTCCGGCCAGCCGTGCCGAGTCGCCGCCAGGAGCCCGAGCGCCACGCCGACGACCAGCGAGATGACGATCGACGCGAACACGAGGTACAGCGTGATCGTCAGCGTCTCTCCGACGATCGTCGTCACCGGGCGGCCCTGCTGCACGAGCGACCGCCCCAGGTCGGCCCGCCCGAGATCCTGGACGTAGGCCGAGAACTGCTCCGGCATGGTGCGGTCGAGGTGGAGCTGCTCGCGCAGCTCGGCCTTCGTCTCCGGGCTGGCGCGCGGACCGGCGATCGTCGTCACCGCGTCGCCCGGGACGGCCCGGATCAGCAGGAACGTGACGACGACGACGAACGCGGCGACGGCGAGCGCCCGTCCAAGGGGCCGCAACCACCGGGCGGCCGTGCGCAGCCCGGATCCCGACGGCCGGCGCGGCGCGCCGCCGGCGGTCTGCGGCGCGTCGCCGAGCGCCCTCGTCGTCATCGTCCTCGCGCCCCCCGTCCCCGCCGGTCTAGCGGACGTCGCCGTCTTCGCGGACCACGCCCACCAGCGAGCTGGGCAGCACCGCGACCACCGAGGCCGGCAGGCGGGCGGCGGACACCTGGCCGCGGTCCGTCAGCGGGGTCCACGGCATGTGCTCGGTCAGCAGGTCCGATACCGCCGCCAGGGCCGCCGGCCGCGCGTCGCCCGTGGCCTCGTTGGCCCTCGCGACGACCCGGTCGACGCCCGGGAGGCCGAACCGGCTGAAGTTGGTCGCGCTGCCCTCCAGCAGGCCGTAGGTGGTGATGCCGTCGGGGATGTCCGCGAAGTCGAACAGCGGGGCCAGCCCCAGTTGCAGGCCGTCCCCGCCGAGGGCCGTGTAGTAGGTCGCGGCGTCGACGTTGTTGAGCTGCACGTCGATTCCGATGTCCTTGAGGTTCGCCTGGACGATCGGGGCCTCGAGCTGCTGCTCGGGGTACGTCTCGGAGCTGTAGGTGAGGTCGAGCTTGCAGCCCGAGGCGCAGGCGGTGCCGGCCAGCGACGCCTTCGCGCCCTCCACGTCCCGCGCCGTCGACCACGATGCGTCGTGGCCGGACATCGTGGACGGCCACAGGCCGGCGAGCGGCTTGACCGCACCGGTCCAGACCGTCTGGCTCAGCTGGCTGCGGTCGATGGCCGCTGCGATGGCCTTGCGCACCCTCACGTCGTCCAGCGGCGCCGCGGTGGTGCGCATCGTCAGCGTCTGCAGGCCGTAGAGGGGGGTCACGGCCCTGATCGCGGGCGCGGTGATCTGGGACGCCAGGTTCGGCGGCAGCGTGTAGGCGATGTCGATCTGCCCCGACTGGACCTGCGCCAGCTGGGAGTTGGCGTCGGGCACGGTCTCGAGCGTGACCGAGGCCGTCACCGGCTTCGACCCGGGGTACGCGGGGTTGGCCGACAGCTTCACCGTGTTGGAGCCGCCCCAGGAGTCCAGCACGTACGGGCCGGCCGAGACGGGGGCCTCGTAGAACGACTTCTTGCCGACGGAGCCCGCCGGGAAGATGGTGAACTGCGGGTAGGTGAGCACCTGCTCGAGCGACGGGTACGGCCGCGTGAGTCGCAGCGTCACGGTCGTGTCGTCGGGCGCCTCGACCGCCCTGATCGGTTGCCAGAGGGTGGGGTTGACGTTCGCCTTGTCGTTGCGGTTGCGGTCGAACGTGGCCTTGACATCGGCCGAGCTCAGCGGCGTGCCGTCCGAGAAGGCCAGCCCGGGCTTCAGCGTGATCGTCCACGTGAGGCCGTCGTCGGAGGGCTCGGCGGACTCCGCCAGCCCGGGGGCCGAGCCGTCGGCGGTGGCCTCGAGCAGCGTCGCTCCGATGAGGTGCAGCGTGACGTTTCCGGTGGGGTCGAGGATCAGGTCCGGGTCCAGCGTCTGCAGCTTGGAGCCGAACGCGATCGTCAGCGAGGTGGGCGCGGCGGCCTGCGCGCCTTCCCCGCCGGTCGCGGTCGTGTCGTCATCGCCGCCGCAGGCGCCGCCGGCGACCGTCAGGCCGGCGAGGACGGCGAAGGCTCCGGCGGTCTTCCGTGCTCGTGCACCGAACATCAGCTCTCCTCGCGATCGATTGGCCTGGTGAAGGCGTGCGGGTAGTCCGCGCGGGCCCGTGCCTCGGTGATGTAGCCCTGCGCGACGTCCGTGTGGACGGCCCCGGACGGGCGCTCGGCCGGAGGGCCGTAGCCCCCGCCGCCGCCGCTGCACAGCTCCACGACGGTCCCGGCCGGCAACGCGAGGTCGGTGACCTTGCCGTGCTGCTCGCGGCGGCCGTCCGGGAACCTCACCTCCATCGCGTTCGGCAGGCCGGGGCTGCCGCCGGCGCCGCCGCGGGGCGGCGTCCGCGTCCGCTCCACGATCGCCGTCATCCGCGTGTCGCTGAGGACCCGGTAGCGGGCCCGCACACCGGGGCCACCGCGCGACCGGCCGGCGCCACCGGAGTCCGTGACCAGTTCCGTGGCCTCGACACGCAGGGGGTGGCGAGCCTCCAGCACCTCGCTGGAGGCGTTCCGGCCGCCCGAGCACGAGATGTGGATGAGCGGCGCCGTCCCATCGCCGGCGGCTCCGGCGCCCTGACCGGTGAGGTGGTCGACGCTGCCGGTCCAGAACTCGCCGTCGTGCTCGCCCCAGAAGGCCAGCGCGCAGAGGTCGCCGCCACTCCCCGCGGGGATCGCTCCAGGGACCGCGTCCGCAAGCGCCTCGTGGATGAGGTCGATGGCGAGCTCGCCGGCGAGGAAACACAGGAAGACCGGCGCCGGCGAGACCGGGTGGAATAGCGTGCCCTCCGGTGCGCGGATCCCCAGCGCCCGCAGATGGCCCTCGTTCACGCGTTCCCCGGCGGCCGTCACCGCCATCACCGCGAACCGCGCCGCCGAGAGCGTCAGCGGCAGCGGGCAGTTGACCGGCCCGCGCTGTTGCGGCGTGGTCCCGAAGTCGACGACGAGCCGGTCGTCGTCGATCTCCACCGTGATCCGGACGGACACCGGATCCCCGCCCAGGCCGTCGGAGTCCAGGCAGCCGCTCGCCGCGTGCCGTCCGTCGGGCAGTTCGCGGAGGAAGTGGCGGACGAGCGCCTCCCCGTGGTCGAACAGGCGCTCGACGTGCCGGGTGAACGACGCGAGGCCGTGCTTGTCGACCAGGCCCGCGAGCAGGGCGGCGCCCGCGCGCGCCGCCGCGACCTCGGCGTTGAGGTCCCCCACCAGCGCCGCGGGCATCCGCGTATTGGCGACGATCGTGCGGTGAAGGTCCTCCTGCAACTCGCCGCGGCGATACAGCCGGACGCCGGGGAGGATGACGCCTTCCTGGAAGAGGTCGACCGAGTCGGTGACGTACGGCTCCTTCGCGCCCAGGTCCAGGTGGTGGGCTTTGATCGCCGCGTAGCCGACGACTGCGCCATCTGCGAAGACGGGCATGACGACCGCCGCGTCCTGGGCATGCGAGCCGATGTCATAGGGCGAGGAGTTGAAGAAGATGTCGCCCGGCTCGAGCCGGGCGACGCCGCCCGCGGCGGCAACGCACGCCTCGACGCACGCGTTCATGGTGCCCAGGAAGATCGGCAGCGCGTCGGCCTGCGCCAGCAGGCGCACCTGGCGGTCGTAGAGCGCACACGCCAGGTCGAGGTTCTCGTAGATCACCGGTGAGAACGACGTGCGTTGCAGCACGATCTTCATCTGCTCGGCGGCCGAGTTCAGCTCGTTGCGCAGCACCTCCACCGTGATCGGGTCGACCTCGACGCCCGCGACGACGTGCCCGCTCACCCTGGGGACCCCGTTCGGACGACGAGCGTGCCGGAGGGGTCGACCGTCGCGGTGTGGCCACGGTCCAGATAGGTGGTCGCGGTGTCCTCGAGGATGATCGCCGGCCCGTCCAGGTGGGTGCCCGGCGCGAGCGAGGTGCGCTGCACGACGCGGAACGCGGTGCGGTGCCCCAGGCCGAAGGAGTGGGCGTCGACCGACGTCGCCGCGGCGTCCGGGGCGAAGGTCGCTGCCGGCATCGCGGCCCGGAGCGCGGTGCGCAGGGCGCTCCGCACCGCGACGATCTCGAGGTCGTGCGCCAGCGTGGTCGCGAAGATCGCGGCGTACTCGGCCTCGAAGCGGGCGGCGATCTGTGCGGGTGTCTCGTCCGGCGCGCAGGGAATGGTCAGCGTGAACTCCTGCCCGCGGTAGCGCAGGTCCAGGGCCGACTCGACCGACGACGTCCCCGGGGACGGCCCGCCGCGGCCGCGCAGGTCCGCCTGAAGTCCGTCCAGGCGCATCCGCGCACGCGCGAGCCCGTCCTCGTCCAGGGCGAGCAGCGCGGTTGCGGACGCGGAGCGCGTCATGTCCTGGTCCAGCAGCGACCACGCCGAGAAGTTGCCCGCGTACATCGGCACGATCAGCGTGGTGATGGCCAGTTCGCGTGCGATGAGCCCCGCGAACAGCGGACCGGCCCCGCCGAAGCAGACCAGCGCCGCCGAGCGGGGGTCCTGCCCGTACTCGGCGAAGATCTGCCGCAGCAGTCCGGCCATGTTGGAGCTCAGGATTGCGAGGATCCCGCGGGCGGTCGCCTCGACGCCGAGCGCGAGCCGTTCGCCCACCGCCCCGATCGCGTCGCGTGCCGCGTCGAGGTCCAGCACGAGCCCGCCGGCGAGCTCGTCGCGACCCAGCATGCCGAGTACGGCGGCCGCGTCGGTCGCGGTCGCGACGGTGCCGCCGTGGCCGTAGCAAACGGGTCCCGGCCGTGCGCCGGCGCTCGCGGGGCCCACGCGCAGGAGGCCGCCGGCGTCCACCCGCGCCAGCGATCCGCCGCCGGCGCCGATGGAGCGCACGTCGATCCAGTCGGTCTGCAGGGGCATCCCGGCGACGACGCCCTCGTAGCGCGTGCGGGGCCGGCCGTCGACGATCAGCGCCGCGTCGAAGCTGGTTCCGCCCACATCTGCGGTGACCGCCACCGGCACCCCGAGGCGGTCGCACAGCGCGCCCGCGCCGACCGCACCGGCGACGATGCCCGACTGGATCGTCTCGAAGGGGCGTTCGCCGGCCTCCGCGAAGCTCATCGCGCCCCCACCGCAGCGCGTCACCAGCGTTGCGCCGGCGAAGCCGCGGCCGCGGAGCTCGTCCGTGAGATCGGCGAAGTACCGCGACAGGCGCGGTCGCACGTAGGCGTCGACGACCGTGGTGGAGGTGCGCTCGTACTCGCGGTACTCGCCGGAGACGGCGTGGGACAGCGTCACCGTGCCGGTGAAGCCCGCGTTCCGCAGGGCCTCGCCGACGAGCAGCTCGTGCGCGGGGTTGGCGTACGCGTTGATGAACGTCACCGCGACGGCGTCGACGCCGGCCGCCAGCACGTCCTCCGCGGCGCGCCGCAGTCCGGCGCGGTCGATCGGCGTGATCACCGCACCGGACGGTGCGATGCGCTCGTCCACGGCGAAGCGCAGGTTGCGCGGCACCAGCGGCGCCGGCGCGCGCCAGGTGACGTCGTTCATTCGGTCGCGCGTGCCGCGACGGAGTTCCAGGACGTCGCGGAACCCCTCCGTGGTGACGAGCGCCACACGGGCGCCCTTGCGCTCCAGGATGGCGTTCAGCGCGACGGTGGTGCCATGCAGGAACAGCTCGGCCTCGTCCAGGGCCAGCGCCGGGACCGCCCCCGCGAGCACGGCACCCACACCGCGTTCGGGAGCGTCCGGGGTCGTCGGGCCCTTGGCGACGGAGATGCATCCCGTGCGCTCGTCCAGGGCGATGAGGTCCGTGAACGTGCCGCCGACGTCGACGCCGATGCGGGTCATCGGGTCGGCGCCTCGGCCGACTCCGGTGCGTCCCGCCCGTCCCACGCCGCGACGTCGTCGAGGGCGGCGGGGTCGATGACCAGTCCCCGCATGGCGAACACGGCGATGCGCATGGCCAGTCCGGGGTCGGCCGGGAGGCGGCCACTGTAGACCTGGGTCGCGCTGATGATGACGTTGGTGAGCGCCATGGCGGCGAACTCGACGCCGACGTCGATGAACTCGCCGTCGCGGATGCCTTGGGCGACCATCTCCTCGCGGGCGCCGCGCAGCCGGGCGCGCAGGGCGTGCCACTCGCGGAACTCGGGAAGCTCCATGACGTCGTCGTCGTTGAGCCCGCCGAGGTCGTACGGCGAGCCGACGATGTGGAGCGCGTCGAAGACCAGGTAGCGGTGCAGCCGCCCGGTCGCGGGTCCGTCCGCGGCGGCCAGCGCCTCGGCGACATCGGTGGGCCGGCCGAGGCTGTGGGCCAGGAGCTCCATCATGATCTCGGCCTTGCTCGCGAAGTGATGGAACAGCGACGGCTGACGTATGCCCACCGCCTCACCGATCTCCCGCGTGGACGTCGCGCCGTAGCCCTTACGCGCAAAGAGGAATGACGCTTCGCGCAGGATCCGTTCTCGCGTGGGCACCCGTGCGTCCCTGGCGGCGCGATCTCCCGTCGGCGGTCGAATCGACATCACCGCGAACCTATCGATCGATAGTTCGGGACGTCAACGGCGCACATTCAGCGAGCCCCCGCGCCGCGTCCTTGGGGCGGACATCGCGCCGGGGATCCGGGCTCGTCATCGGGGCGGACTGGTCGTTGCCCCCGTCGCCGTTCTTCGGCTCCTCTTCGGCACGTCACAGGTCGCTCCCATGTGGGAGCGGCTCACTGGAGGTGCACCCGACGCGACCCACAGGGGGACACCGCACATGAGCTCCATCCGCGACAGCCGCATCTGGAAGCGCATCGCCGCCATCGGCGTGGCCGTCGGCCTGTCGGCCGGCGCCATCGGCGTGGGGGCCGCCACCTCCGGGGGATCCGGTTCATCCGCCTCCGGGCAGCAGGCCGGCGTCGCCCAGGCGCCGGCCGGGGGTTACGGCGCCCAGGGCACCCCGGCGCAGGGAACCGCCCCGGACGCCACCGGGGGCATGCAGGGCCCGCCCGGCGGCGGCGGGGGCCCGGATCTCGCCGCGGCGGCGACGGCGCTGGGGACCACCGAGAGCGCCGTGCGACAGGCCATGTCGGACGGCACGAGCATCGCCGCGCAGGCGACGTCCGCCGGCGTGGACGTGGACACGGTCATCGCGGCGATGGTGACGAGCGAGACCGCGGCCCTGCAAGCGCAGGTGACCTCCGGGACGCTCACCCAGGACCAGGCCGACCAGATGATCGCGGGCCTCACGGAGCGGGTCACGGCCCTCGTGAACGGCGAGATGTCCGGGCCGCCGCAGGACGGGCAGGGCACTCCGCCGGCGATGCCGTCGCAGGGGACGGGGTCCCAGGGGACCGGGGACGCGGTCCAGGGATGAGCCCACGCGGGCTCCCGGCGGGGCGGCCGGGAGCCCGCGTGCGGGTCAGATCTCCGGCGAGCCGGAGGTGGGGGCGGCCGGCGTGGCGGGCGCCGGTGACGACCGCTGCGGGGTGGACTGCTGCGGGGTGGACGGCGCGCCGCCGGAGGGCCCGCGCATCCCGTCGCCGTTCCCGGACCCGTGGTGGCGTCCGCCGCCGTCCGGGCAGGGCTGCCCGTCCGGGGTGGCCGGCGTGGTGCCGTCCTGCCCGGGGGTCGTGGTGGTGTCCCCGTACTGCACGGGGATGCCGCCGCGCTCCCCGGAGGGCGCGGACGCCGGGGACCCGGAGTCGGCGCTGGCCAGGCCGATGGTTCCGGCGAGGATCGCCCCGGCGGCACCCGCGGCCAGGAGCCCGCGGTTGAGGGTGGTGCGCCGGCGTCCCGCCGGCGGAGGAGTCTCGGTCACCGCATTGCCTTTCGTTGCAGTGGCGCGTGGGGGCCTTCGGAGGCGAGGCAACCGGGTGTTCCTGAGAGCCGCCTGTGACCGGTCGCGCCGGAACGTCCCCTGCGGCGGGGAACCGGTGAGCACGCCTGGGGGATGCCGGGCCGGTGAGCGCCCCCGCGCGAGTCCCCCGACCCGCTCGCCGGCCGCGTCGTCGCCGGCCGCCACGAGGTCGTGCGGCCCATCGGCGACGGCGCGATGGCCGGGGTGCACCTCGCCCGGCGGCTGCGGCCGGCGCGCCGCGTCGCGCTCAGGCGGCTGCGTCCCGGGCCGGCGGCGTCGCCGGACCTGGCCGCCCGGCTCCTGCGCGAGGCGGACATCGCCGGGACCCTCGGCCACCCCAACCTCATCACCGTCCACGAGTACCCGATGGACGACGGCATGCCGCTGGGGGTCGTGGCCCACGAGCTGCTCACGGGCCGGCTGCCGTTCCCGATGACCGCCGAGGGCGGCGTGCCGCAGGTCCCGTGCCGGCTGGAGGACCACGGCCTCGCGTGCCGGGACGGGTCCGGCGGGTGGGGGTTCTTCCGCTCCCGCCAGACCGTCTCCGAGCCGGAGCCGCCTACGGGGTGACGGCCCCCGGGGCGAGGTCCACGGCGGTGAGGGTGCCGTCCTTGAAGTCGTTCCCGTTCACGCCGGTGCGCAGGTGCGCGATGATCGCGTTCGCCCGGCGCACCGCGGCCTGCGAGATGCGCTGGTTGATGAGCACCTGCTTGCGGCTCAGGGTCACCGCCGCCGGGTTCCCGGTGGGGCCGCCCGTGATGGTGGTGACCGACGCGGGCGGCGGGGTCGCCACCGGGGTCGCCGCGATGATGCGCGTGCCCACGCGCACCTGGCCGAGGGTGAGCGAGCCGTCCCTCACGTCGCCGCCGGTGAGGCCCGCCAGCAGACGGGCCCGCAGGGCGTTCGCCCGGCGGACGGCCGCCTGGGAGATGCGCTGGTTGATGAGCAGCTGCGCTTTGGTCAGCGTCACGCCGCCGGGGTCGCCGCCGCCGACGGCCTTGATGGCCAGCGAACGCGGCTTGGGACGCGGCGGGTTCTCGAACGGCCGGTCCGGGCGGGTCTCGATGCCCCCGAAGTCCTCCGCGCCCAGCGCGCCGCCGCAGATGTCACCCGGCACGATCCCCGCGTCCAGCCAGGTCTGGATGGCCTCGGTGCGGCGGATCGCCGCCTGGGAGATGCGCTGGTTGATGAGCAGCTGCCCGCGGGTGAGCTTCACGCCGGCGGGGTTCCCGGTGCCCGTGGCGGCGCCGGTGCCGACGCCGTAGGACGGGACGCCGCCGGTGCCGTAGCTGGGGCCGTACCCGTACTGCGGGTCGCCGTACGCGCAGTTCACGCCGGGCGGGGCGGTCTGCGGGGCCTGGCCGAGCGCCGCCGGCGCGGCGGCGAGCGCCGCGGCGGCGCCGGACGCCGCGAGCACGATGAGCCGGCCGCGGGAACGGCGGGTGAGGGTTCCTGGGGTCATTCGGACCTCCTTGAAGGGCATGGACCATCCGGCCATCCGCGGCCGCTGTCGCGTAGCCCTACCCGTCAACCGGGCCAAGGTCACATCGCGCGGTTCCCGGCGACCCGCCCCCGCAGTGGCTCAGAACCGCCGGTAGGACTGCTTGGAGATGAAGAACCCGTGCCCGGCGGGGTTGCGGCAGGTCACGCCCGCCCTGGCCACCGCGCAGCTGAACCCGTTGCGGTACACCGTCTGGCCGTACCGGGCGGTGCGGGCCCGCCCGGGGGGCGGCATCACGGTGTCGGAGTAGCAGAGGAACCGCGCCCCGCCCCGCTTGTTGATGGAGATCGCGCCGCCCCAGTCGAAGTCGCAGCTCGCGGGCTTCCGCGGCGGGCGGTAGGTGTAGCTCAGGATGTCGCAGCGCACGCTGGCGGCGCGCATGTCGCAGCCGATGTTGCCGCTGGGCGTGCGGAAGTTCGGGGTCACCGCCGAGGCGGTGGCGGGCAGCAGCGCCGCCAGCCCCATCGCGGCCGCCGCAAGCGCCATGTGTCGCGTCCTCATGCCAGGTCCCTCCCCACGTGGTTGCCCGTCCATCGGTACCGACCCCCGCCAGGCCCCCGGCGTCACCGGCCGGTCAATCGATGACGTTCCCGACGACCACGCGGGTCACGCGTCCGCCGGACAGGAGGAACGCGGTCACCCGGCGGCCCGCCTCCTGCACCCCCAGCGTGCACGTGCGCACCCCCGCGGAGGTCTCGCACCTGAGCCCGCGGACGGCGAGGTTCAGCGCGGTCTCCGTGGACCCCACCCCCGCCCCGGTGCGCGTCCGCTCGGCGCGGGAGCGGGTGCTCACCCCGGTCACGCGGACGCGTCCCTGCAGCGTCACCGTGAGCCCCCGGTACCGCAGCTCACGGTACCGGCCGAAGTCGTTCGTGCCGTTCACGATGGACACGGGCGCCCCGCGGGTCGCCACGACCTTCGCCTGGGTGTCGCCGACGCGGACCCCGCCGATGCCGTGCTGCGGAACGATGTTCGCGGCGGCCGGGGCGGCGGCCACCAGGAGCGCGCCCACGGCGAGCGCGAGGGATGCGGTGCGCATTGGCGCAGCATCTCCCGCCCCGCCCCGGGCCGCAAGGCTCCCGGCGCGTCAGTGCGCCGCCACCGGCGCCCCCTCGGCCACGGCGGCGGGGCGCAGCAGGGCGGCGGCGAGCGACGCCCCGGCGGCGGCGAACAGGGCCCCCACGAGGAACGCCAGCCGGTACCCGCCGGTGAGCGCGGCGGCGCGCGCGTCGCCGGACTCCAGCAGGGTCTCGGTGCGCGCCGCGGCGATGCTCGCGAGGACCGCAAGGCCCAGCGCCCCGCCCATCATGAACGCGGTGTTCACGATGCCCGAGGCGGCCCCGGCCTGCGACGGCTCGGCGTCGCCCATGGCGACCAGCAGCATGGGGTTGAAGGCCATCCCCGCGCCCACCCCCAGCAACAGCATCCCGGGCAGGACGTGGGTCGTGAACGCCCCGTCCACCGTCACCCGCGAGAACAGCGCCAGCCCGGCCGCCGAGCACGCCAGGCCGGCCGCCAGCGGCCAGCGGGTGCCGAAGCGCATCACGATCCGCGCGGACAGCCCCAGGGAGAACGCGCCCATGATCACGTTGGCCGGGAGGAACGCCAGGCCGACCTCCAGCGGGGTGTACCCCAGCACCTGCTGCAGGTGCAGGGCGGCGACGAAGAACCAGGCGAACATCGCCGCGGCCCACAGGACCCCCACCACGTTCGCGACGGACAGGTTGCGCAGGCGGAACAGGCCCAGCGGCATGATCGGGTTCGCCGCGCGCGCCTCGATCGCCAGGAACGCGCCCAGCAGCGCCGCCGAGGTGCCCAGGAGCCCCACCGTGCGCGGCGACAGCCATCCCGCCTCGTTGCCGTTCACGATGGCGTACACGGCCAGCATGAGGGCGGTGGTCACCGTGACCGCGCCGGCGATGTCCAGGCGCTCCGCCCCGGTCCCGCCGCCGCCGGGCAGCACGCGCCGGGCCAGCACCAGCACCAGCACCCCCACCGGGATGTTCACCAGGAACACCCAGTGCCAGCTCAGCGCGTCGGTGAGGACGCCGCCCACCAGCACGCCGATGCTGCCGCCCCCGGCGGCGACGAACCCGAACACGCCCATCGCGCGGGTCCGCTCGGCCCCGTCCTGGAACAGGGTCATGATGAGCGACAGGGCGACCGCCGACACCACGGCCCCGGCCACGCCCTGCACGGCGCGTGCCACCACCAGCAGCGCCTGGGAGGTCGCCAGGCCGCACGCCAGGGACGCCGCCGTGAACGCCGCGACGCCGCCCAGGAACAGGCGCCGCCGGCCGAACAGGTCGCCCAGGCGCCCGCCCAGCAGCAGGAAGCCGCCGAACGTGAGCAGGTAGGCGTTCACCACCCACGCCAGCTCGGACTCGCTGAACCCGAGGTCGGCGCGGATGCTGGGCAGCGCCACGTTCACCACCGTGCTGTCCAGCACGATCATGAGGTCCCCCAGGCACAGGATCACCAGCGCCAGCCACCTGCGCGCGTACAGCGTCTGGGCGTCCATCGGCTCCATCCCCCGTCGTTCTCCCGTCCGCCTACCGACCGCGGGCGAGGCCGCGAATCATCGGTCGCCGCGGCGCGGGCGTCCCGGTGACGGCCGCGCCCCCAACCGGGGGCGGCCGTCACCATTGATTGGGTAACGGGCGTTGCCTATATTCGGGTGACCGAACTTCTCGCAGAACCCGTCCCAGAGCCCGATGTCCGACCGCTCAGCGATGACCATCCATGACTGCCCCCGCGACTGCCCCCTGCTGGTCACCGCGGTGCGGCTGTCCGGCGACGCGGCGTTCCGGCTGGGCGAGCTGGGGATCCGCGTGGGGACCACGGCGCGCGTCACGCACCGCGCGGCGTTCGGCGGGCGGGTCGTGGACGTCGCCGGGGCGCGCCTCGCCCTCGACGAGCTCACCGCCGCGCTCATCCACGTGACACCGGCGAAAGCCGTCGCGTGAGCTGCCACGGTTCCGGCGGCGATGGCGCCGCCGGAACCGTGGCAGCCCGGGTCCTCCTGGTGGGGGAGCCGAACGTCGGCAAGTCCACGCTGTTCAACACCCTCACCGGGGCGCGGCAGCGCATCGTGAACGCCCCCGGCACCACGGTCGAGCTCACCTCCGGCCTGTGGCGCGACACCGCCGGCGCCCCGGGCCGCGATCTGGTGGACCTGCCGGGGACCCACAGCCTGCTGGCCCGGTCGCTCGACGAGCGCGTCACCGCCGACGCGGTGCGGGCGATGGCGGAGGCGGACTCCGGGGACGGGGCCGTGGTCGTGGTCGCCGACGCGACGCTGCTGGAGCGGTCGCTGTACCTGGTGGCGCAGGTCGCCGAGACCGGGGTGCCGTTCGTGGTGGCCCTCACCATGGTGGACCGGGCGGCCCGCGACGGCGGCGCCGCGCCGCGGGACCTGGCGGCGGCCCTCACCGGCGCGATCGGCGTGCCCGTCATCCCCGTCGACCCGCGCCGCCGTGGCGACGAGGCGCTGCGCGACCTGGCCGCCGCGGTGGACGCCGCTCCCGCCCTGCACCCCACCCGGCGCGCCGCTCTGCCGCCCCTCGCCCCGGCCACCGAGGGCGACCCCGCGGCGGACCTCGCGCACGCCGAGTCGCTGTTCGCATGGGTCGAGGCGGCGTCCGGCAACGTTCGCGCCGCGCTCGACGCCCCGCACGCGGCCCCGCCCGGGCGCAGCCCCAGCGACCGCCTGGATGCGGTGCTGCTCAACCCGTGGGCCGGCATCCCGGTGTTCCTGGCCGTGGTGTTCGCCCTCTTCGAGCTCACGACCCGCTTCGCGGCGCCGCTGCAGGACGCCATCGAGACCATCGCCGACCGTGTCGTGGTGTCGGGGCTCACCTCGGCGCTCTCGGCCGCCGGGTTGGGCGGCACCCGGGTGGAGGGCCTGCTGGTGGACGGCCTGCTGGCCGGCGTGGTGACCGTGCTCACGTTCCTGCCGGTGATGGGCCTCATGTTCCTCGCCCTGGGTGCGCTGGAGGGCTCCGGCTACATGGCCCGCGCCGCGCTGGTGGCCGACCGGGCGATGCGGGGCCTGGGGCTGGACGGCCGGGCGCTGCTGCCGCTGATCGTGGGCTTCGGCTGCAACCTGCCCGCCCTGGCGGCCACCCGCACGCTGCCGCACGCCCGGCAGCGGCTCCTCACCGGCCTGCTGGTGCCGCTCACCTCCTGCTCCGCCCGCCTCACCGTCTACGTTCTGCTGGCCACAACGTTCTTCCCGGACCGCGCCGGCCTGGTGATCTTCGCGATGTACGTCGCCAGCGTGACGCTGGTGCTGGCCGCCGGCCTGGCGCTGCGCCGCACCTGGTTCCGGGACCTGCGCTCGGAGCCCTTCATGCTGGTGCTGCCCCCGTACCAGTGGCCCCACCCGCGCACCCTGTGGATGTCGGCGTGGGTGCGGGTGCGGGCCTTCGTGGTGGGCGCCGGCACCGTCATCGTCGCGACGATGCTGGCCATGTGGGTGCTCACCGCGATCCCCGCCCCGGGCGCGGCCGACGGCGCGAACCCGGTGGACGGCTCGCTGTACGGTGCGCTCGCCGACGGCATCTCCCCGGTGCTGGACCCCGCGGGCTTCGGGACCCGCACCGCCTCGGCCGCCCTCATCTCGGGGTTCGTCGCGAAGGAGGTGGTGGTGGGCTCGCTGGCCCAGTCCACCGCGATGGACGGCGCCGACGTGAGCCCGGGCGAGTTCCACGCCGCCCTGCGCCGCACGTTCGACGCCGGCTCGGGCGGCCATGGCGGCGCGGCCGCGCTGGCCTTCATGGTGTTCGTGCTGGCCTACACGCCGTGCGTGGCGGCCCTCGCCGAGCAGCGCCGCATGTTCGGGTGGCGCCCCACGGCCACGGCGCTGGTGGCGCAGCTCGCCCTGGCATGGCTGCTCGCGGTGGCCGTGTTCCAGGCGGGAGTGGCGCTGTGAGCGGCTGGACCGCCGTGCTCGGCGAGCTGGCCGCGGCCGGCGGCACCGTCCCGCAGATCGCCGCCCGCCTCGCGATCCCCGAGCCGCTGGTGGCGGCCATCGTGGCGCACGCCGCCCGGATGGGGCTGGTGCAGGTCGGCGGGGCGTGCGGCACGTCCTGCGGCACCGCGCAAACCGCGTGCGCCGGCTGCCCGGTCTCGGCGGCGGTGCCCGGCGCCCGCCCCCGAGGCGTCGCACCGGTCACCCCGGGGTAGTGTGCTCCTGAGCCGGCATCGGCACGGAAGGGGATGGAGCATGGAAGATCAGGCGACGCGCACGGCGGTACCCGGCGCGGAGGACCTCGAGCGGTACCGCACGGAGCTCACGGGCTACTGCTACCGGATGCTCGGCGCCGCGGACGCCGAGGACGCCGTCCAGGAGGCCATGCTGCGGGCCTGGCGGGCGCTCGACCGCTTCGAGGGCAGGTCGCAGCTGCGCTCCTGGCTGTACCGCATCGCCACGAACGTGTGCATCGACATGCTGGACGGCCGCAAGCGTCGGGCGATGCCCATGGACCTCGGTCCCGCGGCGGCACCGGAGGCCGCGAACCTCAACCCGCTGCCGGAGGCGGAGTGGATCCAGCCCATGCCGGACGCCATGATGCTGCCCGAGTCGGACCCGGCCGAGGCCGCCGTGGCGCGGGAGACGGTCCGCGTGGCCTTCGTGGCCGCCCTCCAGGTGCTCCCGCCGCGGCAGCGCGCCGTGCTCATCCTGTGCGAGGTGCTGCGCTGGAGCGCCCAGGAGACCGCCGAGCTGCTGGAGACCAGCGTCGCGTCGGTGAACAGCGCCCTGCAGCGGGCCCGGGCGACGCTGTCGGCCCGGGACCTGGACCGCGACGCGGTGGGCGCCGCCCCGGAGGGTGCCGACGCCGAGCTGCTCGCGCGGTACGTGACGGCCTTCGAGGGCTACGACCTGGACGCCCTCACCGAGCTCATCCACGAGGACGCCGTCCAGTCAATGCCCCCTTTTGGCCTGTGGCTGCGCGGCCGCGGCGACATGTTCACCTGGTGGTGGGGGCCCGGCATCGCATGCCGGGGGTCGCGCGTGCTGCCGGCGGGCACCGCGAACGGGCTGCCGGCATTCGCGCAGTACAAGCCCGCAGCGGACGGGAGCGGCTACGAGCCGTGGGCCCTGCAGCTGGTGCGGGCCGAGGGCGGGCGCATCGCTGAGCTCACGTTCTTCCTGGAGGTGGGGACCCTGTTCCCGTTGTTCGGCATGCCCCTCCGGCTGGACCGGGACGGCGCTCCGGCCTGATCACCCCGCCCAGGCCGGCGAGGTCGATGAGGGCCGCGAGCGCGGGGGACGCCCCGGCGGCCCGCAGGCGCCGCCCGCAGCGCTGGCACACCAGGGCCAGCCGGGCGAGGGCCTCGACGGTCCGCAGGGTCGCGGGGGCGCGCGCCACATCGCACGCCACGGGGTCGGGATCGGGCCCGGCCGCCCGCAGGGCCGCCTCCAGGCGGTCGCACATGGCCGGGAGATCGTCGGGGTCGAGGGGCCAGCGCAGCCCGGGCGGTGGACCGGTCATCGCGCACCCCGCTCGACGACAGAACATGTGTTCGGTATCGTCGGGCGATGGACGGGCTCCCGTCGATCCTGCACGCCGACCTGGACGCCTTCTACGCGTCGGTCGAGCAGCTGCTGGACCCCGCGCTGCGGGGGCGGCCCATCGCGGTGGGCGGCGGGGTGGTGCTCGCCGCCTCCTATGAGGCCAGGCGGTTCGGGGTGAGCGGCGGCATGTCCGGCCGCCTGGCGCGGGAGCGGTGCCCGGAGCTGGTGTTCGTGCGGGGGCGCTTCGCCGAGTACCGGCGGCTGGGGGACCGGGTCATGGAGATCCTGGGCGACTACACGCCCGCCGTGCAGCGCATCTCCGTCGACGAGGCGTTCCTCGACGTCGGCGGGTCGCGGCGCCTGTTCGGCGAGCCGGCGCACATCGCGGCCCAGATCCGGCGGCGCGTGCGGGAGGAGGTGGGCCTGCCCATCTCGGTGGGTGCGGCGTCCACCAAGCACCTGGCGAAGATCGCCTCCCAGGTCGCCAAGCCCGACGGCCTGGTGGTGGTGGACCCCGGCCGGGAGCGGGAGTTCCTGGACCCCCTGCCGGTGCGCCTGGTGTGGGGCGTGGGCCCGGCCACCGAGGCGCGGCTCCACGCCCGCGGCGTCACCACGATCGGGCAGCTCGCACGGGCGTCGCCCGAGATGGTGCGGGGCCTGCTGGGCGCGGTGCACGGGGCGTCCCTGCAGGACCGCGCAGGCAACCGCGACCCAAGGCCGGTGCGCCCCTCCGGTCGCGGCCGCTCGGTGGGCGCCCAGTCGGCGTTCCGGCGCACCGCCCCCACCCCGGACGTGCTGGGCCCCGTGCTGGGGCACCTGGCCGACCGGGTTGCCGGGCGGCTGCGGAAGGCGGACCGGGCGGGCCGCACCGTGACCGTGCGCGTGCGGTTCCGTGACCTGCGGTCCGTGAGCCGCGCCCGCACCGTGGCCGAACCGGTGTCCTGCACCCTCACCCTGCGGGAGATCGCCGAGGAGCTGGTGGCCGCGGCGCTGGTCGACCACCCCGGGGAGCGCGAGGTCACGCTGCTGGCCGTCTCGGTGTCGCGGCTGGAGGAGCACCTGGCGGTGCAGATGGAGCTGCCGGTGGAGGGCGACGACCCGCACCGGCCCGGCTCGCCGTCCGGCACGGCGCGCATGGCGGTCGACCGGTCCATGGACGCGGTGCGCCGCAGGTTCGGGCGCGGCGCCGTCGGCTACGCCGCGGTGGCCCTGTCGGACCGCACGGCGGTGCCGGACGAGTTCCGTGAGCTCGCCGAGCACGACGTGTGACCTGTCCCGGGACCGTCCCCGTCAGCCCATCGACGCGGAGGGATCGTCCTGCCACAGCCCGAACGCGTTGCCGTGGGGGTCGGCGCACACCGCGAACCAGCCCATCCCCGGCACGGGCATCCGGTCCCCCGCGACGCCGCCCAGCTCCCGCACCCGCGCCGTGCCGTCGCCGATGTCGTCCACGTCGAGGTAGACCACGGGGCCGCGCTCGCCCGGCCGCAGCCCGCTGATGGCCGCGCCGCCGCCATCCGTGCGGGCCACCAGGTACGGCGGGCCGCCCCCGAACGCCGGGGCGAACTCCCATCCGAACAGGCCGCCCCAGAACTCGGTCGCGCCCTCCAGGTCGTCGGCGGGGATCTCGAAGTTCACGATGCGTCCGGCCATGGGTTCCCTCCAGCGCGAGTGCGGGTGTCGGGGGGAGGACCGGTGCGCGGTGCGGAACTCATCGGCGTCACCAGAATGCTTGACACGGCAAGCAATGCGGGGCACAGTGTTTGCCTGAGCAAGCAACTGGCCGCGCGGATCGCCGGCCACCGACAAGGGAGCACACCTGATGTCCACCGCCGCCGCCGTCATCCCCACGGGCACCTGGACCATCGACCCCTCGCACTCCGTGGTCGGCTTCTCCGTGAAGCACATGGGCATCGCCACCGTGCGTGGCACGTTCGAGGCGTTCTCCGGCGGCCTCGTCGTCGACGGTCCCCTGTCCGGCGCCCGCATCGAGGCGACCGTCGAGGCCGGGTCCATCAACACCCGTGAGGAGCAGCGGGACGCGCACCTGCGCTCCGCGGACTTCTTCGACGCCGAGAACCACCCGCAGCTGCGCTTCGTCTCGACGGGCGTCCGGGTGCGCGACGAGGAGACCCTCGTGGTGACCGGCGACCTCTCCATGGCCGGCCAGACCCACCCGGTGGAGCTCACCGCCGAGATCGACGGCCTCGACACCGACCCGTGGGGCAACGAGCGCGTGGGCCTGAGCCTGTCCGGCCAGCTCTCCCGCGGCAAGTGGGGCATGACCTTCAACCAGGCGCTCGGGAGTGGCAACCTGCTGGTGTCCGACAAGGTGAAGATCTCCATCGACGTCTCCGCGATCCGGCAGGCCGCCTGACATGTCCACCTGCCCGCTCACCGACGGCGCGACGGCCCCCGCGGGGGCCGTCGACCGCATCGCCTACGGCGCCGTCCACCTGGACGTGACCCACCGAGGGCGCGCCCTTGCCTTCTGGCGCGACGCCCTGGGCCTGGAGCTGCGGGCCGAGGACGAGGAGGGCATCCGGCTGGGCGCGGGCGGCGACACCCTCATCGTGCTGCACCCCGGCGCGGCGCGCCCATGGCGGCGCGGCCACGCCGGCCTGTACCACGTGGCCGTGCACGTGCCGGACGTGGGCGAGTTCGCCCGGGCGATGGCCCGCCTGGCCGAGCACCGCGTCGCCCAGGCCCCCACCGACCACATCTTCTCGATGGCGACCTACGCCACCGACCCGGACGGCCTCACGCTGGAGATCACCCTCGAGACCCCCGAGCGCTTCCGCAGCTTCCACATCACCCCGGGCTCCATCGAGATCGTCGACGACCGGGGCCGCCGGCGCGGCCCCACCGAGGCGCTCGACGTGCAGCCCGTCCTCGACCGGCTGCCCGCCCGGCCCGTCTCCGCCCCCATGGTCGCCGGCACCCGCGTGGGCCACGTGCACCTGCACGTGCCCGACATGGACGAGGCCGTGGCCTTCTACCGCGACGTCATCGGCTTCCAGGAGCACATGATCATGCCGGCGATCGGCATGTCGGACCTCTCGGCGGGCGGGCGGTTCCCGCACCGCCTGGCGATGAACACGTGGTTCGGGCCGGGCATCTCCCAGGCCCCGGCCGGCACCGCGGGCATGCGGCACTACGAGCTGCTCGTGGACGCCCCGGCTCTGGCGGGCATCCGCGAGCGCGCCGGCGCGGTCACCGAGCTCGGCGGGGATCGCATCGCGCTGACCGACCCGGCCGGCAACACCGTCCACGTCGGCACCCCCGCCTGATGGCGCAGCCCCGGGCCGCGGATGCGGCGGAGGCGCTCGCACCGGTGACCGCCCGGGCCGGGTGCACGATGGGCGTCCACGCCGAACGGGCGTGGGCGCCCCACCAGGCGCTCGCGTGGGAGGGCCTCCTGGAGGTGGCGCGCCTGCTGCGGCGCGACGCCGAGACCACCCTCGAGGCCGGCCACGGGCTCGGCATCAGCACGCTCGGGGTCCTGGGACGCCTGCTGCGGGCCCCGAACCGCACCCTGCGCCAGACCGACCTGGCGGACGCCATGGGCCTGTCCCTGAGCCGCATCTCGCGGGTCATCGACACCCTGGAGCGCCGGGAGCTGGTGGTGCGCCGGCGCTGCCCGTCCGACGCGCGCGCGGTGAACGTCACCGTCACCACCGCGGGCGGGACGCTGGCCCAGGACGCCCAGGCCGGCGTGTTCGCCGCCGTCGAAGCGGCCTTCACGAACCGCCTCACCGACGCCGAGGTCCGCGCCCTGGCCGGCATCGTCACCAAGCTGCTCACCGGCTGACACCGCGCCCGGGTGACGCGGCCCGGCGTGCGCGGATAGGATCGCCGCTTGCGACGCACCCCCGTGATCGCGGCGATCCTGGCGCTCGCCGTCCCCGCGGCGGCCGCCGCGGCGGACCCCCAGCCCGGCACCCCGCGGTTCGCCGCGCCCACCCGCGGCGGCATCGCCGTGATCCCCACCGACGACTCGTTCGCGACCACGTACCTGCCCTTCACGTCCCGGACGCGGCGGTTCGTGGTGTACGCGCGCCTCCCGGTGGGCGTCCGCGCTCGCGCCCTGCTCGTCACGGCCGGCCCGGCCCGCCGCCGGTGCGCCGCGACGTACCGGGCCGACCGCGGGACCCGGCTCCCCGTGACCTCCGGCGGCCCCACGCCCGGCGGTTGGGTGACGGCCCGCACCGCCCCGCGCCGCTGGGCGCGCCTGGGGCGCAGCCGGTTCTGCGCGTGGCCGGTCACCGGTCCCGGCCGCACCGCGCGGCCCCTCACCCGGGTCGTCCGGTTCTTCGGGGGCGGGATCGGCGCGGTGCAGTGGGCCGACCGCGACCCGGAGGGCACCGCGGGCGTGGTGACCGAGGTCATGTCCACGTCTTCCTTCCGTCACCGCTCGCGGGTGAACGGGTGTCCCGAGGTGCCCTTCGGCGCCGAGCGGACCTCCGGGGTCGGCCGGTGGGGCCTGGCCCGGGTCACGAGCATCAACCCGTACAGCGCCCGGTGCGACCACTCCAACGACCTGGAGGTCGCCTCGTCCGACGACGGCGCGTTCAGCCTGTCCCTGCTGGCGCGTGACGCGGAGGCGGGGGCGGTGCGGCACGCCGGCTCGCTGTGCGCGTTCCTGCCCGACTGGAGCACGCGTCCGGACGATGCGGCCCGGCTGGTGGAGGCCCAGGGCTGCCGGGTGGGCCGGACGCTCCGGGCGCGCAGCTCCGAGGACGTCGACCGGCCGGACTGGGTGTGGGCCTTCACCGTGAACGGGGCGGAGGCCCCGCTGGTGCCGCGGGGCACCACGGTGGACCTGGTGGTGAACGCCCGCCCCCGCTGAGCCGGGGGCCCCGGCCCCATCCGCCGGAACCCGCGATTCATGCGTCGCTCTTCGACGGCGCTCACGTCCGTCTTATGCGGGGCGGGCTGAATGTGGCGGCCGCGCGGCCCGCCCCGCGCGGCACCCGAGGTCTCCGCGCGTTCATCCCCCCGGCCTCGACGACCTCCGCCACCCCATCGACGAAGAGGAGGACCACCACCACGACGACCACACCACCGCCCCGGTCACCTTGGTCGGAGCGCGGCGGCGGATCCTCCGACGGGTAACCGGACGATCCGCCGCCCTTCCGTCCCGTGCCCGGCGCGCCCCGCGCGCCGGCGGCGCGGATGCGGGCGCCACGGGCCGGTGCGAAGCCGCGGGCAAGGGCACAGCCGCCGCACGCACCCGGCCCGACGGCGTCCCGGGCCCCCGACCCGCGCCCGGTGCCGTGAGACATCGCTGTCTCACGCCGTGGTAGCCTCGCTGTGAGACAGCGGTGTCTCATCCCCCGCGACGTCGCCCACGCGCCGAAGGAGTCCGCCCATGACCACCGCACCGGCCCCGCCCGGGCCCGCCGCCGCCACGCCGCGCCGGCGCGTCGGCGTGCACGGCGACCACCCCCAGTACCGCTGGTGGGCCCTGTCGGTGACCAGCCTCGGCATGTTCCTGGCCACCGTCAACAGCGGGACCCTGCTCATCGCCCTCCCCGACGTCGAGCGCGCCCTGGGGACGTCCCTGCTCACCCTGGTGTGGGTCATCCTGGCCTACATGGTCTCCAGCACCGTGCTGCTGCTGCCCGCGGGCCGGCTGGGCGACCAGCTGGGGCGCCGCCGGCTGTTCGTGATCGGCCTGGCCGTGTTCACGGTCACCTCCCTGGGCGCGGGGTTCGCCGACTCGGGGACCACCCTCATCCTGTGGCGCGTCGCCCAGGGCATCGGTGGGGCGTTCGTGTTCGCAAACGCCGGCGCGGTCGTCACGGACGCGTTCCCCCGGGAGCAGCTGGGCCTGGCGATGGGCACGAACGTGATGGTCGCCGCCGTGGGGCTGGTGATCGGTCCGGTGCTCGGCGGCTGGCTGGTGGGGTTCGGGTGGGAGTGGGTGTTCTGGTTCAACGTGCCGCTCGGGCTCGCCGGCACGCTGTGGGCGTGGGCGGTGCTGCACGAGGACGGCCGGCGCGACCCCGACCGCCGGCAGGACTGGCTGGGCAACGCCGTCGGGATGGCGGGGCTCACGGGGCTGGTGCTGGGGCTGTCGGACGCCGGCCTCGACGGCTGGGGCGCGCCGATGGTGATCGCCGGGCTGGCCGCCGCCGTGGTCCTCATCCCGCTGTTCGTGATGGTGGAGCGCAGGGTCCCGGCCCCGATGATGGACCTGTCGCTGTTCCGCATCCGCGTGTACTCGGCCGCCGCGGCCGCGGCGTTCCTGAACGGGCTGGCGCGGTTCGCCCTGATGTTCCTGTTCGTCTTCTACTTCCAGGGCCCGCAGGGCGACGACCCCATCATCGCGGGCCTCAAGCTGGCGCCGCTGGCGCTGGGGATGCTGGTCGCCTCGCCGCTGGCCGGCATGTGGGCCGACCGGCGCGGCTCCCGGGCCCCGGCGGTGCTGGGCATGGTGCTCATCGGGCTGGGCCTGGCGGGGATGACGACCCTGCACGTGGACAGCCCGTTCTGGCAGTCGGCGGTGTGGCTCACGATCGTGGGCGTCGGGTCCGGGGTGTTCAACTCCCCCAACACCAGCGCGATGATGGCCGCGGTGCCGCCGGCCCGCCGGGGCATCGCGTCCGGTACGCGCACGATGCTGCAGAACACCGGCGCCGTCATCTCCATCGCCCTGATGCTCATGATCGTCACCTCCGTCGTCCCGACCCAGCTGCTGTTCTCGATCTTCAGCGGCCTCACGACGGGCCTGTCCGCCGACCGCCTGGAGCCGTTCATGAGCGGCATGCACCTGGCGCTGTGGATCCTCGTCGCGTTCTCGGCGCTCGGGGCCCTGGTGTCCGCGCTGCGCGGGCCCGTCCCGCAACCGGAGGGCCCGTGAGCCGCGACGACATGCTGCTGGACGCCGCGACCGCGGTCCTCGCCCGCGATCCGGGGGCGAGCATGCAGGACGTCGCCCGCGCCGCGGGCGTGGGCCGGGCGACGCTGTACCGGCGTCATCCGTCGCGGGAGGACCTGCTGGCCGCCATCCGACTGCGGGCCCTACGGGAGTGCACCGCCGCCCTCGCCGACGTGCCCGCCGGCGGCGGCCCGTGGGAACGGCTCGCCCGGTCGGTGCGCGCCCTCACGGCCGTGGTGGACCGGTACCGCGTGCTGGCGAACGCCCCGCGCCTGGACCGTTCGGATCCCGAGCAGCGGTCGCTGGCGGACCGCATCGAGGCGCCCCTCGCGGGCATCGTGGAGGAGGGCGTCGCCCGGGGCGAGTTCCGGCTCTCGGTGCCCGCGCCCGTCGCGGCGGGGATGATCGTCGCGCTGCTGCCCGCGGCCCGCCGCGGCGTGGTGGAGGGGGGCGTCGATCCGGGGGACGCCGAGTCGGCGGTGCTCGACGCCGTCGCCGGCATCGTGGGACGCCGGCCGCGCTGAGCGGGTCCCCGGGCCCGTGCGGGCCCGGGGACCTCACGGTCAGTCGGGGATCACGAACGTCTGGCCGGGGTAGATGAGGTCCGGGTTGGGGATGCGGTTCACCCGGGCGATCTCCTGCCAGCTCACGCCGAAGCGGGCGCCGATCGCGCTGAGCGTGTCGCCGCTCTTGACGGTGTAGGTGCGCTTCTGGTGCTGGGCCGGCTTCGGCTTCGCCTGGGCGTGCTGGGCGGGCTTCGGGGCCGCGTGCTGCGCGGGCCGCTGCTGCTGCTTGGGCGCCGCGGCGGGCGCGGCGGCCTGCGGCGCCTCGGCCTGCGCGGCCTCGGCGGGCGCGACCTCGGCCTGCGCCTCGGTGGCCTCCGGCGCGTCCACGGCCTCGGCGGCCTCGGTGGCGTCGGCGATCGCCCCGCCGGCGGCGCCCGCGGCGGCCTCCTTCGCCTTCTCGGCCGCGAGGGCCTCCTGGCCGGCGCGCTTGATGTCGTCCATCACACCCATGTCGGTGTCCTTTCGGGGGGTCCGGCGCGAGGGTGGGCCGGGTGCGAGTGAACCTACTCGAACCTGCCGGTGCCGTACATGCCCCGGTGCGGTTCGCGGCGGTCCGCCGCGGAGCCGTCGCCCCGCCCCCCGGCCCGGCGGCGCGTTCCCGCGCGGGCGATACCGTGAGGCGGACGGCCGCCGCAGCCCGAGGTGCCTCTGCCACTGGTCATCCTGATCGTCGTCGCCGGCCTGTCCGGACTCGCCGCCGCGGGCATCGTGCCGCGCCTCGGGATCCCGTCCGGCACCGGCCCGGCCCTCCGGTTCGCCCTGGGCACGGTCGCGGCCGCCGGCGTGGTGCTCGGCGGGCTCGCGTACCTGGTGCGCGGCGACGGCCCGCTGGTCGACGCCGACCGGGCGGTGTCGGTGTGGGCCCGGGACCACGCCACGACGTTCACGGACCATGGCGTGACGGCCGTGACCCGGCTGGGCGGGACGTGGGTCGTGGCGGCCCTGGGGACCGTGCTGGCCGTCGCCGCGTGGCGGCGGGGGATGCGCGCGGCGGCACCGTTCCTGGCGGTCGTGATCGTGGGGAACAACCTCGCCACCAACGGCGTGAAGGCCCTGGCCGACCGCGCGCGCCCCGCCCTGGAACCCGTCGCGCAGACCCTCGGCCCGTCGTTCCCCAGCGGCCACACCAGCGCCGCCGCATCGTTCTTCGCCGCGGCGGCGCTGGTGCTGGGCGCTCGCGCGGGCCGCAACCGGCGCGCGCTGCTGGCGGGGGCGGCCGTGGCGGCCGCCACGGCGGTGGCCTGCACCCGGGTGCTGCGGGCCGTCCACTGGCTGTCGGACGTCGCCGCCGGGCTGGTGCTCGGCTGGGCGTGGTTCGCGCTGTGCGCCGCGGCGCTCGGCGGGCGCCTGCTGCGGGGCGCCGCGGATGGGCGGGAGCCGGGGACGCGGGCGCGGGCCGTCGCCGCCCCCGGGGCCGGTTCCTAGAGCTCGGGGCGCGCGGCCCGGTACCAGCGCGCGTCGACGCCCCACACCGGGCGGATGCCCGCCGGCCGCATGCCCACCCGCTCCATCACCCGCCACGACGCGGTGTTCGCCGGCAGGGCGAACGCGACCACCTCCTGCAGGCCGGTGTGGGCCCACGCCCAGGCCAGGGCGGCGGCCGCCCCCTCGGTGGCCAGGCCCCGGCCCCACGCGGCGCGCTCCAGCATGTACAGCAGCTCGGTGCGCCCGCCCACCTCCGGCAGGTGCCGCAGGCCCAGGTGGCCCAGCAGGCGGCCGTCGTCCCGCGCGCACGCCGCCCAGGGGCCGTACCCCACCTCGTCCCACTGCGCCGCGAACGCCGGCACCAGCCGCTCGGCGTCCCGCCGCGCGTGGGCGGCCCGCGCCGCACCCCCCATGAGGTGACGCATCACCAGGGGGTCGGACCGGATGGCGGCGTAGGCGTCCACGTCATCCGGCGTGAACGGACGCAGAAGGAGGCGTGTTGTGCGGACCTCGCGCATCCGCCCACCCTGCCGGGCGTGCCGGCCGCCGTCCACCGCCGGCGCGACGGGCGCGCGCCGCACGGGCGACCTGTGGTGAACTGCCGCCATGGGCAAGCGCCTGGTGGTGTGCTGCGACGGCACGTGGAACACGCCCGACCAGTCCGCCCCGACCAACGTCACCAAGTTCGCGATGGGCGTCGACGTGGGCGGCCACGGCGACGACGAGCAGCGCATGCTGTACGTGCGGGGCGTCGGCACGCGGCGGTGGGACCGCCTGCGCGGCGGGGCCTTCGGCGTGGGCCTCTCCCGGAACATCCTGGAGGGGTACCGGTTCCTCGCCGAGCAGTACGAGCCGGGCGACGAGATCTTCCTGGTGGGCTTCAGCCGCGGGGCGTTCACCGCCCGGAGCCTCGCCGGACTCATCCGCACGTGCGGGGTGCTGCGCCGCGGCGAGGCGCGCCGCACCCTGGACGCGTACCGCCTGTACCGCCTGCGGGGCGGCCGCAGCCACCCCACCGGCACCGAGGCGGTGCTGTTCCGGCGCTCCTTCGCGCACGAGACGCGCATCCGGTTCATCGGCGTGTGGGACACGGTGGGCGCGCTCGGGATCCCGCTGGGCGGCCTGCGGTGGCTCAACCCGCTCAACCGCCGCTGGCAGTTCCACGACACGGTGCTGAGCAGCTACGTGGACCACGCCTACCACGCGGTGTCGCTGGATGAGCGCCGCGGGCCGTTCCGGCCCACCATGTGGGCGCAGTCCAGCACCCACACCCGGCAGGTGCTGGAGCAGGTGTGGTTCGCCGGCGTGCACAGCGACGTGGGCGGCGGGTACCCGGTGTCCGACCTCGCCGAGGTGCCCCTGCTGTGGATGATCGGCAAGGCCCGCGCGGTGGGGCTGCGCTTCGAGGCCGGTCACTTCTCCACGGCCGCCGCGGACGCCGAGGCGCCCGACGACACGCGCCGGCTCGGCCAGTGGGTGCACCCCGACCCGCACGGTCCCGCCCACGTGAGCCGCAGGGGGATCTACCGGCTCATGCGGCAGCACGTGCGCCGCCCGGGGGCCGAGCCCAGCCCCGGCGTGCCCGTCGACCCGCGCACCGGGACCGCACCGCCGGCACCGCACCAGTGGGTGGCGGCCAGCGTCGCGGAGCGCGCCGGGCGGGATCCCTCGTACGACCCGCCCGGGCTGCGGGAGTGGCTGGCCGGTGACGGCAACCGGCCCGTGCCCGTCCCCTAGTCGCGCGGGATCCGCAGGATCTCACCGCCGCCGGCCGACAGCAGCCACACGTAGCCGGGGGTGAACGTGATGGCGCCCGTCACGTGGCGGCGCGCGACGGCCCGCAGCCGCACCCGGCCCGTCCGCGGGACCAGTTGCTCGATGGTGCGGGCGTTGCGCCGCAGCACCCACACCTCGGCGCCGGCGGTCGCGACGGCCCGCACGGAGCGGCCCACGGCCGCGACCCGGCCGGCGCGGTCCGCGCGCAGCAGGGTCCCATCGCCCGTGGCGGCCCACGCGCCGTCCGGTGCCGCGGCGAGGCTGCGCACCGCGCCGGGCAGCGGCACCGTCCGCACGGTGCGCCCGGTCACCGGATCGCGCTGCTGCAGCACCGGGCCGCCGCCGGCGCCGGAGGTGGCCACCCACAGGGCGGAGGCGTCGGCGGCCACGGCGCGCACCGGGGCGGCCATCTCCTCCACCGCGGACCCCCGGCCGGTGCGCGGGTCGATGCGCGACAGCACCTGGGCGCCCTGGCACACGAGCTCGCCGGCCGGGCAGGTGCTCACGGCCCACAGCCACCCGCCGGCGCGGGCGAGCAGCGGCGTCATGCCCACGCCGGCGGCGGGGGCCGCGCCCCGGCCGCTCGCGCGACGGCGGGCCCGGGCGACCGTGGCGCGCACGGCGTCGGCGATCCACGCCTGCACCCCGTCGGCGGTGAGCGTCTCCGACGGCTGCAGGCGCACGGCGGCACCGGCCGGCCGGCCGGTGCCCGGGTCGATCGCCGCGAGGCCCGCGGGGGTCTGGCGCCACAGGGTGCCGCCGTCGCCGGCCACGGCCACCGCCCCGCGGGCCGGGAACGCCACCGGGGTCACGGTGGCCGGCGGCCCGGGCAGCACGGTCCCGAGGTCGCCCAGCACCCGCACCACGCGCTCGCGCAGCAGGCCGGACAGGCCCATGGCGCCCGCGGCGTTCAGGTGGATGCGGTCGGCCACGAACCAGGGCCGTCCCGTGCTCTGGGCGTTCCAGTCGGCGATCCGCACGACCGGGCCGCCCGGCGTGCGCCGCGCCCTGCGCACCATCGCCCGGATGCGGGCATTGGTGGTGGCGTAGCCGGACCGGGCCTCCCGGAGCGTGACCCAGACGACGGCCCGCACGCCGGCGCGGGTGAACGCGCGCATCACGGCGTCGATGTCGTACCCGGACGCGGAGTCGTTGTAGCCCACGTGCACCACCACCACGTCGCCCAGCGCGGGCCCCAGGGCGTTCGCCACCGTCAGCACCGACGGCGGGGACCCGCCGAAGCATCCCGCTGCGCTCAGCCTCCGGCACACCTCGGCCTGCATGCGCAGGTCGATCCCGGGGCGCAGGTGCTCCACGGCCCGCGGGGTGAACAGGAACGAGGCCTGCACGGAGTCGCCGAACACCGTCACCCGGGGCCGTGCCGCGGCCGCGGGGCCCGCGGCGATGCCCAGCAGGGCGGCGGTCAGCGCCAGCCAGGCGGCGGCGCGCCGTGCCACGGTGTCAGGCGAAGTGGACGGCGATGGAGGTGACCTTCCCGCTGATCGTGCTGAACACCGTCTCGGTGCCACGACCGGCGAGGCGCCCGCGAAGCGTGCAGTCGAAGGCGTTGCGTCCGACGACCGCGGGGGTGCAGGCGGCCGACGGGTGCGCGGCGCGCACCGCGGCGAGGGTGGACCCCACGCGGATGCCCTTGGGGGTGGCCTGGGGGCGTTTGACCACGCGGATCTCGAAGACCCTGCCGGCGATCAGGTAGATGCCGAACCCCCGGGTCTTGACGTACCGGTAGTTCAGGGCGGTGCTGCCCCGCTCGGGTGCCCCCAGGCGGGCCTTGACCGATGCGGCGGTGGCGCCGAGGGCGACGCCGGCGACGCTCTTTCCCGGGACGATCTTGGCCTGGGCGGTGGCGGGGATCGCCAGGGCGGCGATGCCCAGGGCGATCGCGGCGGTGCCGGCGGCGCGGCGGCGGGTGCGTGGATGGTGCATGGTCCTCCTCGTGGTCATCGGGTGGTGGTGGTGGATGTGAGTGCCTCGGCGATCAGGCGGGCGTACAGGGCGCCGCCGCGGGTGTTGGTGTGGGCCCCGTCGACCAGCAGGCCGGGGGCGCCGCTCGCGGCGTGCCAGTCGATGGTCGTGACGCCGGCGGGGTGCCGCCTGCGGGCATCCGTGAGGGCGGTGTTCACCGAGTCCTGCCAGGCGAGCGGCACCCGCACGGTCATCAGGTACACCCGCCGCTGCGGGGGCTGGGAGGCCAGGAACGCCTCGAGCTGGCCGGGCTTGATGTAGCTGTTGGTCCCGAGGTGCATCACCAGCACGGTGCCCGCCGGCATCCGGGCCAGGCGCGCCCGGGCGATGCGGGCGCCCTCCGGGAAGGTGCGGCCCACCTGGGCGTCGATGACCGCCCGCGCCCCGAACCGGGCCCGCAACGCGGGGGAGGCCACCAGCATCACCGAGTCCCCCACCAGCAGCACCGGCGGTCCGGCACCGCCGGGCCGCGGGGCGTGCTGCTGGGCGGCCGCGGAGGGCACCACCAGCCCGTCGGGCACCCCGGGCCGCGACGGGGCGAGGGCCACCAGCAGCGCGATCGCGCCGATCCCGGACGCCGCCGATGCCGCGATGGCCACGCCGGCGGCCCGGCCGAAGCGCTCCCGCACGGCGCCGATCCACCCGCGCACCGCGGCCATGCCGCCCCGGCGCAGCGGGGTCTCCACGTACCGGTACGAGAGGGCCGCCGCGGCCAGGGTGAGCCCCACCCGCACACCCAGGAGCGGCGCGCCGTCCAGCTCGACGTCCACGTTGGGGCGGGTGAGCATGATCACCGGCCAGTGCCACAGGTAGATGCCGTAGCTGCGCCGTCCCACCCACACCATCGGCCGCACCCCCAGCAGGCGGGCGATCGCCGAGCGGGCATCGGAGGCGGCGAACACCAGGGCCGCCGCGGCGAGGGCCACCAGCCCGAACCCGCCGCGGTACAGGCGCTCGTCCAGGTCCCCGAGGGTCAGGAACGCGACGACCACACCGGCGAGACCCAGGAGGCCCGCGGCCTCGAGCGGCACCCGGCCCAGCTGCGGACGCCCCCGAGCGAGCGCCACCGCCAGGGCGGCTCCCGCCAGCAGCGCGACCGCACGGGTGTCGGTGCCGTAGTAGATGCGCGAGGGGTCCGCGAAAGGCCGCCACAGCACCCAGGCGAGCACCACGGAGCCCGTCGCGCCGGCGGCCACCACCGTCAGCAGCGCCCGTCGCGGCAGACGCGGCAGGGCGACCGCCAGCAGCGGCGGCCAGAGCAGGTAGAACTGCTCCTCGATCGACAGCGACCACAGGTGCAGGAACACCGACGGCCGCCCGAACCGCGCGAAGTACGGCACGTCGGCGGCGATGAACTGCCAGTTCACGACGTACGCCAGGGCCGCCGCGACCTGGCCGCGCAGCCGCCCCACCTCGTCGTGGTGGGCGACCAGCATCACCGCCAGGACCACCACCAGCATCACGAACACCGCCGGCAGCAGCCGCCACGCGCGACGCACCCAGAACCGCCGCAACCCGATGCGCCCGGTGGCCCGGTGCTCGGCGACCAGCAGCGAGGTGATCAGGAACCCGCTGATCACGAAGAAGACGTCCACGCCCAGGTACCCGCCCGGCAGCCACCGGGCGCCGAGGTGGTACACCAGCACCGCCGCCACCGCGACGGCTCGCAGGCCGTCCACGCCCGGCATGTACCCCAGACGGCGCCCGGCGCGCGCGTCGGCGCCGGGGGGTGCGGCTGGTTGCTCGCTGGTGCCCACTCGCCTCTCGTGGAGCGTGTGACGTACCGCTCCCGCCTGGTGGGGGCGACCCGGTCAGGGAACGCCGAGAGGTCTACCGCCCCGGTGGCGGTGTTTGCAAGCCCGTGTGCCGGACGGCGGGCCGCCGTCCGGCACGGGTGTCGTGGTCAGCGCCCGCGGGATCCATCGTCCCGGGGCCGCCGCCCCGCCGGCCGGCGTTCTGCTGCGGCGCGATGCGTTCGCCGCCGGCCGCGGAGCCGTCGTGATCCGATCGCATGGGCGCGATACCGCTCGGCAGGAGGGCCGCGGCCGACGGGCACACCGCGATCACCGTCCCGTTGCGCCGCACCGGCTCCCGCAGCGCCGCGACGCGCTGCCCCGTCGTGGGTCGCGGCGCGGCCACCGGTCCGGCCGGGGTCCCGCCGCCCGCCGCGACCGCGGATCCCGCCGCTCATCCCGGGCGATCGTCCCGCCCTCCTCAGGTCCGTTTGCGCCCGCACGGTCGCACCCGCAGGGGAGCGGGCCCTGAAACATGTCCGCCTGGCGCGGGACATCCGTCATCGATGACGGGCCGCGGGATTCCGCAATGAAACGAGGAGGATCGGTCCGGACAAGTCCTCCCGAGGAGAACTCCCCCGACCCGGAGGTTCGAGATGCGCACCAGGCACGCCATCACCGGTTCCCTCGCCGCGGCGCTGCTGCTCGCGGCCCCGGCCGCGGCCCAGACGCCCACGCCGGCCCTGGACGTCATCACCGCCACCGGCATGGTCCAGCAGCGCGTCGCGAAGCCCAAGGTGAAGAGCCAGAAGACCATCCAGCGGGCCGTGAGGGTCGCACAGGACGCCGCGCTGCCCCGGGCCATCGCCGCGGCCAGGCGCCAGGCGGAGCGCATCGCGCAGCTCACGGGCGTGTCGCTCGGCTCCGTGGCCGCCGTCACCGAGCAGAACTACGGATACTTCAGCGGCCCGTACTGCCGCGTGGTCCGCAAGGCCATCATCAGGAAGGACGCCGACGGCAAGCGCCGCGTCGTGGGCCGGGGCCCGCGCCGGCGGGTGTGCAGCATCCCGCCGTACGTGTACGAGGCGGTGTCGGTGACCTTCCGCATCGTCCCGGCCGCCTGATCCCGCCCGCCTCCCCCGGTCCGGGACCGGCGGGGGAGGCGTCCAGCGGCTCGGCTACGTTGCGCGGCATGTGGGACTTCGTGCGGCGGCAGCCGTCGGCGGTGCTGTTCGCGGTGCAGATCGGCGGGGTGCTGGTGTACCCCTTCATGGAGGGCGGCGCCGGCCGGCCGCTGCTCAGCGCCTTCGGCATCCTGGTGCTGGGCCTCGTGGTGCTCGCGGTGCGGTCGTCACCGGGCCTCACCTGGGTCGCGGTGGGGCTGGGGATCCCGGCCACGGTCCTGCTCGTCATCCAGGCCGTGTCGGGTGACGACGCGCTGCTGCCGTACTCCTCGGCGCTTGAGGCCGCGCTCTACCTGTACGCGGCCTGGACGCTCATCGTCTACATGCTGCGCGACCCGCGCATCACCCGTGACGAGCTGTGGGCGGTGGGCGCCACGTTCACGCTGGTGGCGTGGGCGTTCGCGTACATCTACGTGGTGTGCCAGGCCGCGGTGCCCGGCAGCTTCATCGCCGCCCACGACCCGCTGGCGGACCGCACCTGGATGGAGCTGCTGTTCCTGAGCTTCACGACCCTCACCAGCACCGGGCTCAGCGACGTGGTGCCGGTGGAGCCCGTCGCCCGCAGCCTGGTGATGATCGAGCAGCTCGCGGGCCTCGGGTACGTGGCGATGGTGGTGTCCCGGCTGGTGGGGCTCACGCTGCGACGCGAGGTGCGGGGGGAGTAGCCCTCACCCGGGCCGCATCGCGAGGTCCACGGCGGCCTCCAGCACGCGGCGCCCCATGACCGGTGAGCCGGGCAGCCGCACCAGCGCGGCGGCGAGCACCATGCCGGGTTCGGCGCCCGTCCAGCGGGCGGCGCCGATCGCGGCGCGCACCAGGTCCGCGAGGGCCCGCTCCCGGTCGCCGCCGTGCTCGTCGCACCAGCGCTCCACCCGCCGGGCGACCGCGAGCGGCGGCACCGGCTCCCGGCGCAGCTCCTTCATCGCCGCGCCCACGGGAGCGGCGAACGCGGCGACCTCGTCCCGGGTGGGACGCTCGGGGGCGGCGTCGGCGCCGTGGCGCGCTGCGCGCGCCTCCGTGAGGTGCACGCGGATGGCCGTGCCCAGGCACTCCGCCGGGCCGCGCGACCGCGCCAGCGCGACGGCGGCCATCGCCGCGAGCTCGCGCGTGCGCGCATCGTCGCGCACCACCGACGGCGGGATGAGCGCCAGCGCCGCCAGCGCGGCGGCGTCCGCCCTGCCCGAGGGCGACGGATCGATGTCCGGCAGGCCGTCCACACCGGGATGGTGCCCCACCCGCCGCGTCCTTGACCATCCCGTCGCCGTGAGTGCATACTGGGTATGCATACGCGGTATGCACCCACCCCCGCATCCGACCCAGGGACGCGATGTCGATCCGCGAGAGCCTGCTTGCGCTGCTGGCCGCCGGCCCTCGGCACGGCTACCAGCTGCGCGGTGAGTTCGAGGCCGCCACCGGAGGCGTGTGGCCCCTCAACGTCGGGCAGGTCTACACCACCCTCGAGCGCCTGGAGCGCGACGGGCTGGTGGCCGGCGGCGAGCCCGACGCGGAGGGACGGCGGTTGTTCGCGCTCACCCCGGCGGGTCGTGCGGCGATCGACGGGTTCATGCGCACCCCCGGCGGTCGCGACGCCCCGTCCCGCGACGGGCTGATGATGAAGGTGCTCATCGCCGTCGCGGCCCCCGGCGTGGACGCCCTCGAGGTGATCGGCGCCGAGCGGTCCTCCCGGATGGCCGCGCTGCAGGAGCGGCGCCGCGGCGCCCGTGAGGCGGGCCTCAACGGGGACCTCGCGCCCCGGCTCGCGCTCGACGCCCTGGTGGCGCTCACCGAATCCGAGCTGCGGTGGCTCGACCTGTGCGAGGAGCGCATCCTCGCCGCCGCCCGCACGTCCCCAGACACCCCCGAGGAGTCCTGATGTCCGCCGTCCTCTGCATGCACGACGTCCGTCGCAGGTATGGCGCCGGAGCCACCGAGGTCGTCGCCCTGGACGGCGTGAGCCTCACGGTGGCGGCCGGGGAGTTCGTGGCGATCATGGGTCCCAGCGGCAGCGGCAAGTCCACGCTGCTCAACATGGCCGGCGGCCTCGACCACCCCACCTCCGGCGAGGTGCTGGTGGACGGCACCGACCTCGCGCTGCTCGACCCGGCGGGCCTCGCGGCGGTGCGGCGGCGCAGCATCGGGTTCGTGTTCCAGGAGTTCAACCTGGTGCCGCAGCTCACCGCCGAGGAGAACGTGATGCTCCCGATGGAGCTCGACGGGACCTCGGTGAAGGCCGCCCGGCGGGCCGCCCGCGAGGCGCTCGCCGCGGTGGACCTGGACGGCAGGTGGCGGCGGTTCCCCGACGACCTGTCCGGCGGGGAGCAGCAGCGCGTCGCGATCGCCCGTGCGATGACCGGCGACCGGCGGCTCATCCTCGCCGACGAGCCCACCGGGGCGCTGGACACCACGACCGGTGAGGCGGTGGCCGAGCTCATCGCCGGGTACGCCGCGGACGGCGGCGCGGTGGTGCTGGTGACCCACGAGCCGCGGATCGCGTCGTTCGCGGACCGCATCGTGTGGCTGCGCGACGGCCGCGTGGTGGACGAGGTGGATGCCCGCCACGGGGCGAGGGTGACCCGGTGAGCGCCCTCCGTCCGCTGGCGCGGCTCGCGGTGCGCGACGCCCGGCACCACCCGTGGCGGTCGGCGCTCATCGTCCTGCTCATCGCCCTCCCGGTCGCCGGGTTCCTGTTCGCCATGATCGGCATGCGCACCGTCCCCGACACCGCGGCCGAGCTGCGCGCCGAGACGATGGGCTCGGCGGATGCGCTTGTGCGTCCGGACGCCGGGCACGCCCCCGCGGCCGTCGCACGGCTCAGGGCCGCGGGGCTCCACGTCACCCCCTGGACCCAGGCCTCCGGCGTCCTCCGCGCCGACGGGCCGCGGGGAACCGTGCGCATGAGGGCGGGGCTGGAGTCGATCGACCTCGCGGACCCCCTCGCGCGCGGGCTGTGGGATCTCCGCACCGGCCGCCTGCCGGCGCGGCCGGGTGAGGTGCTGCTCAGCACGGCCGCCGCGTCGCGTCTCGGCACCCGCGTGGGTGACCGGATCACCCTGGAGCAGGGGCGCCGGTCGCTCCTGGTCACCGGCATCGCACTCGAGCCCACGATGGATCAGCGTCAGGTGATCGGCCCCGCGCTCCTGGACACCGTCCCCCCGGCCGGCCGGGCGCCCCCGGCGCTGCTGGTGGGCGGTCTCGGCTCCGCGGCCGGCGGGCGGGATGCGCTCGCGGAGGTTGCGGGCGCGAACAGCGTCCTGGAGTCATCCTTCTGGGACGACATCGACGCCGGGGGGATCCGGGAGGACGCGCAGGTCCTGGTCTTCATGCTCGGTTCGCTCGGCCTCATGGCCTTCGGGCTGGTGGTCGCCTCCGCGATGGCCGTCGGCGCCCGCCGGCAGCTGCGCGTGCTGGGTCTGCTGGGCGCGGCGGGCGCGTCACCCGGCCAGCGGTCCGGGTGGACGTTGCTGCAGGGCGTCGCCCTCGGGGTCCTCGGGATCGCGGTCGGCCTGGGGACCGGCCTCGGCGCATGGGCGCTGGCGCGGGACACCGTCCAGGAACGGTACGGGGACCGCATCGGCGCGACCGTCGTCGGCACCGGCGACGTGGTGCTCATCGTGGCGGTCGCGCTCGCGGTCGCGGCGGGCGCCTCCCTGCTGCCTGCCCGCGTCGCCTCCGGCACCTCGGTGCTGCAGGCCCTGGGTGGCCGGCGCCCCACGCCCCGCGTGCCCGTGCGGATGCCCGTCGCCGGCGTGGTCGTCAGCGGGACCGGGCTCGCACTGGTCGCCCACGGCCTCAACAATCGCCCCGACAGCGGGATCCCGCTGGTCGCCACGGCGGGCGTCGCCCTCACGGTCATCGGCACCACGATCACGGTGCCCTTCCTGGTGGGGCTCCTGGAGCGCGCGGCCGGCGGGCTGCGCGGCACCGGCCGCCTGGCGGTGCGGGACGTCGCCCGCCACCGCGGCCGCACCGGCCCGGTCGTGGCGGCGGTCATGGCGACCGGTGCGCTCGCCGTCGCCGGCGGGGTGCTCGCCCGCTCGGAGGCCGACCGGCCCACCGCGACGTACACCGACCCGCGGACCGTGGTGCTCACGGTGTCCGACTCGGGCGGCGGCGCCGCCTCGATCCCGGGCTGCGACCGGCTCCCCGCGCTGGCCGCCCCGGTCGCGAAGGTCCTGCCGGGCGCCGCCACCGCCTGCATGCAGCAGTTCACGGACGGCACGAGCGTGCCGTTCCGCACCGTGGCCCCCGTCGAGCTGGCCGCGCTCGGCCTCGCCGCGTACCGGGGGGACCTGGGCGCCGGCCGCGTGCTGTGGGTCCCGGTCCCGGATGTCCCGTCCCAGCCGCCGCCCATGGTCGTGACCACCCCGGACGGCCCGGTGCGGCCCACGGGGATCCGGGTGCGCGTGGGCCGCGGGGTCGCGGCGTTCGTCGGCGGGGGCTACCTGGTGGACGCCGGCCTCGCGCGTCGCTGGCTGCCGCGGTCCGCCGTGAACGACACGGCGCTGGTCTACCGGCTGCCCGCCCCGATCACCGACGTGCAGCGCGCGGCGCTCACCCGGCTGCAGGACGACCTGGGGCTGTCTCTGGACGACCGGTCGACCCTCGGGGCGTACCTGGCCTTCGACACCGAGGGCGGGTTCTCGGTGGACCGGATCATCTACTGGGTCATCCTCCCGGCCGCGCTGGTGCTGTCGGTATTGGTGGTGCTGGTGGGCCTGGCGCTGGTCGCCTCCGACGGCCGCGACGAACGCACCACGCTGGTCGCCGTGGGCGCGGGACCCGGCCACCGGCGGCGCTTGCAGGCGGTGCGCGCGTTCGTGCTGGCCGGGATGGGGCAGGCCCTGGCCCTGCCCGTGGGCGTCGCGTGCGCGTGGGTGGTGCTGCGCACCATGGGCATCGCGTTCGTGACGCCCTGGCCGCTCGTGGTCGCCCTGCTGGTGGTCCTCCCCGTCGCGGCCGCCGCGATGGGGGCGGCGCTCATCCGCCGCGACGTCCCCGCGGTGCAGCGCCGCGGGTCGTGACGGACCGGCCTCCCGCACCGCCGGGGAGGTCACCCCGTCACGACCGCGCGGCCGGCGGGCCCGCTGAACACGATGCGCTGCCCGAACGGCTTCCCGCCCTCCGTGACCGCCATGCCGTTCACCACGGGGAAGCTGCGGCCGTCCAGTTCGGCCCGGTCGTACCCGTCCCGGACGACGAAGATCCGGCGGATCCCGGCCGTGGTCCGCTCGGTTGAGACGTCCACGGCGGGCCCCGCGGCGTCCCTCGCGGCCGGGAAGCGGTCGCAGCTGGACACCGAGGTGGGCGCCGGTGCCCGGTGGCGGACCGGGGCCACGACGACGACCTGCGCCGGCGCAGCCTGCAGACCTGAACTCGCCGACACCGAGATCCAGAGGCGCAGGCCCCCGGCCGGTCCGAACGCCCACACGCGCTCGCGCTCGGCGGCGCATGACCCGGCGACGGGCACGGCTCCCGGCACGTCGGCGGGGTCGAGGGGCTCCCGCGTGGTGAGCCACCACGCCTGGCGGGGGATCTCGAGCGGCGGCATGCCGGCGCTCCGCGGCTCGAGTTGCAGCGCGTACGTGATCGCGTCGATGTCGAGCCGCGCATCCGGCAGGGGGCCGCTCGGCAGGCGGCCGGACCGCACGGCGACGCGTCCCTCGCGATCCAGGACCACCGTCGCAGGTGCGCGGACGCCCAGCGCGGCCTGCAGCGATCCGTCCGGGTCGATCGCCAGGGAGGCGGACGTATCGCGGCGCAGGACGCGTGCCGCCGCGGCTCGGCCGCCGTCGACCACGACGATCGTCCCGGACCCGTACACGGCCGTGGGCGGGACCCAGCGTGCCGATGACGCCTCGGCCCGGGTCCGCACGAACAGCAGCACGCGCACGGTGCCGCGCAGGGCGCCCAGCGTGGCGCGTTCGAACGCCAGCGTCCCGGGGCCCGCGGGGAACTCGGTGAGCGCGAGGGCCGTCGCGGGGGACGGCGACGTCCGGGTACCGCCGGGTGACCCGAGCACGATGTCCACCCGCGCATCGGTCGGGGCGGTGGTCCCCGGGGCCGGCGACTGCCGCAGGACGCGGCCCGCGGGCACCGCGTCGCTGGGCTCGGCGGTCGTCGACCCCGCGGTGAGCAGCGATGCCTCCAGGAGCCGGCCGGCGTCGCCTCCGCGGGCGCCGGGGAGGTCCGGCACGGTGACCGTTGCGATGGCGCGGCGGTCGGCGGGGGCCAGCGGCATCGTCGTCTGTCCGTCGGTCCGCAGACGGCGGCGGGTGCCATCGGCGTAGGTCGCGGTGACCGCGGCCGTCCCCACGGGGGCCACGGCCACGTTCCGCGTCACGGGGATCGCGCCGCGCGGTCCGCGCAGCCGCACCCCGTCGGGCACCAGGATCACGGGCCGTTGCCGTCCGGTCCAGGTGACCTGGACCAGCGCCGACCGCTCGACCGCCGCGGGCAGGCCGCACGCCGTCCAGGCCCGGACGTGCGTGACGATGGCCTGGCCGGGCTTCGCCGCCGGGGTGGGGCCGGGTTCGGGCCCCACCAGCGACAGGCACACGAGGCCGTCCCGGTTCCGCCCGGCGAGGATCGTGGTGTCGCCGACCCGTCGGACCGTGCGCAGCGTCGATGCCGCCAGGCCGGGGAAGTTCAGGTCTTCGACGGTCACGCCCAGCGCCGTGAGGTCGCTGGGACTGCCACCCTTCAGCACCGCGAAGGCGGCGGGCGGCAGGGGTGCGGGGCGCTTTGCGCCGCGCGGCAGGATGAGCACCAGGAACACCGCGAACCCGGCGATCATGGCGGCGGCGGCGAGGCCGCCGCCCCACGAGCGACGACCTGGCCGGCGGCGCCGGCCGGGAGCGGCCATCAGGCGGTTCAGCATCCGCTCCCGCGACCCCGTGGGAGGGTCGTCCGGCCGGAGCACCTCGCGCAGGCGCGCCTCGAGGTCAGCGGGCATCGGTCACCTCCAGTTGCGCGCGCAGGCCGGCCAGTCCCCGTGCGAGCCGGGAATGCACCGTGCCGACGGGCAACGACATGGCGTCGGCGATCTCGGCCGGGGTCAGGTCCATGCCGTAGCGCAGCGCCACCACGGCGCGCCGGTCGGCCGGCAGGCTCCGCACCGCGGCCAGCAACCCCGGCTCCCAGCCCTCCCGTCCGCTCTCGACGGGCGGGGCATCGTCGATGGGGACGAGCCGCCGGTCACGGCGGATGGCGTTGAGCGCCTGATTCACCACGATCCGCCGCAGCCACGCGCCGAACGGTCGCCGTCCGTCGTAGCGGTCCAGCTGGGCGAGGGCCCGCAGCATCGCGTCCTGGGCGACGTCCTCCGCCCGATGGCCGTCGCCGCAGATCGCCCTCGCGGTGCGCCACGCCTCGTCCCAGTGCCGGCCGAACAGGTCGGCCCGCGCCTGCGGTGAGCCGGCACGTGCCGCCTCCACCAGATCGTGTTCGTCGCTCGTCATTCACCCCGTCAACATGCGAATCGCAGGAGCGCGTCCCGGCATCTTCGCGGAGGTCCCGGGCGGTCCGGCGGTGCTCATCCGGACGGACGTCGTCCCGCGGCGAAACCCGGACCGGGGGGACATCGATCGCCCATGCGGCGGGACGACGGTCATCGGGGAACCCCATCGGCTCGGCCGCCGGAGCCGCCGCGGGTAGCCTGCCGGTACCCCCGAAGGACTGGGGCCAGGGCCTGGGCCGGTACTCCTCTCCACCGTCCCAGGCCCGCCGGCTCCCGCGATCCTGGATGCGCCATGGCGACCCTCCTCGCGCGATGAACGGCAGCGGCACCCCCGCCGGCGACGCGCCGGGGCCGCGGCTGCTGTCCGGCGGGAACCCCCAGATCCCCAAGGCAGACGGGGACGCCCCCGTGCGGGCGTACATCGCGGCGATGCCGGGGTGGAAGCGCGCCGTGGGGGAGCACCTCGACGCGCTGGTGGCGGAGGTCGTGCCGGGGGTGCGCCGCGCCGTCCGGTGGAACTCGCCGTTCTACGGGGTGGAGGGCCGCGGCTGGTTCCTCAGCGCCCATTGCTTCACGCGGTACGTGAAGGTCACGTTCCTGAACGGCGCGCACCTCGACCCGCCGCCGCCGGAGCCCTCCAAGGACCCGGGCACGCGGTACCTCCACATCGGGGAGGGCGGGGTGGACGACGAGGGCCGCCTGCGGGAATGGATCCGCCAGGCCGCCGCGCTGCCCGGCTGGGACGGCTTCTCAAGCGATCCCTGACCGGGGCATCGGGGCCCGCATGCCGCCCCGCCGTCCGTTTCGCCTCCGGGACCACGGGGTAGCGAGTCGTGAAATGGACGACGGGCATACCCCGAGACCGGCGCACCCTCATGCCCATGCGGATGGGGCGGTGGCGTCGGTGATCGCGCGACACGACTGGGGAGCCACGTCCCTGGGGCCCATGGACACCTGGTCCGGCGAGCTGCGCTCACTCCTGCGCGTGCTGCTCACCTCGCGGTTCTCCATGTGGTTGGGCTGGGGCCCGGACCTGGCGTTCTTCTACAACGACGCGTACCGGCGCGACACGCTCGGCATGAAACATCCATGGGCCCTCGGGCGGCCGGCGCGCGAGGTCTGGGCGGAGGCATGGGACGAGCTGTCGCCGCGCATCGACCACGTGATGGCGGAGGGCCTGGCCACCTGGGACGAGGCGCTGGAGCTGCGCCTGGAGCGCGGCGGCTACCCGGAGGAGACCTACCACACGTTCTCCTACAGCCCCATCCCCGCCGATGACGGCTCGGTGCAGGGGCTGCTGTGCGTGGTGACCGAGGAGACCCACCGGGTGGTGGTGGGACGCCGGATGGCGACGCTGCGGCGGCTCGCCTCGGACCTGTCCGCCCACCTGTCCGAGGACGAGATGCTCGCCGCCCTGGGCGACGGCCTCCAGACGAACCTGAGGGACCTGCCGTTCGCCTGCGTGTACCTGGAGGACGCCCCCGGCACGGCACGGCTGGCCTGCACCAGCGGCATCGCACCCGGAGCCGCCGGAGCACCGGGCACCCTCGCCGGGCGCGACGACGCATGGCCGCTCCCCGCCGACGGCGGGGCGCTGGTGCTCGACGACGTGGAGCGCCGCTTCGGCGACCTGCCCGCCGGGGCGTGGGACCGGCCCCCGGCGCACGCCGTGGTGGTCCCGCTCGCCGGGCGGGCGGGGGAGGGCCCGAAGGGGTGGTTCGTCGCGGGGCTCAACCCGCTGCGGCCGGTCGAGCAGGAGTACGTGGGCTGGGTGGAGTTGCTGGCGGGGCAGATCGCCGCGAGCCTGGCCACGGCCCGGGCGTACGAGGACGAGCGGCGCCGGGCCGAGGCCCTCGCCGAGCTCGACCGGGCGAAGACCACGTTCTTCAGTGACATCAGCCATGAGCTGCGGACCCCGCTCACCCTCATGTCCGGCCCCCTGCAGGAGGCCGTCGACCGTCCCGACCTGCCCGCCGACCTGCGGGAGCACCTGGGGTTCGCCCACCGGGGCAGCGGCCGGCTGCTGAAGCTGGTGAACACGCTGCTGGAGTTCGCCCGCATCGAGGCGGGCCGCGTGGAGGCGCGGTTCGAGCCGATGGACCTCGCGGAGTTCACCGGTGACATCGCCAGCGCCTTCCGGTCCGGCGCGCAGGCCATGGGCCTGCGCATGACCGTCGACTGCCCGCCGCTGCCGGAGCCGGTCTACGTGGACCCGGAGATGTGGGAGAAGATCGTCTCCAACCTCCTCAGCAACGCCCTGAAGTTCACGCACGCGGGGGAGGTGCGCCTGCGGCTGGAGCTCCGGGACGGCCACGCGGTGCTGCGCGTGCGTGACACGGGCATCGGCATCGACGAGGACCACCTGCCGCAGCTGTTCCAGCGGTTCCACCGGGTGCGCGGGGCGGCGGGCCGCACCCATGAGGGCAGCGGCATCGGCCTGGCCCTGGTGTCGGAGCTCGCGCAGCTGCACGGCGGCGACGCGTCGGTGACCAGCGAGCCGGGTGCCGGCAGCGAGTTCACCGTGCGGGTGCCGCGGGGCCGTGCGCACATCGACGAGGACCACCTGGCCGACGGCCCGGGCCGCCGCGACGGCGCCACCACGCGGCTGTTCCTGCAGGAGGTGATGTCCTGGACCGGGCAGGTGGAGGACTCCCCGGAGCCGCCCGCCGACACCGACAACCCCCTGGCCGCCGCGACCGGGCGCATCCTGCTGGCCGACGACAACGCCGACATGCGGGCGTACCTGTCGCGGCTGCTGGGGGCGCGGTACCGGGTGGACGCCGTCGCCGACGGGGAGCAGGCCCTGCGGTCGGTGGCCGCCGACCCGCCCGACCTCATCGTGAGCGACGTGATGATGCCCCGCGTCGACGGCCTGGAGCTGGTGCGCCGCCTGCGCGCCGACCCGGCCACCGCCCGCGTGCCGGTGATGCTGTTGTCCGCGCGGGCCGGCGAGGAGGCCTCCGCGGAGGGCCTGGCCGCCGGCGCCGACGACTACCTGCTCAAGCCGTTCACCGCCCGTGAGCTGCTCGCCCGCGTGGGCGCCCACGTGGCCCTGGGGCGGGCGCGCCGGGAGGCCGAGGACCGCGAGCGCGCCGCGCGGGAGCGCATCGAGGCGCTGCAGGCCCGCACCGCCCGCGACGAGCAGCGCCTGCGGCTGCTCGCGACGGCGTCGACGACCTGCCTGTGGGCCACCGACCGGGGCGGCGTGGTGCGCGAGCCCAGCTCCTCGTGGGAGGAGTTCACCGGCCAGGCCACGGACGCCTACCTGGGGCCGGACCGGGGATGGCTCGACGCCTTCGCCGCCGCGGACCGCGACCGGCTGGTCGCGTGGTTCACCGAGGAGGCCGCGCCCGTGGAGGCCGTCGCCCGGCTGCGACGCGGCGACGGCACCGGGCGCCGCGTGCGGCTCAACGCCGTGCCCGTGGTGCTCGACGACGGGTCCGTCGCGGAGTGGGTCGCCAGCGCCACCGACGTCGAGGACGAGCTGCGCCTGCGTGAGGAGCACGAGCGCCAGCACCGGGAGCTGCGGGTCGCCCAGACCCAGATCGCCCAGGCCACCG
>JADLHW010000043.1 GCA_020848615.1 Thermoleophilia bacterium
AATCCAGCGCATCTGCGACGCATACGGCATCCTTCTCATCGCCGACGAGGTCATCACCGGCTTCGGCCGCACCGGCAACTGGTTCGGCAGCCAGACGATGGGCATCCGCCCGCACATCATGACCATCGCCAAGGGCCTGTCGTCGGGCTATGCACCGATCGGCGGCTCGATCGTCTGCGACGAGGTCTTCAACACGATCGCCGGCTCGGGCGACGACTTCAACCACGGCTACACCTATTCCGGCCACCCGGTCGCGGCCGCCGTGGCGCTGCGGAACCTGGAGCTGATCCAGGAGGAAGGCGTCATCGACCACGTCCGCAACGTCGCCCACCCCTATCTCGCGGAACGCTGGCAGGCGCTGACCGCGCATCCGCTGGTGGGCGAGGCGAAGCTCGTCGGCCTGATGGGCTCGATCGCGCTGACGCCCGACAAGGCGACCCGCGCGGCCTTCGCCAGCCCTGCGGGCACGGTGGGCTACCGCTGCCGCGAACGCTGCTTCGCCAACAACCTGGTGATGCGCCACGTCGGCGACCGCATGATCATCTCGCCGCCCCTGGTGATCACCCCGGCAGAGATCGACACGCTGATCGAACGCGCGACCAGATCTCTCGACGAATGCCACGCGGGCCTGAAGTCCGACGGGCTTCTCGTCGCGGCGTGACGGGGGCGGCCTGATGGCCCGGCTCGACGTCCTGACCGCCAACGACCGGGCCGGGGAATATCCCCGGTCCTGGTATGCCGAGACGGCTGCACCCCTGGCCCCCTTCCCGGCCGCGGCCGGCGAGATGCGCGCCGATGTCTGCATCGTCGGCGCCGGATTCACCGGCCTTTCCGCCGCACTGCACCTGCGGGAACGCGGCTACGACGTGGTGCTGCTCGACGCCCACCGGGTGGGCTGGGGCGCCTCGGGCCGGAACGGCGGCCAGGTCGGCACCGGCCAGCGGCTCGACCAGGAGGCGCTGGAGACGCTGGTGGGCCGGGATCACGCCCGCGCACTCTGGGACCTCGCGCAGGAGGCGGTGGCGCTGACCAGGGCGCTCGCCGCCCGGCACGCGCCCGACGCCGGCTGGGCCGACGGCATCATCCACGCCTGCCACCGCCCCCGCCTCGTGCCCCATGCCCGCGCCTATGCCGAGAGGATGGCGCGCGACTACGGCTACGACCTGATCCGCCCGCTCGACCGCGAGGAGATGCGCGCGCTCGTCGGCTCGCCGGCCTATCACGGCGGCGACATCGACATGGGCGGCGGCCATCTCCACCCCTTGCGCTACGCACTCGGCCTCGCCCGGGCCGCGGCGGCGGCGGGCGTGCGCATCCACGAACATTCCACCGTCCGGCGGATCATCGAAACCGATCCCGCGGTGGTGGAGACCGACGGCGCGCGGATCACCGCCCGCCACGTGCTCCTCGCCTGCAACGGTTATCTCGGCCACCTGGAGCGCCGCACCGCCGCCCGGGTCATGCCGATCAACAACTTCGTCGTCGCGACCGAGCCGCTTCCGCCCGCGCTGCGCGCTTCCGTCCTCGCCGCCGACCACGCCGTCGCCGACACCAAGTTCGTCATCAACTACTTCCGCCTCTCCGAGGACGACCGGCTCCTGTTCGGCGGCGCGGAAAGCTACGGCTACCGCTTCCCCGACATCGCCCGGCTGGTGCAAAAGCCCATGCTGGAGATCTTCCCCCAGCTTCAGGGCACGAAGATCACCCACGCCTGGGGCGGCACGCTCGGCATCACCCTGAACCGGATGCCGCATTTCGAGCGGCTGAGGGCCAACATCCTCACCGCCTCGGGCTCTTCGGGCCACGGCGTCGCGCTCGCCACGCTCGGCGGCAGGCTCGCGGCCGAGGCGATCGCCGGCCAGGCGGAACGCTTCGACCTGATGGCGCACATCCCCACCCGCCCCTTCCCCGGCGGCACGGCGCTGCGCTGGCCGCTGCTGGTCCTCGCGATGGCCTGGTTCTCGCTCCGCGACCGGCTCTGAGCCGCAAGGCCGGGGGTGCCACCCCCGGACCCCCGGGGGTATTTCGGCAACGAAGAACTCAAGGCGCCGCGACCGACTGATCCCCCCGGGCTTCTTCGTTGTCCAAATACCCCCCGCGGAGCGCGCGCCAAGGGGGGCTCGATGCCCCCCGAAGGCGCCCTTCCCCGCTCAGAGCGCGGGGCCGAGGTCGATCGGCGAGCCGTCGCTGAACCGGCCGAAGCGGAACCGCGAAAGGTCGTGGCCGGGCGCGCGGCCCTCCACCAGATCGGCGGCCACGCGCCCCACCCCCGGCCCGATGCCGAAGCCGTGGCCCGACATGCCGGTGACGACGGTCAGGCCGGGAAGTGTCGCGACATGGTCGATCACCGGCACGACGTCGGGCATCGTGTCGATCATCCCCGCCCAGGCGGTGCGGACGCGGGGCTTGCCGAGCGCGGGGAAGGCCGCGCCGAAGCGCGCCCTGAGCCGTTCGACCTCGGCCCGGTTCGGCGCGGGGTCGAGCACGCGCAGCCGCTCGAACGGGCTTTCCTCGTCGGCCGCCCAGCGACGCTTCGTGCCCCAGGCGTCGGGGTAATGCCGGGGGGCTGCGGGCAGGAAGCGGGTGCCGGTGATGTCGTTGCGGATCTGGGTCCAGAACGGGCGGAGGTGGCGGAAGGCGTCCGGGCCGATGAAGAACTCGTGGAAGTGGCCGGGCGCGAGCGTATAGCCGCCGTCCGCGCGCCGGCGCTTGGCGAAATGGCGGTCGGCCGCCGCCCCCGGCCAGACCTCCGGCAGCGGCTCCGTCGCCGCCACCGTGGCGCGGACCGAAAGCTGCGGCAGGCTGACGCCATGCGCCCGCGCCAGAAGCGAGGACCAGGCGCCGCCCGCCAGCACCACCCGGTCGGCGCGGATGCGCCCGACCTCGGTCACCACGCCCGCCACCCGGCCGCCGGCGATGTCGATCGCGCGCACCGCGCAATCCTCGCGGATCGCCGCGCCCCTGGCGGCGAGCACCCCGGCGATCGACGGCACCGCAATCCAGGGCTCGGCGCGGGCGTCCGACGGGGTGAGAAGCCCGCTGACCCAGCCGGCGGCATTGGGCAGCATCGCCTGCACCTCGCCCCGGCTCAGCAGCCGCGTGTCGAGCCCGTGGGCGCGCGCGTGGACCATCCAGGCCTCGTGGCGCACCGTGTCGAGGGGCGTGTTGGCGAGGTAGAGCACACCGGTCTGGCGGAAGCCCAGATCGGCGCCCACCTCTGCCTCCAGCCCCTTCCAGATCGACAGCGCCTCGATCATCAGCGGCAGTTCGGCCGGGTCGCGGCCCTGCTGGCGGACCCAGCCCCAGTTGCGGCTCGACTGTTCGCCGGCGATGCGGCCCTTCTCGCAGAGGACCACCTTCACGCCGCGCCCGGCCAGGAACCAGGCGGTCATCACCCCGATGACGCCGCCGCCGATCACCACGACATCGGCGGCGTCGGGCAGCGGGCCGGTGAAGCGGGCGGCGCTGTCGGCACGGATCGGGAAGGTCAT
>JADLHW010000044.1 GCA_020848615.1 Thermoleophilia bacterium
GCGAACCGCTCCTGCATGAGCAGCATCACGTGGGTGGTGTCGTTCACGACCATGCACGCCGAGGTCTCGTCCGCGAAGTCCTCGTCGAACGCGAAGCCCAGCTGGGTGAAGAAGTCCACCGCCCGCCCCAGGCGCGCCACGGGCAGGTTCACGAACAGCTTGCGGGTCACGCGGGCGCTCCTCAGGCGGGGGGCGTGTCGATGCCGGATCCCTCCAGGCGGGCCTTCACCTGGGTCTCCAGCGAGTTCGCGCGGAACAGGGCCAGCGCCTCGGGGGACGCCTGCTGGATCACCGCCCCGCCGGGCGGGCCGTGGTGCCACGCCACGCAGTGCAGCAGCGCCAGCTTGCGATCCCCGGGGAGGCCGGTGCGGTCGGCCGCGCGCCCCACGATCTCCATGCCCAGGGCGACGTGGCCCAGCATGCGGCCCTCGTCGGTGGCCTCGAACGTGGCCCCCACCCGCCACGCCCGGGTGTACCCCAGGTCGTGGACGATGGCGGCGGTGAGCAGCAGGTCGGCGTCCAGGCGCGGATGCCAGGTGCACAGCGTCTGGCACAACCCGGCGACGCCGACGGTGTGCTCCACCAGCCCGCCCACGTACGCGTGATGGCCCGACCGGGTGCACGGCACCGTCCGCCAGTCCTTCGCCAGGGCCTCGTCGCCGGTGAGGGCCGCCAGCACGGCGCGCAGCTGGGGGTCCGCGACCTCGTCGGCAAGGTGCAGCACGAAGCCGAACAGCTCGTCCGGCTCCCGGTGGGACCGCGGGACCAGGGTGGCGGCGGGGGCCTCCTCACCGGCGGCGCGCACGTGGCTCACCACCAGCTCCAGCCGCCCGGAGCGCTCCTCGGCCCTCCCCGCCACGCGCACCGCGGCACCGGCGGTGAGGCGCTCCGCGAACCAGTCGGCCTGCTCGAACACCACCGCCCGCGCCGCACCGGTGGCGTCGCCGAGGACCAGCGACAGGAACGGCTTGCCGGCGCGGGAGAGGCGGCGCTCCACGTCGCGCACGGCGTACACGCCCTCGAAGGGCGTGCCCGGGGTGATGTCGGCGATGGCGGTCAGCGGTCGATGGCGGGGCAGAGCAGCCGGTAGTCGCAGGAGCGGCACGCCCACGACGGCCGCGGCGCGAAGCGCTCCGCGGCGATGTCGTCCAGCGTCCGGCGGGCCTCGTCGATCGCGAGCGCGATCTCGGACGCCTCCGGGTGCTCGGTGCGGAAGTCGTTCTCCAGAACGTACTCCAGCGTCGCCCGCGTGGGTTCCACGCCCCACGCCTCCCGGGCCCCCGCCAGGTACAGGCGCAGCACGAACCGGCCGTCCTCGTTCGCGCCGTTCTTCGGCGCGCCGCCGGTCTTGTAGTCCACCAGCGCGTACCCGCCCTCCGGGGCGCGGTCGACGCGGTCGATGCGGCCGCGCACCCGGTGGGGACCCAGTATGAGCGTGAAGTCCCGCTCCACCGCCACGGGGCTCACGCCGGAGGCGAGGGTGCGCTGCACCAGCTTCGGGAAGCTCTCACGCGCCAGCGCCAGCGCGTGCTTCCCCTGCGCCGTGGCCTCCACCGAGTGCCGTTTGAGCTCCCGCTCGAAGCGATCGAGGATCACGGCGGCGTCCGGCGGCGGGGTCTCGGGCTTCAGATGCGCCTCGAGCGCCGAGTGGCAGGCGACCCCGACGGCCCGGGTGGGGTCCTTGCGCGGCGGGACGCGATCGACGTGCGCGTACCGGTACTGCAGGGGGCAGCTGCGGTACCGGGCGATGCCCGTGACCGAGGTGGACACGCCGGGGCGCGGGGGCCGGTGCGGCACCACGGGCGCCGCGGGCGGGGCGGGCGGCGCCAGCGCGGCGGCCCGCGCGGCCACGAGGCGGTCGGCGGCGTCGCGCGCCGCGGCCGCCAGGGCGTCGTCCGGGGCGCCGGCGGCGGCGGCCCGCGCGGCGGCCATGGAGGTGTCCTCCAGCAGTTCCCGGGCGGCGCCGACGGCCTCCAGCAGGTGCCGCTCCGGCCCCTCCCCCACCTCCTGCGGGGCGGCGTCCGGCACCATCGCCATCGCCTCCTCGGCGAACGTGGATATCGCCTGCGGCACCCCGGTGGCGGACGCCGCGACCCAGCTCACCACCAGGTGCCGGCGGGCGCGGGTCATCGCGACGTACGCGAGACGGCGGCTCTCGGCGACATGCGCCTCGCTGTCGCGCGGCAGGGATTCCGGCAGCAGGTGGTCGGGGATGTCCGGCCCCGGGCGGTTCCGGCCCGGCCACCCGGCGTGGGTCATGCCCACCACGAACACGGCGTCGAACTCCAGGCCCTTGGCCTGGTGCACGGTCATCACCTGCACGCCGCGACGCTCGATGGGCGCGCCGGCGTCCCCGCGGTACCCCAGCTCCGCGAGGCGCCACAGGGTGTTCGCCAGCTCCGCGGTCGTCATGACCGGCTTCGCCGCCGCGAGGTCGCCCACCACGCGCTCCAGCGCGGCGAGCGCGCCCAGACGGCTGGCGCCCTCCGCGCCGCCGGCCGCGATGGCCCGGTTGCGCAGGCCCGTGACGTCGAGCACCGTGCGGATCGCGGCGGCGGGTCCCTCCTCGGCCGCCGCGCGCCCCACGGCCTCCAGGATGCGCACCACGTCCCCGTCGTACGCCTCGCGCTCCAGCGCATGGCGCAGCGCGTCGCCGACCGGGCCGTTGCGGTGGGCGGCGACGGTGTCGGCGGCGAGCGTCCACGGCACGCCGTGGGCGGGGTCGGCGAGGGCCCGCAGGTGCGCCTGCCCGTCGGTGGGATCCACGGCGGCGCGCAGCCACGCGATGGCGGTGCGCACCTCGCGCCGCTCCATGAGCCCCACACCGCCCCGCACCTGATGCGGGATGCCGGCGCGTTCCAGCGCCCGGGTGACGGGGCCGCTCTCCAGGCGCACCGCCCGCATGAGGATGGCCTGCTCCTCGTACGGGATGCCGGCCTCGGCCAGGCGGACGATCTCCTCCGCCACCGCCCGTCCCTGGCCGTCGGGGTCGGGCGCAACCCAGAATCGCGGCGGCGGGCCCTCCGCCTGCGGCAGGGCACTGAGGCGCTTGGGGCTGCGGTCGGGGATGGGCGACACCACCGCCCACGCGGCGTCCAGGATGGACTGGGTGGACCGGTAGTTCTGCTCCAGCCGCACCTCCTGCGCCCCCGGGAAGCGGGCGCGGAAGTCCGCCAGGTTCTTCCCCGACGCCCCGCGGAACCGGTAGATGCCCTGGTCGTCGTCGCCCACCACCACCAGGCTCCCCAGGGGGTCGGCGACGGCCAGCAGCAGCTCGGTCTGGGCGTGGTTGGTGTCCTGGAACTCGTCCACCATCACGTGCTGCACCTCGTGCCGCACGGCCTCCAGGGCGTCGGGGTGCCGGCGGATGAGCTCCAGCGCCCGCACGATGGACATGCCGAAGTCCTCGAGGCCCTCATCGTCCAGCAGCCGGTCGTGCGCGGCGAACACCTGCGCGAACTCCAGCTCCTTGCGGTACCGCTGCTCCTCCTGTCGGTTGGACGCACCCTCCACCGCGGCCTGCGCCCAGCCGAGGTAGTCGCGCGCCGCGACCAGCTCGTCGCGGCAGCGGTCGATGCGCGTGACGAAGTCGTCCACCAGCATCACCAGGTCGCCGCGCAGCTGATGCAGGCGCAGGTCCAGGTCCGCCAGGTTGTCGAGCAGCAGCATCTTGCGCAGCTCCTGGTCGGCCGGCCGCCGCAGCGGCACCAGCCCCTGATCCACGCCGTGCACGCGCACCACGTCCTGCGCCCAGGCGTGGAAGGTGGACACGCGCAGCGTCTCGTGGGAGCGGCCCAGCAGGTCCTCCGCGCGGGTGCGCAGCTCCTCCGCCGCCTGGCGGGTGAACGTGACCGCCAGCACCCGCGAGGGTTCGGCGCCTCCCGCGACGAGCCACGCCAGCCGGCGGCACAGCACCCGCGTCTTGCCGGCGCCGGCGCCCGCGAGGACCATCAGGGGCCCGCGCTCGTGGGTGACCGCGCGGCGCTGCTCGGGTGTGAGGTCGTCCAGCACGGGACGTCACATGGTAGTGCGGGGAGCGGCTGGTAGCCTGCGGCCCGTGGCCGATCTCCGACCGTCCAGGGCGCTGCGATACCGCCCCGCCGCGGGCCCGCTCGGAGACCTCATCGCCCCGCCGTACGACGTCATCACCGACGCCGACCGCCAGGACCTCCTCGCCCGCAGCCCGTACAACGCGGTGCGCCTGGAGCTGCCCGACGAGCCGTTCGAGGCCGTCGCCGAGCTCATGGCCGAGTGGGACCGCGACGGCGTGCTCACCCGCGACGACCGTCCCGGCATCACCGCCTGGACGCAGCAGTTCACGCTGGACGGCGTCACCCGTGAGCGGCGCACGCTGCTCGGCACCGTCGGGCTGGAGCCGTACGAGGCCCGCGTCGTGCGCCCCCACGAGCGCACCCACGCGGGCCCCAAGGAGGGGCGGCTGCGCCTGTACCGGGCCGTGAAGACCCACATCTCCCCGGTGTTCGGCCTGTACCCCGACCCGGAGGGCGCCGTGTGGGCCGCCGCGGGCGTCGCGGGACCGCCGGACGCCGAGTTCGCCAGCGACGGCGGTGACGTGGTGAACCGGGTGTGGTGGATCGGCGACCCCGCCCGCCTGGACGCCGTCACCGCCGCCATGGACGGCCGGTGGATCCTCATCGCCGACGGCCACCACCGCTACGAGACGGCGCTGGACTACCGGCGCGAGGTCCGGGAGGCCAACGGCGGGCGGGCGGGCCCCTGGGACCGGGTGCTGATGGGCGTGAGCGCCCTCGACGACCCCGGCCTGGTGGTCCTGCCCACGCACCGCGTGCTCGCCCGCTGGCCCGCGGACGGTGCCTCCCGCCTGCACGCGACCCCGGTCGCGGACCTCGACGCCCTGCTCGCGGCGCTCGCCGGCGCGCCGGACGACGTGCCCACCCTGGGCCTCGTGACGGCGGACGGCATGCGCCTGCTCACCCTGCCGGGACCGCCCGGCGACACCCCCGCGGCCCGGCTGGACGTGGCGGTGCTGGAACGGGAGGTGCTCATCCCGGATCTGGGAGAGGACCAGGCGGCGCTGAGCCACCACGGCGTGCTGACCTACCTGAAGGACGCCCGGGAGGCCGCGGACCTCGTCGCGCGCGGCGACGCGGCCGCCGTGTTCATCGTGCGGCCCATCCCGAAGTCCGCGGTGGCCGCGGTCTCGGAGGCCGGTGAGACGATGCCCCAGAAGTCCACGTACTTCTTCCCCAAGCTCCTCACGGGGGTGGCGTTCCACCCGCTCACCGATGCCTGACGCCGCGCCATCCGACGACGCCCGCCGCTGGTTCGCGGTGCTCGGCGCCGCGTGCGGGCGCATCAACGAGCAGGCGAAGGCCATGACCCCGGCCGAGCGGTCGGCGAACCTGGGCCGCGGGGCGGGCGGCGACATCACCGCCGGTATCGACCGGATGGCCGAGGACGAGATCCTCGCGGCCCTGCGGCGGCTGCACCACGAGGACGGCCGGTCCATGACGCTCCTGTCGGAGGAGCTCGGGGTGCTGGAGATCGGCGGGGGCGGCAACCCGCTGGTGGTCTGCGACCCCATCGACGGCAGCCAGAACGCCAAGCGCGGCGGCCCCGGGTTCGCCACCGCCATCGGCGTCTCCGACGGCCCCACCATGAGCGGCGTGCGCCTGGCGATGGTGCACGACCACGGCACCGGCGAGTGCTTCACCGCCGAGCGCGGGGTGGGCGTGTGGCTGAACGGCGTGCGGCTGCGGCCGCCGGATCCCCCCGGGCGGCTGCGGCTGCTGGGCGTGGAGGGCGGGGGCCCCGCCAAGCTCACCGCGATCCTCGCCGAGCTCTCCGGGCAGGTGTCGCGCGTGCGGTCGATGGGGTCGCTGGCCCTGTCGATCGTGTGGGTTGCGATGGGCCGGTTCGACGGGCTGGTGGGCCTCGGCGCCGCCCGCAGCGTGGACGTCGCCGCCGCCCAGCTCATCGCCGCCGAGCTGGGGTGCACGGTGGGCCTGCCCACCGCCGCCGACACCGGCGGATCCCCGCTGGACATGGGCAGCCGGCGGCGGGTCGTCGCCAGCGCGTCGCCCGAGCTCATGGCCGAGCTGGTGCGCGCCTCCAGCGCGATCTGACCGCGGGCCGGGCGCCGGGGCCGGGACGACCCGGCTGGCCTATCATCGCCGCGATGGCCTTCCTGAAGAACCGCGGCCTCACCGACGACGAGCGCCTGCGCGTCCCGCCCGGCCAGCACGTGGTGCGGGACTTCCCCGTGCTGCACGAGGGCGGCATCCCGTACGGCGGGGCCCTGCCCGCCGACTGGGACGTGCGCGTGTGGGGCGCGGTGGAGCACGAGGCCCGCTGGGACTTCGGGGCGTTCCGGGCGCTGCCCGCCGAGGAGGTGACCTGCGACATCCACTGCGTCACCACCTGGAGCAAGCTCGGGACGCGGTGGCTCGGCGTGCCCATGTCGTGGGTCCTGGAGGCCGTGCGGCCCCTGCCCGAGGCGACGCACGTGGTGGCGCACGCCGAGGGCGGCTACACCGCCAACATGCCCGTGGAGGCGCTCACGCGCCCCGGCGCGATGCTGGCGTACCGCTTCGACGGGAGCGAACTGGAGCCGCAGCACGGCTGGCCGCTGCGGCTGCTGGTGCCCCAGCTGTACCTGTGGAAGAGCGCGAAGTGGCTGCGCGCCCTGGAGTTCCGCATCGGCGACGCCCCCGGCTACTGGGAGGTGCGCGGCTACAGCAACTCCGCGGACCCCTGGCGGGAGGAGCGCTATGGATTCTGAGCCGCCCCCGATGGACGCCGAGCTGCTGCAGGACGTCGACGACGTGCGCCGCGTCCAGCGCGCGGTGGGCACCTACGTGATCGCGTTCGCGATCACCTCGCCCATTTGGCTGATGCTGCTGCTGGTGCTGCCGCGCACCGGCATCGGGGCGGGCCTGTCGCTGCTCTTCGCGTCCCTGGTGGCCACCGGCGTCGCGCTGTACGGGCGCAGCTGGTTCCTGAGGAACGCCGGCGTGCGCGCCCGGGAGGGCGGCACCACCGTTGCCCTGACCCTCAGCCCCGCCGTCAAGCGGACGATGCTTGTCTGCGCCGGGCTGATCCTGCTCTACGTTGTGCTGGTGACGCGGGCCGGCTGAGCCGGGCCCGCCAGGTGAGATCCAAGGAGACCAAGGAACGCAATGAGCCCCCTGATCCCGATGGTCATCGAGCAGACCTCGCGCGGCGAGCGCTCCTTCGACATCTACTCGCGTCTGCTCAACGAGCGGATCATCTTCCTCGGCACGCCCGTGGACGACCAGATCGCCAACCTCATCGTGGCCCAGCTGCTGCACCTGGAGAGCGAGGACCCCGACAAGGACA
>JADLHW010000045.1 GCA_020848615.1 Thermoleophilia bacterium
AGGGCTGCTCGGAGAGCCTGCGCGCCCAGGGCGCCCGCGTGATCGTCACCGAGATCGACCCCATCTGCGCGCTGCAGGCCGCGATGCAGGGCTACCAGGTCGCCACTCTCGAGGACGTCGTGGCCTCCGCGGACATCTTCATCACGGCGACCGGCAACAAGGACATCATCACCGCCGAGCACATGGTGCGGATGAAGCACCAGGCGATCGTCGGGAACATCGGCCACTTCGACAACGAAATCGACATGGCCGGCCTCGCGAAGCTCCCCGGCGTGACGAAGGAGAACGTCAAGCCGCAGGTCGACGAGTGGGTGTTCCCCGACGGCCACCGCATCATCGTGCTGTCGGAGGGCCGCCTGCTGAACCTCGGGAACGCCACCGGCCACCCGTCGTTCGTGATGTCGAACTCGTTCAGCAACCAGGTGATCGCCCAGATCGAGCTGTTCACCAAGAACGACGACTACGACAGGCAGGTCTACATCCTGCCGAAGCACCTCGACGAGAAGGTCGCCCGCCTGCACCTGGACGCCCTGGGCGTGCGCCTCACCGAGCTCACCGAGGAGCAGGCCGCGTACATCGGCGTGCCGGTGTCCGGGCCCTTCAAGGCGGACCACTACCGCTACTAGCACGACCCGCCGGGGAGGCGGGGCCCGGACGCCCCGCCTCCCCGCAGGCGGTCGCCGTCAGTCGGCGACCAGCAGCGGGTTCTGCGCGGGGTCGTAGACCCGCACGCAGTCCCGCCCCGCCGACTTGGCGGTGTACAGGGCCTCGTCGGCGTGCAGCAGCACGTCGGTGGGGTGCAGGCCGTGCTGCGGGATGGAGGCGACGCCGAGGGAGCTGGTGACGCCGCCCCCGGGGATCACGGCGTCCGCGGCGTCCCGCACCGCCACGCGGATGCGCTCCGCGATCTGCGTGCCGCCGGAGGCGTCCGCGTCGGGTGCGATCACGACGAACTCGTCGCCGCCGAGGCGGCACAGGACGTCCCCGGCGCGGATCACGCCGGTCGCGGCCGTGGACACCGCGGACAGCAGGTCGTCGCCCGCGCCGTGCCCGAACGTGTCGTTCACGGCCTTGAAGCGGTCCAGGTCGAACGAGATGAGCGCGAGCGGCTCACCGGACCGCATGGCCCGGGCGGCGGCGCGGGTGAGCTCCGCCTCGAAGTACCTGCGGTTGTTCACGCCGGTGAGCGGGTCGGTCACCAGCAGGCGGTCGCGTTCCTCGATGAGGCGCTGGTTGATGCGCATGGTCTCCACGATGCGGAGCCCCGCGAGGCACCACACGGCGCCGGCCACCAGCCCCAGGATCCGGTTCCCCGACAGGAACGCGGCGAACTGCACCGCGCCGGCGCCGAGGAACGGCAGGGCGCGGCTCCAGGGGGGCGGCGCGCTGTGCACACCGGGGCGCCAGCTGCGCTCGTGGCTGGCCATGCGGCGCCGGCCGGCGGACACCCACATGAGCGACGCCATCACGTAGGCGGCGCTGGTGACGGGGGCCGCGACGGTGGAGATGCCGACGGCGGAGCCCTCCAGGGCCGCGAGGCCGGCGACGGCCTGGCAGGCCAGGGCCGCCACGATCCAGCGCATCCAGTCCGGCGTGCTGCGGCCGTGGCGCACCAGGATCCAGCCCAGGCCGACCACCGACAGCAGGTCCAGCGCCGGGTACAGCGCGGAGACCGTCACCTCGAGGGTGTCACGGTCCGACACCGCCGGCCGCAGCGTCGTGACCCACGCCAGGCACGCCACGCCGATGACCAGGGCGTGGGCGTCCAGCAGACCCTGCCAGCCGCGCTCGGGGCGCAGCCGCTCGTACAGCAGCACCACGCCGGCGAGCACCAGCGGGTAGAAGGCGATCCAGCCGATGTCGAGCGGGCCCAGCACCGGCAGCTCCGTGCCGCGCGCCAGCAGCGCCGCGGCCGTGAGGTCGGTGAGCGCCCAGCAGGACAGCCCGGCGGCGAACAGCGCCCACACGGTGCGGGCGCGTCCGCGCACGTGGCGCGCGGTGAGCAGGCAGGCGACCGCGGCGGCGACCTCAACCAGGCCCTGCACCAGCGACCCGGGCGCATGGCCGCGGGATCCGTCGGGAAGCAGGGCGAAGAACACGACGAGCAGGCCGGCGGTGGGCAGCACCCAGCGCGGGCCGATGCGGGGAAGCGGCATGCGGGGAGGGAGGGCGTTCGGGAAACGGGGGGAGGCCCTCGGGGAGATGTATCGGTCCGGTGTTCCGAACGCTCAACACCCCTCGGGGCGCGAACCGCGTCAGCCGGCCCCGGGGCGGGTGCCCTCCAGGTTGAGCCGCCAGTGATCGAGCGTGAACGGGTGCTCCGCCCGGGCGCTCAGCCCGGCGACCGCGTCCAGGAGCGCGTCGCGGGCGTCGTCGTCGCCCAGGCGCGCCAGGTGGGAGCGCAGCGTGACGGTGCGCGTGTACTCGCGGAACCGCGCCGCGTCGCCCAGGTCCACGGGCGCCGCCTCCACCCAGGTGCGCACCCCGGTGAAGCCGGCGGCGCGCAGACGGGCCGCGGCGGTGGGAGCGTCCGAGAACTCCCAGGGCCCCGGCCAGCCCCGCAGCGGCGCCAGGCGCGGGTCCTCCGCGGCGGCCACGGCGACCATCTCCCGGATCGCCGCGAGGTTCGCCCCGCCGCCGCACTGGGCCACCAGGCGCCCGCCGGGCCGCAGGCAGGCCAGCAGCACCCGGAACAGGCGGGGGTGGTCGGGGACGTGGTGGAACACGGCCGCGCTGAACACCACGTCCACGGGGTCGTCGAGGACGAGGTCCAGCAGGTCCGCCACCCCGACCCGCACCCGCGGGGCGAGGTCCGCGAGGTTCCGGCGGGCCTCCTCCACCATCTGCACGGACGCGTCGACGGCGAGGACCGTGCCGTCCGGCACCGCCGCGGCGAGTTCCCGCGTGAGGCGGCCGCTGCCGCACCCCGCGTCCAGGACGTCCTCGTCGCCGCCGAAGTGCACGCGCTGCAGCACCCGCAGGCCCCAGCCGGTCTGCGCGTCGGCCAGCCGGTGGTACGCGGCGGCGTCCCACTCACGCGGCGGCCCGCCGCTCACGGGGCCGTCCCCAGCCGCTCGTCCACCCGGTCCGCCCATGTCCCCGCCGTGTCCGCCTGGATTGCCGCGATGCCCATCGCCCGAGCGGCGTGAACCGCCTGCGGGCGGTCGTCCACGTACAGGATGCGCTCCGCAGGGGTGCCCAGCACCGTGAGCTGCGCGAAGGCCGCTTCGGCCGGCTTCAGCAGGCCGGTCTCCGACGAGATGAACACCGGGCCCAGCACCTCCAGCAGCCCCTCGCGCTCCAGCACCGGGCGCACCCACTCGGCACGCTGGTTCGACAGCACCCCCACCGGCACGCGGGCCGCCCACCGCCGCACCGTGGCCGCCGGGAGCCGGAGCCCCAGCATCGACGGCACGAGCTCTCGCTGCCAGCGCCCCTCGATGCCCGGCACCCCCGCGTGCGCGGTGAATTCCGCCCAGAACGTCTCGACGTCCATCGCGCCGCCCCAGAAGGGGTGGAACAGCCGGTCGTTGAAGTACCGCCACAACGACTGCTCGCTGCGCCCCGAGCGCCCGGCGAGCTCCGCGACGATCCGGGGCATCGCCGATGTCAGCACCACACCGCCCAGATCCAGCACAAGCCGCTCGACCGGTGCATCCCGAGGTTGATCCCGCCGTGCCATCGCCGCCCAGTCTAGGAACGTTGGCGCGCGCGCAGCGGGTGCGCGTACATTGAGCCCCGTGTCCAGGTCCCAGCAGGAGCTGCGGGAGCGGCGGCGCCAGGCCCGGCGCCGCGTGGTCATGCGCCGCCGCGTCGGGGCGGTCGGCGTGCTGGGCCTCGTCGTGGCCGGCGTGGTCGCGGTGGCGAGCGGCGGCGGGGGTGACGGCGCGCAGACCGCGTCCGCGGATGCCGGCGCCACCACGCGCGCCCGGGCGCTCCCGCCCCCGCGGACGCCGGACGACCCGTCGCGCCGCATCAGCATCTCCGCCACGGGCGACGTGATGATGGGCACCCCGCAGTTCGGCCTCCCGGCGGACGGCGGACGCGGACTGTTCGCGCAGGTCGCGCCGCTGCTCACCGGGGACGTGGTGTTCGGGAACCTGGAGGGCACGCTCACCACGCGCGGCGCCTCCAAATGCGGCTCGGGCAGCCCCAACTGCTTCGCGTTCCGGTCCCCGCCGTCCTACGTCGCGAACCTCACGCGGGCCGGCTACACGGTGGTGAACCTCGCGAACAACCACGGCTACGACTTCGGGGACGTCGGGGTGTCCGACACCGTGGCGGCACTCACCCGCGCCAAGCTCGCCGAGACCGGACGCCCCGGCCGGTACGCGGTGCTCGACCTGGACGGCGCGAAGGTCGCGGTGCTCGGCTTCACGACCTACAGGTGGGGCAACCGCATGGAGCGCCTGCCCGCGGTGCGGCGCCTGGTCGCGAAGGCCGCCGCCGAGGCGGACCTGGTGATCGTGAGCATGCACGCCGGCGCGGAGGGGCGCGACGCCACGCACGTGCGGTCCGGCACCGAGTTCTTCCTGGGCGAGAACCGCGGCGACGTGAAGGCGTTCTCACGGGCGGCCATCGACGCGGGCGCGGATCTCGTGGTGGGCCACGGACCGCACGTCCTGCGCGGAATGGAGTTCTACCGGGGGCGGCTCATCGCCTACAGCCTCGGCAACTTCCTGGGGTGGAAGGCCTTCAGCCTCAGCGGCGCGTCCGGCGTGAGCGGCGTCCTGCAGGTCACGCTGCGCGCCGACGGCACCTACGTGTCGGGCCGGCTGCGGCCCACGGTGCTCGCGGGCGGCGGGGCGCCCCGGCCCGGCGGGGACGGCGTGGCGCGCGTCGCGAGGCTCTCCCGCGAGGACTTCGGCCGGACCGCCGCCCGGATCTCCGCCGACGGCGCGATCCGCCGTCCCGCGGCCGCCGGGTAGCGGCTCCTCCCAGGCAGAGGAGGGCGACGACGCCCCCGTGTCGTCACCCTCCAGGGTCCATCCGTGACTGCCGGGAGGTGGCACCGGTGCCCTCGGGGCCGGCTCCCGTCCCGCATCATGCGGGCTGATGAGCATGATGGGGCCTGCGCCGCCCGCTGGCTATGGGCAGCTGCTCTAGCCACCGGCGGGGGGACGGGCGGTAACCTGCGGCGCATGACGACCGAGCGCGTGAAGGCCGGGGACATCCGCCTGTCGGTGACCACCGAGGGCGACGGCGAACCGGTGATCCTCCTGCACGGCTTCCCGGAGCTGGCGTACTCCTGGCGGCACCAGATCCCCGCGCTGGCGGCCGGCGGGTACCGGGCGGTCGCGCCCGACCTGCGCGGGTACGGCGCGTCCGACCGGCCGTCCCTGGTGGAGGACTACGGCATCCAGGCGCTCGCCGGCGACGTCGTGAACCTCATGGACGCCCTCGGCATCGAGCGCGCCCACGTGGTGGGGCACGACTGGGGCGGCAGCCTGGCGTGGGTCACCGCCGCGGTCCGGCCCGAGCGGGTGCGGAGCCTGGTGATCCTCAACTCCCCGCATCCCGTGGCGTCGGCGGAGGCCCGCAACGACGACCCCGCCCAGCGCGCGAAGAGCTGGTACATGCTGCTGTTCCAGTTCCCCGGCGTCGCGGAGACCTGGTTGTCGAAGGACGACTTCCACGAGCTGCGGGAGATGGTGTTCCGCAACGCCGCCGCCGGCACGTTCACGCCGGAGGACGAGGCGGTGTTCACCGACGCCTTCCGGCGGGACGGGGCCCTCACCGCCGCCCTGAACTACTACCGGGCGAACATGCCCGCCGCGGCATGGCTGCGGCCCCCGCCGCAGCTGCCGCCGGTCACGGTCCCCACCATGATCGTGTGGGGCGACGGCGACACGTTCCTGGGCATCGGCCTGCTGGAGCGCTCCGCCGCGAAGGTCACCGGCCCCCTCCGGGTGGAGCGCCTGCCGGGCGTGAGCCACTGGGTGCAGCAGGAGGCCCCGGACCGGGTGAACGCGCTGCTGCTCGACTGGCTCGGGAACGTGCCGGGCGCCTGAGTCCAGGGCCGTGGACCCCGGCATCGACGCGGCGCATGCGGGGGCGCTCATCGCGGAGCGGTTCCCGGAGCTCGCCGCCCTGCCCCTGGTCCCCCTCGGCACCGGCACCGGCCACGCGGCATTCGGGGTGGGTGGCCGCGTGGTGGTGCGGTTCGCGCTCGACCGGGAGGCGGCCGGCGCGCTGGAGCGCGAGGCGGCCCTCACCGCGGTCCTCGCCCCGCTGCTGGACCTCGCGGTGCCCGCGTTCCGCTGGCTCGCCCCCGCCGCCCACGGGGACACCCCGGCGATGGGCGGCTACCCCCGGCTGCCGGGCGTGCCGGCGATCACCTGGAACGGGCCGCTGTCGACGCGGGCGTGCGGCGTCCCGGTCGGCGGGGCCCTGCGCGTCCTGCACGGCCTGGACACGGCGCGCTTCGCGCGCATGGACGTCCCGCGCGACCTCGACCCGACGCTCGCGGACTGGCGCGAGGAGGCATTCGAGGAGCTCGACCTGGTGGGGTCGGCCGGCGCGGTCACCGACGACGAGGCCGCCCGGCTCGAGCGGCTGCTGGCGGCGCCCGTGAGCGCGGCCGGGGTGACCGCGCGGCTGCTGCACGGCGATCTCGCCGCCGAGCACGTGCTGCTGGACCCCGCCGGCGTCCCGGCGGGGATCATCGACTGGTCGGACGCGTGCCTGGGCGACCCCGCCCGGGACCTCGGCGGCCTGCTGCACTGGGGCGGCGAGCCGCTGCTGGACGCCGCGCTCACCGCATACGGGCCGGTGCCCCCCGGCACGCGGGAGCGTGCGCGGTGGTACGCCGCGTGCCGCGCCGTGGCGGACATCCGCTTCGGGCACGAGCGCGGCCTGCCGGCGTACGCGGCGGCCGGCCGGACGGCCCTGGCGCACCTGCGCTGACGCGGCTCAGTCGTCGGGCAGCCGGAAACCCACGTGGACGGACTCCGGGGTCTCGGCCAGCAGCTCCAGGGTCCGGATGTCGGAGATCCGGACGATCAGCTGGGTGGGCGTCACCCACAGCCCCGGCGCCGACTGCACGAGCTCGGTGAGGTCCGCCGGGATGGGGGACAGGGTGACCATCCCACCGCCCGGCTCCGGCTCCATCGCGGCGAGCAGGAAGTTCTCGCCGTTGGCCAGCGTGGCGCGCACAGCGGGGGTCTCGCAGTCCCGGCTGGCGGCGAAGGCCCGCACCCGGTCCGAGATCGCGGCGATGAACGCCCGCTCGCCGTCCAGATCCACCGTCATGCCGTGCTCCCTCCCATCCGCAGTGACCGGCGGTCGAGTTTGCCGGACGGCAGGCGCGGCAGGGCGTCGAGCACCGTCACCGCCTGCGGGGCCGCATACGGCGCCAGCGCGCGGGCCACGTGGCGGCGCAGCTCATCGGCGAGGCCGTCGCCCGGCACGCCGTCCACCACGACCCAGGCGTGCACGCGCACCAGGCCGGCGTCGCCTGGGACGCCCGCCACCGCGGCCTCCCGCACGGCGGGATGGGCGAGCAGGCACGCCTCCACCTCGCCGGGGCTCACCCAGCGCGCATCGACCTTGAACAGGTCGTCCACGCGCCCCACGTGCCGGTACACGCCGCCCTCCTGCACCAGCACGTCACCCATCCGGATCCAGTCACCGTGCACCAGGTCCCTCGTGAGCTCCGACCGGCGCCAGTACCCGGAGGTGTTCGACGCGCTGCGGATCCACAGGCGCCCCGGCTCCCCGTCGCCGGTGACCCGGCCGTCGGGGTCCCGCAGCTCCACCTCCACGCCGGGCACGACCGTGCCCAGCGTCCCGCCGCCGCGTTCCCCGGGGCGCGTGGAGATGAGCACGTTGCTGCACTCCGAGCAGCCCAGTCCCTCCAGGATGCGCAGCCCCGTGAGGTCCTCCAGCCGGGCGGCCACGGGGGCGGGCAGGCCGTCGCCGGACGCCACGGCCAGGCGCACGCCGTCGAGCGCCCCGGGCATGGGATGGCGTGACAGGAACTCGGCGAGCTGCGCCCAGAACGTCGGCACGCCCGTGAGGACGTTCACGCCGTGGTCGCGCACGACGCCGAGCGTGGTGCGCGGGTTCGGGCGCCCCCCGCTGAGCACGCAGGTCGCGCCGCGTCCCAGCACCCGGAAGAAGCCGTTGCCGAACCCCAGCGAGGTGAACAGCCGCGCGGCGGAATGGCACCGGTCGCCGGGACCCAGGCCCAGCACGTGGGCGGCGTACGTGTCGATGCCGGCCGCCATGTCCCGGTGGGCGTGCATCGCCCCCTTGGGCCGGCCCGTGGAGCCGGAGGAGTACACGAGGTACGCGAGGTCGTCGGAGTGCACCGCGGTGACCGGGCGCGACGGGCCGTCGTCCAGCAGGGCGGCCGGCGCGGACCGCCAGCCGGAGGCGTCCACCCCGGGCTCGGCGAGCACCAGCGCCGGCTCGCAGTCGTCGAGGACGAGCCTCACCCGGTCGGCGGGGCTGGCGGGGTCGACGGGCACGGCGACGGCCCCCAGCGACGCGGTGCCCAGGAAGCCGGCGAGCCACGGCCGGCCGTCCCGCAGGGCGATCGCCACCCGGTCGCCGCGCCGCACCCCGGCCCCGGCGAGCGCCCCCGCGGCGCGGGCCGTGGCCGCCGACAGGTCGTCGTACGTCCACTCGCCGTCCTCGTCCACGGCCGCCACCCGGCCGCCGGCGCCGGCCTCCCGGTGCCGCTCGACCAGCAGCCGCACCAGGTTGTCGCGCGGCGAGACGTCCGGGAGCGCGGGGAGCGCGGGCTGCGGGGCGGGTGCGGGCAGCAGGGCGTCCGCGAGGGCGTCGAACGCCTCGGCGGGCACCCGCGACGGCAGCGCGAGGATCGCGTCGGTGCCGCCCGCCGCGGCGTGCGCCGCGAGCACGTCACGCACCTCGTCCGGGGTGCCCACGATCCCGCCCCGGGCCCGCAGCCAGCGCAGCACCCCGGCGGGGCTGGAGCCCAGCTCGCGCGCCTCGCCGGCCAGCCAGCCGCGCAGCTCGGCGTCCGACCCGCCCACCAGGCAGAACGTGTAGAGCGCGGCCGTCGGACGGGGCCGGCCCGCGGCCTCGGCGGCCTCGGCGGCGATGCGGATGCGGTCGCCGAACGCCGCCGGGTCGGTCCAGGCCGCCACGATGCCGTCGGCGGCGCGCCCGGCCAGGCGCAGCAGCACGGGGCCGTGGGCGGCGAGCCACACCGGGGGGCCTCCGGGGACCGCGGGGGCCGGGCGGTTGGGGGCGTCCGCGAGCACGCCCTCCAGGGTGGCGCCGTCCGGGTTGGCGCGCATGGCGTTCACCACCGCCAGCGCACGCTTCACGCCGGCGGTGCGCTCACCCGGGGTGCCCATCGGGAACCCGTAGGCGATGTGCTCCGGGCGGTCCGACCCCGTGCCGAGGCCCAGGATCATGCGTCCGCCGGACATGACGTCCACGACGGTGGCCATCTTCGCGGCCAGCTGCGGCGGGCGGTACGCGGCGCACGCCACCGCGACGCCCAGCCGGGCCCGGGTCGTCACCTGGGCCAGGGCGGCGAGCGTCGTGAACGCCTCGAACACCGGCTCGCACTTCAGCCGGCCGGGGGACTGCAGATGGTCGTTCACCCACAGGGCGTCCACGCCGCGGCGGTCGAGGCGCTCCGCCACCGCCCGAAGGCCCGCCCAGTCGCCCCCGTACTGCGGGACCCGGACCCCGATGTTCATGCGATCAGCCTGGACCGAGGACCACGACCACGTCCACCCCCGCGGGGGCGGCGGTCGCGATGGCACCACCGGTGGGCAGCGCCTGCACGGTGGTGTACCCCAGGTCCTTCGCCACCCGCTGCGCCGCGGGCCGCTTGCCGGTCCGGAAGTACACGATGGTGGGGCCGGCCTGGTCCGCGACGTTGCCCGTCGCGGGGGTGGGATAGCCCAGTCCGGCGGCCCGCGTGGCGGTCTGCGCCGCGAGCCCGTTGATCTTGGATCCGTTGAGCACGGCGAGCGTGACCTTCGCCGGGGTGATCTCGGCCGGCGGCGTGGGCGCCGTGGCCGTGGTGGTGCGCGGCTTGGTGGTGGCGGGCGCCGGCGCCTCGACGGTCGGCAATGCCTGCGCCGAGCCGCCGTCGCCCCGTGTGAGCCACCCGACGACAAACCCGCCGACAAGGCATGCAAGGCCCACCGCGATGAACAGCGGCAGTGCGACGGGGGCTTTGCGGGAGGCGGGCTCGGGGTTCGTCGACATGCGCTCGCGATGGTAACGGGACCCCCGGTCGGCTCGTCCCGCGACCGCCGGGCGGCGCCCTGCGGCCCTTCACGACGCCGGAACGCGTGGTAACGTGCGTCCTGGTCGCCCCTTCAGGACGACGCCCTGCTCCGCTCGCAGCCCTCCGAGCAGGCGTCACGCACGCGGCCCGAGGCGGATTCCACCCCTCGCCTGACCACGCCTACCCGCCGAACCCCCATACCGGCGGGACTCGTGACTGGATGCCGGAAGGACTGCATTCCACGACCGAAGTGAGAGTTCCCACGTCGCCGGCCGACGCCCTCCGGGCAGCGCTGGACGACCCGTCGCGCGCCTGGCCCGACGTCGTCCTGCGCCCGCACCAGCTGGAGGCGCTCGACGAGCTGGCGGTGCGCCTGGGCCATGGCGTCCAGCGCACATGGGTCGACTCCCCCACGGGCTCCGGGAAGACCGTGATGTTCTGCGCCCTCGCCTCCGCCCTGGGCGGGTCGGCGACGGTGCTGGTGCCCCGCCGGAACCTGGCCGAGCAGACGATCGCCCAGTTCAAGCGGCACTTCCCGTCCGTGCACGTCCACGCCGAGGGCCCCGAGGCGGTCGGCAGGCCGGGCGTGGCGGTGAGCACCTACCAGGCGGCCCTGCGCCACCAGGACAAGATGGACTGGGAGTCCCTCGACCTGCTCATCTGCGACGAGGCGCACACCGCCCTGGGCGCCCAGACCCGGTTGCTCCTCGACCGTGCCGTGAACGCCGTCGTGGTGGGCTTCACGGCGACGGGCAGCACCACCACCGGCCACGTCGAGCAGATCTTCGGGCCCGTGGCCACCACCCTGGACCGGGGATCCGCCATCGAGCGGGGGATCCTCTGCCCGCTGCGCTCCCTCCGGGTCGAGCGCGCCGTGGACCTGTCCGACGTCGCCCGGGTGCGCGGCGACTTCGAGCAGGGCAGCCTGGGACGCGCCCTCGACAAGGCCCTGTGGCACAAGGCGTGCGCCGACGTGTGGGCCGAGCACTTCCAGCCGCTCGGGCTCGCCGGCGTCGCCTACACGGCCACGGTCGCCCAGGCGCACAACCTCGCCGACGAGCTCAGCCAGCGCGGCGTGAAGGCCGCCGCCGTGTCCGGGCAGACGCCGGCCCGCGATCTGCAGATGACGCTGAAGATGTTCGGCGAGGGCTTCATCGACGTGCTGTGCAACGCGGACCTGCTCACCGAGGGGTGGGACGAGACACGCGCGTCCGTGGTGATGCACCTGGCCCCCACCACCTCCGAGCGCGTGTTCGTGCAGCGCCTGGGCCGCGTGATGCGCCCCGCCCCCGACAAGGAGGCGGTGTCCGTCGAATTCCTGCCCAAGGGCGACCCGATGGGCGTGAAGACCAGCCACGAGATCTTCGGGATGGGCTGGTACAAGCCGCTGGGCCGCGTCGCGGGACCGCCCGACGCCGGCGACGAGCGCCACCGGCTCGCGAAGGCCGCCAAGCTGCTCGCCGAACGCGAGGGGAACGTCTCCCAGCTGGTGAACACCGGCGCCGACCACCACGACATCGCCCGCGGCTTCGCCGACGGCGGGTGGCGGGAGGCGGACGCCGGGCAGCTGCGCGGCATCCTGGTGGAGGAGTGGATCGAGGCGGCCGCCTCGGAGGCCACCTGCCAGGATGTCGCCGACCGCGTCGCCGCCGGGCTGCCGTTCCAGGCGGCCCTCGCCTGGTGGGGCCTGTCCGGCGTGCTCGAGCGCCACGCCCGCGACGGCGCCGACCAGCCCATGTGGCGCGAATGGGCGATGGCGCTGGTGGTGCAGCCCGACCTGCGCATGGCGCTGCCCGACGACGTGCCGCGCAAGGTGCTCGACCGGCTGCGGATGACCGCCCGGGAGCGCCTGCGGTCGCTGTGGTACCACGCCAACGGCGCCGGCAAGTGGGACCGCATCACGGCCCTGGAGCAGCTGGGCCGTTCGGGCGACCGGCGCCGCCGCTGGAGCGCGCTGGAGGAGGCGTCCGCATGGGCGCCCGCCTGGGCCTGGGACGTGTCCCGCGGCCTCGCCGAGATCCACCGCCCCGGCCGCAACCAGGAGGCCGCGCGCATCGCCGCGTGGGAGGCCCGCCACCTCATCGCCAACGGCGGCGAGGTGAACGTGATCGCCATGTGGCTGAAGGCCGCGGGAGGCCCGCCCCCCGAGCCCGTCCCGCCCGCCGAGGGCGAGCCGCCGCTGCGGCTCGGGCAGGCCGCGCGCCTCACCGTGGTGCTCGGCCCCGGCGACGTCCCGACCCGGCCCGAGCACGTGCGCCTGGCGGCGCGCGCCGCCGCCGCCTGCGGGGGATGGGCGCAGCTGCGCGGGTTCCTCGACTCCCTGGACTTCTCCACCGCCGATGCCCGCCGCGCCCTGCGGGCCGCCGTTGGCGCCACCCAGCCCAAGGCGCTGCTGTCGCGCCGCGCCTGGAATGCCCTGCGCACGAGGTTCCCGAGGCTGCCCGGCGCGGAGGAGGTCGGCATCGGCGAGGGCGGCGGGAAGCGACGTGAGGGCGAGGCCGGCGAGAACGGCACGGCCGCGACCCGGTCCCGCCGCCGCCGTCGCCGCCGTCTGAGCACCGCGATGGGGGACGGGACGTCCGCGAACGGCACCGCCTCGGCCGAGTCCGAGGCGCCCGCCGCGGAGGCCGCGGCGACCGGGTCCGATGGCGGCGAGGCCCCCGCCGAGGGTCCCGCGTCGTCACGTCCGCGCAGGCGCCGCAGGCGCCGCCGCTCCCGCGGGGCCGGCGGTGGCGGGGGTGCTCCCGACGCCCAGGGCGGCGACCCGCAGGATCCGGCGGAGGGCTAGGTTCCGCACCCCGAATGGCCGGTTGCGCGTGCGCCGGTCGCGGGGCCATGCTGTCCGCATGCCGTTGTCTGATGGATCGGGACCGGACGCCGTCGCCGACGCGCTGTGGGACCGGGTGCGCCGGCTCGCGCGCCTGGCCGAGCAGCTCAGCGAGGCGGAGGCGGTGGGCGAACTGGACGAGAACGGGCAGGCCCGCCTCATGCGGGCGAGGGTGCGTTTGTCGCGGGCCGCCGCGCGGGCGCAGATGGCGGACGACCTGGCGGATCAGCTCGCGGACCTGCGCGCGGTGCGCGCCCGCACCGCCGCGTCCCGGACCTGACGGAACCGTCGTCCGCGAGCCGTTTCTTCGACGGCTCACAACGGAGTCTTCACACAGCCGGGGTACAACCATGCCCGTGAACAGCCAGCTGCCCCCGATCCCCCCGCGTCCCGAGCAGCCCGGAGGCCTGCCGCCCATCCCGTCCCGGCCCGCGCACCTCGGCGGCCTCCCACCGCTGAACACCCGCGAGCCGCGCGCCTGGAGCGCGCCGCGGCCCCGGCCCGCGCCCTCCGCCCGCCGGCCCCGCCGGGGCCTGCCGCCCCTGCCCGGCAAGGGCGCGGCCGTCGTCGCCGCCGTGCTGGCGGCCGGAGTGGTGGGCGGTGTCGCCGGTGCGCAGTTCGGCGGCGGCGATTCCCCGTCGTCGCCGGCCACCACCGCCACCACCCCGACCGGGATCAGCAGCCCGGCCGGCCAGCTGGCCTCCGCCGTCGCGGCGGCCGCGCCGTCGGTGGTGCAGGTGCGGACCTCCACGGGCCAGGGCAGCGGCGTGGTCGTCGCCGACCGCGGCCTCATCGTGACCAACCACCACGTCGTCGCCGACAGCGAGCGCGTCGCGGTGATCACCGCCGACGACCGCCAGGTGTCGGCCGTGGTGGTGCAGGACGACCCGGAGCAGGACCTGGCCATCCTCCAGCCGTCGGGTCCCACGGGCCCGGGGGCGCTCATCGCCGGCGAGGCGAACGGCGGCCTGCGGGTGGGTGACCAGGTGTTCGCCATCGGCAGCCCCTTCGGGCTGCAGAACACCGTGACCTCCGGGATCGTGAGCTACGTGGACCGCCCCGGCGAGGGCGGCGTCCCGATGATCCAGACCGACGCCCCCATCAACCCCGGGACCTCCGGCGGTGGGCTCTTCGACCTGCGCGGCCGGCTGGTGGGCATCCCCACCGCCATCCGCGCGCCCATCAGCGGCAACGTGGGCATCGGCTTCGCCGTGCCCGCGTCCCGCGTGACCCAGCTGCTGGAGCGCGTCCCATGACCGACAGCCTCTTCCCTCAGGAGCCGAGCCCCGTGGAGGACACCCTCGCACCCACCCCGGTCCCCGGGCCCGCGGCCACGCCGCGCGACCGGCTGGAGGCGGTGCTGTACGAGCTGCGCCGAGTGATCGTGGGCCAGGACCGCCTCCTGGACCGCGTGCTGGTGGCCCTGGTCTCCCGCGGGCACATCCTGCTGGAGGGCGTGCCCGGCCTGGCGAAGACCCTCACCCTCGAAACCGTCGCGAAGGTCGTGGGCGGCCGGTTCGCGCGCATCCAGTTCACCCCGGACCTGGTGCCCAGCGACGTGGTGGGCGGCCAGGTCCTGGACCGCCACGGCGAGTTCACCACCCGGCTGGGCCCGGTGTTCGCGAACTTCGTGCTCGCCGACGAGATCAACCGCGCGCCCGCGAAGGTGCAGTCCGCGCTGCTCGAGGTGATGGCCGAGGGCCACGCGTCCATCGCGGGCGAGACCCACCCGGTGCCCCGGCCGTTCCTGGTGATGGCCACCCAGAACCCCATCGAGAGCGAGGGCGTCTACGCGCTGCCGGAGGCGCAGGTCGACCGGTTCGCGATGAAGGTGGTGGTGGGCTACCCCACCTCGCAGGACGAGGAGGAGATCGTGCGCCGCATGGCCTCCGATCCCCCCGTCCCGCGGCAGCTCCTGTCCCCCGAGGACCTGGTGGAGCTGCAGCAGGCCGCCGACGCGGTGTTCGTGGACCACCGGGTGCGGCAGTACGCCGTCCACCTGGTGAGCGCCACGCGCGACCCGGCGTCCGAGGGCCTGGCGCACCTCGCCCCGTACCTGGATCTGGGCGGCTCCCCCCGGGCCTCGCTGGGCCTCATCCGCGGCGGGCGGGCGCTCGCCGTGATGCGCGGCCGCAGCTTCGTGACGCCCGAGGACGTCCACGCGCTGTTCCACGACGTGCTGCGGCACCGCGTGGTGCTGAGCTACGAGGCCCTCGCCGCCGACGTTCGCCCCGACCAGGTGCTCGACGCGATCCTGGACGCCATCCCGATGCCCGAGGTCGACCTTGGCCACGGTCGCGCCACCGCCTGAGGCCGCCGCGCGGCCGTCGGCCCGGGCCGACGCGCTGCTGCGCCGCGTGGAGCTCCGCGTGGGACGCCGCCTGGACGGCATCCTGCAGGGGGAGCGGCGCGGCCGGCGGCCGGGCCCCGGCGGCGAGCCGTCCCTGACGCGCCGCTACGAGCCCGGCGACGACGTCCGCTGGATCGACTGGCCGCTCACGGCCCGCACCCGGCAGGCGATGGTGCGCGTGCCGGAGCTGGAGCCGGTGCTCACGGCGTGGGCGCTGGTGGACCGCAGCCCCAGCATGGACTTCGGGTCCGGCCAGGTCACGAAGGCCCAGCTGGCGACGGAGGCCCTCGCGGGCCTCGGCGTGGTGCTCAGGCGCCGTGGCGACCGGCTGGGCGTCGTGGCCACCACCGACGGCGGCCTCGACCTCGTGCGGCCGCCGCGCGGCGACCGCCGCGGCCTGGTGGCCGCCATCGCCGAGGTCAGCGCCGTCCGGTCCCCCGAGGAGCCGGGCCGCACGCAGCTCGCCCGCGCGCTCACCACCCTGGGCCGCGTGGCCCGCCACCGGGGCGCGATCGTGGTGATCTCCGACCTGCCGCCGTCGCCGGCGCTCGAGAACGCCCTGGGCACCCTCGCCCGGCGGCACGAGGTGATCGCCGTGGAGGTCCGGGACCCGCGGGAGCGGGAGCTGCCGGTGCTGGGCACCGTGCGCCTGCGGGACATGGAGACCGGGCAGACGCGCCTGGTGGACACCGCCGACCCGCGTTTCCGGCAGCGGCTGGAGGAGGTCCAGGCCCAGGAGCGCGCCCGCCGCGCGGGCATGCTCACCCGGGTCGGGGCCCGCCACGTGGTGCTGGACACCGAGGACGACTGGGTGCTTCCCCTCGCGCGCGCCCTGTCGATGCCGCGCAGGCGGTCGCTGTGACCGACCTGTCGTTCGCGAGCCCCCTCTTCCTGCTGCTGGTGCCGGCCGCGGCCCTGGCGGCCTGGCTGCTGGTGCGCTGGCGCCGGCGGCGCCCGGGCGGCGGCCTGCCGTACCCGGACCTGGACGAGCTCGCGGCCGTGGACGTCCCGCCCCGCAGGCGCCGTCACCTGCCGGTGATCCTGGCGGCGCTCGCCGCGCTGCTGCTCACCGTGGCGGTCGCCCGCCCGCAGATGCCGCAGGACCGGCCCCGCAAGCAGTCCACCATCATGCTCGCCATCGACGTGTCCGGCTCCATGGCCGCCGACGACGTCGAGCCGTACCGGCTGCGCGCGGCGCAGGACGCGGCGATCCGCTTCGCCCAGAAGGTTCCGCGGGCCTACGAGGTGGGCCTGGTGAGCTTCTCCGGGAGCGCGTCGGTGATCGTGCCGCCCACCACCGATCGGGATCAGCTGACCGCCGGGATCGAGACCCTGGTGCCGAACGGGGCGACGGCGATCGGCGAGGCGATCGTGACCTCCCTGCAGGCCATCGAGGAGCGCCAGGGCGGTGAGGTGCGCAAGGACTCCGCCCGCATCCTCCTGCTGTCCGACGGATCGAACACCGACGGCATCTCGGTGTCGGAGGCCATCGACCGGGCGCAGGGCATCGGGGTGCCGGTCTACACCGTCGCCCTCGGCACGCTGGACGGCACGCTCGCCGACGGCCGGCCGGTGCCGCCCGACGCCGAGGGGCTGAGGACCATCGCGCAGGAGACCGGCGGGCAGGCGTACGAGAGCCGGGACGCCGCGTCGGTGTCCAAGGTCTACGAGAAGCTCGGTGCGTTCATCGGCACCGAGCGCGTGACCTCGGAGGTGACCGGGGCGGTCGCCGGGCTGGGCGTGCTGGCACTGGTGCTGGCCGGGGCCGCGTGGTGGCGGTGGGGGGTGCGGCTCGGATGATCTGGCAGCGGCCGGAATACCTGTGGCTCCTCCCGGTGGTGGCGCTCGTCGCCATCGGGATGGTGCTCGCCGTCAAGCGCCGCCTGCGGCTCGCGGCGGCCTACGCCAACCCGGCGCTGGTGCGCACCGGGGTGAGCGGCCGCACGCGGACCCTCCGCGCCGCCGCGGGCCTGGCGGTGCTGCTGGCGCTGGCCTCCGCGGTGGTCGCGATGGCGCGCCCCAGCATGGAGCGCACCGACCGGGAGCAGCGCGGGACGGTGGTCATCGCGATCGACGTCTCCAAGTCGATGCTGAAGACGGACCTCAGCCCGAGCCGGCTGGGCGCCGCGCTCGACGCCGCCCGCCGGTTCGTGCGGGACAAGCCCGACGGCGTGCAGGTGGGCCTGGTGGCGTTCAACAAGTCCGCGATCGTCGTGCAGTCGCCCACCACCGACACCGCGGCGCTGCTGGACACGTTGTCGCGCCGGTTCGGCGACATCGACACCGGCACCGCGATCGGCGACGCCGTGGTGACGGGCCTGGCGTCGATGCAGGCCTCCGGGCTGAAGGAGCCGGCGGCCACGCCGGACCAGTCCGCCTACCGGATGCTGCTGCTCAGCGACGGCGCCCAGTTCCTCGGCAACGTGCAGCCGCAGGCGGCGGCGATCCGCGCCCGGCAGCTCTCGGTCCCGGTGTACACGATCCTCCTGGGCGACGACCCGGGCCTGCCGGGCCAGGCGACGCCCGTCGACACCCTGGGCCAGCTGGCGTCGTCCACCGGTGGCGTGAGCGCGCAGACCACCACCACGGCGGACCTGCAGCGGGTCTTCGCCGACATGGGGACCTCCCTGGTGCCGGTGCGCCGCGTGGACGAGTACAGCGCGATCCCGGCGGGCATCGCCGCCGGGCTGCTGCTCATCGCCGCCGTCCTGGCGGTGGCGGGCGCGCCGCGGGGCCGTGCCCTGCGCGCCAGCGCCGCCTGACCCCGGGTCCCGTTCAGGCCATGGGGGGTGCGGGGCCGTCCTCCGGGACGGCCGCCGCCATGTCCCGCAGCTCCCCCGGCCGCAGGCCCTCCACCGCGGCCGACACGGCGCCGCCCAGCAGGGCGCTCCCGGCCTCGATGCCCTGCAGCGCCAGCCCGTAGGCGATCCCCGTGGGCCGGGGGACGCCCGCCGGCCCCAGCGCGACGGCGACCGCCACCTGGAACAGGCCGACGTTCCCGGGCCACAGGGGGATGAGCGTGGCGGCGTTCGTGGCGATGACCACCGTCGCGGCGTCCGCGGCGCCGGCGTCCAGGCCGAACCCCCGCGTGCCGAGCCACACCACGCCGACCTGCACGCCCCAGCCCACCGTCTCCAGCAGCGCCGCCCATCCCAGCGGCCCGCCGCGGCGCAGCACCAGGAACCCCTGGCGCAGGCCGTCCAGCAGCCGCAGGACCCGCCGGTCGCTGCCGGCGAACCGGCGGGCGCCCGCGAACCGCACGGCCGCCGCGATCGCGACGGCGCTCACCGCGAGGGTCACGATCACGCTGGTCCTCAGGCCGCCCGGCAGGTCCCCGGCCGCGAGCACGAACGCGGTGGCGAGCGTGAGCGGCAGGACGTCCATGAGCCGGTGCGCGAACACCGATCCCAGCAGGGCGGTGAACGTGGGCCCGGACGGGTCCAGGTGCCGCTGGGCCACCGCGCACTTGGCGAGCTCCCCGACCCGTCCGGGCACCACGGTGTTCACCGCCTGCCCGATGAGGAACGCACGCCCGGCGGGCAGGGCGCCGAGGGGGCGGTTCACCGCGGCCCGGGCCGCCACGGTCCAGCCCGCGCCGCGGATGACCAGCGACACCAGGTTCAGCGCGAAGGCGGCGGCGAGCCAGGCGGGGTCCGCGTCGCGCATGGCGTCGGCGATCTCCCCCCAGTCCCCGCGCGTCGCCGCGAGCCACGCCACCAGGGCGAGCCCGGCGACCGCCGCGACCCGTCGCGGCACGGCTCCGGGGATTCGGGGCACCGGGTCACGGTAGCGCCCGTCCGGACGACCGGCCCCCGCCGTCCGGACGTCCGGTGGGCACCCGGCGGTGGTCGTGGGACCGTGGAGGTCCTGGTTCGTTCGTGAGGGGATCCGCAATGCCGCCGCTGCCGCCCGACCGCTCGCCCATCTACGCGGGGTTCTGGTCCCGGTTCGCGGGGTGGATCATCGACCTGATCGTGATCTACGCGATCCAGTTCGCCATCGGGTTCGCCTTCGGCCTCGTGCTGGGCCTCAACGCCGCGTTCACCGGGGCCCGCCCCGATGGCGAGTGGTTCTGGTGGTTCCTCGGCATCACCTCCCTCGTCGGCGCCTGGATCTACCGGGCCGCGGGGCAGAGCGCGTACGGGCGGACGGTGGGGCAGCGCGTGATGGGGTTGCGCGTGGTCACCGCCGACGGCGGTCACCCCACGTTCGGCCGCGCCACGGGGCGGTTCTTCGCGTCCTGGCTGTCGATCGTGCTGTACCTGGGGTACCTGTCGTCGCTGCTGCACCCGCGCCGCAACACGCTGCACGACTCCATCGCGGGCACCCACGTCGTGCGCGGCGACGAGTTCGACCACTGGCGGGCCGCCGCGCTGCTGCCGCCCCCGGCGCCGTTCACGCCGCCCCGGCCGGCGGTCCGGGCCGGCCATTCGCTGTCGGACTGGGTGCCACCCGCGCCGCCGGAGGTGACCGTGGAGGCCCGTGACCTGGGGATGAGCCTGGCGATCCGGCCCCGGCCCGGGCACTGACCTCCTCCGAGCCGTGGAGACCGGCCCGAACCACACGGGAACCGGCGTGCGCTGGATCGGGACACCTGGGTTGGCTCATCTCGTGCCCTCGCCGTCGGCACGACACCCAGAGCCCCAACCCGCGTAACCATGCTCGGCGGGTGGGTCGCCCTCGGTGAGTGTTGCGCAGCGGCTGCTGTTGTCGTAGGTCCTTCTGCTCACGGGCGAGGGGCTCCTGTGCCGGGATGTGCGACACCCGATTCCCGCCACCCCGCCCGAACGGCCCTTCAGAAGCACAACCGGTTCTGGTACCCCTTCGCCATGCCCGCTCTCCTCTCCCGCCGCCGCCGCCTCGCCCTGTGCGGAGCCGGCCTCGCGCTCCTCGGTCTGCCCGGCCTCGCCACGGCCGCGTCGGTGGCGTACATCGACAACGGCGAGGTCTGGTTGTCGACCACCGATGGCGCGAAGAAGGTGCGGCTGTCCGGCGGGCAGGGCAACTGGACCGAGGTCGCCGCATCCGACAATGGTCGCGTCGCCGGGGTGCAGCGTGACGGCAGCTCCACCCGGGCGGCCACGTTCACGGTGTGGGGTCCGGACGGCGGCGTGCTCAACACGGGTGGTCTCACCTCACCCGGTGGCTGGCTGATCTATGCATACCCGGTCGGGTTCGACATCTCCGGTGACGGTCAGGTGCTGGCCTACGGGTACTCGAACAGCGCCGGCTTCGGCATGAGTCAGACATTCCAGACCGGCCACTACCTGCGTAACGTCGCCCACGGGTACATCGACCCGTACGTCGGGAACCCCACCGGCCTCCAATGGCCGACCTTCTACGGCTCACGGCTGGTGACCGAGTCCGGGGGCACGGTCAACCTGCAGGCGGCGGCGAGCGCCCCGTTCAACTACGAGCACCCGGCGTGGTTCGGCACCACCGGCACCGGGCTGGAGCTCACGCGCAGCGAGATATCCGCGAATGGTGCGCTCGTCGCGTTCGAGCTCGTGCAGTGGACCACGGGGACGCGCACACAGGGCAAGATCGGCGTCATCGCCATCGACGCGCCGGGAGGGAACTTCACCGGCCCCGTCAACTGCTACCTGCCGGCCACGGGCGTCGCCACCGACGTGAGCCTCTCCCAGGACGCAACCCAGGTCGCCTGGCACGACGATCAGGGCGTGAAGGTCAGCGGCGCTCCGACGGGGGCCGCCGACCCATGCCAGTTGAGCGCGCCGGCGGTGGTGCTCTCCGCGACGGGGAAGTTCCCGTCGATCGGCACGACGAGCGTGGATGCCGTGATCGCCGCCCGCAGTCCGGGCGGCGGCAATCCCGGTGGTGGCAATCCGGGCGGTGGTGGCGGTGGCGGCTCGACGACTCCGGCGCCGTTCACGGTGAAGACCCCGAAGACGGCCACGCTCCGCGTCCTCGCGGCGGCGGGTCTGGCACTCCCGGTGACCGCGCCGGCCGCGGGTGCGGTCGCGGTGACCGGCACCGTTCCCGCAAGGCGGGTGGGGCGCCGCGGCGCACCGGTGGTGGTGGCGAAGGCGCGTGCGAAGGCCGGCGGTGCGGGGACGATCACGATGCGTCTGCGACTCACGCCCGTCGGAAAGACGCTGCGCGCCAGGTTGAAGGGCGTGCCGATGAGTGTCCGCATCACCCAGGGCAGGAAGACCCTGACCCGTCGCATCGTGTTGCGCTGACCACTCCCACCGGAGTCAGGCGCGCGGGACCGTGACCCGGGGGTGAGGCCGGGGTGGACCCGGGGCGAACGGGGCCGCAACCTACTCCAACGTGCTCACGATCCAGATCACGACGAGCGCGGCGACCGCGAGGGTCGCGGCGAAGCCCAGCGCCGCCAGCCACATCGCGGCGGTGGCCCGCCGCCGCCCGGGGGACCCGTGCGGAGACCGCCCGCGGGCGATGGCCCCGGCGACCGCGCCGCCGGCGGACAGCACCACGGTGGCGGCGACGCCGATGAAGAAGCCGCCCTCCTCCCACGCGACGAGGGCACCCACCCAGGGCGCCGCGACGGCGGCCACCGCCAGGCCCAGCGCGAGCGCCGCGATGCGGGGCGTGCCGCGGGCCCCGTCCGCCGCACTCCGCCGGCCCCACACCCAGAGGCCGATCCCCACCGCGAGCACGGGCACGCACACCAGCGCCGCCCCGAGCACCGAGTCCTCGAACGTGGCGTACTCGTCCGGCCAGAGGACCGCGACGCCCGGCGCCGCGGCCACCGCGAGCACGATGAGCACGATGCCGGCGATCCAGGCGGCACGGCGGCCGGCGGGGGAGTCCATGACCTCACCATCGGCGGGTCGCCCGTCCGCCTGACTCCGGCCCCGTGAGGCGGCATCGTGACCGTCCGCTCCCTCGCGCCTCGCCCGGACATCTCAGGGACGTTGGTCACCTCGGGGAGCGGGCACGGGTGTTCGTGAGCCGGCCTCGCGACGAGCCGCCGCTCCGTCTCCTGGCCTCCTCGTCGTCCTCATGGGCCGAGAAGTGCCGCGGGGACGACGCCGATCCCGTCCTGGCGGCGGTACGCCTCGGGGCCGGTGGTCATGACGAGCGCATCGGCGAGCCGATCGCCGAGGCGGTCCTGAAGCCAGCGCAGGTGGCGCACGTCGTGGCCGTCGACGGTTTGCGCCATCTTCACCTCGATCGCGATGACCCGGCCATCCGGCAGCTCGACGATCATGTCGACCTCACGCTCGCCGTTCCTGGTGCGCAGGTGAAACACGCGGCCGTCGATGCGCTGGGCGTAGACCCGGACGCTCTGCACAGCGAGCGACTCGAAGAGCGCGCCGGCGAGCGTGCCGTCACGGGCGATGACCGGCATGCCTCCCGGCTGCGTCGCCCGCCCGAGCAGCACCGGCGCGCCGACCCCGAGCAGGCGCGCCGCAAGGGCCGTGTCGGTGAGCTGGTGGCGCGACGATGCGGTGAGACGCGTCAGACGGTTCCTGGTCGGCACCCACGCCTCCAGCGGGTCCAGGATCCACAGCCGCGTGAGCACGTCGCGGTAGTGCTGCGCCGTTTTTCGGTCCAGGACGTCGCCGCCCGAGTTCGGCGCGGCGGCCTCAGCGATCTTCTTGTAGTCGGCGGAGGTGGCGGTGGCCGCCGCGTAGGCGGCGAGCCACGCGCGAAGCGCCGCCGGCCGGCGCACCTTCAGGCCCGCTTCGTCCGGGACGTCCCGGTCGACGATGCGCTCGAGGTAGCCGTCCAGCTGCAGGTTGAGCGGCCGCCCGTTCAACCTGCGGATCTCCGGGAACCCGGAGCGGAGGATCTCATCGACATAGCCGTCGAGTCGCACCGGGCAACGGCCGTCAAGGCGCCCTTTTCCCCCCGCAGCGAGGTCGCGGAGGAAGACGGTCGGTGTGCACAGCCCCCGTTCGGAAAGCGCGAGCGGACGCATCCGGAGGATGAGGATGCGTCCCGCACCGGAGTGGCGCTGCTGGTCCGAGGACGCCGACCCGGTGAGCAAGAACGGTCCGGCCCCATCGTCGACCGCGCGACGCACCCGATCCCATGCGCCATTCAGCCGCTGGTACTCGTCCACCAGGATCGGGGGCGCTCCCTCGGTGAGCCGCTCCATGTCGGCCTCGAGCAGCGCGAGCTGGGCCGGATCGTCGAGTCGATGGGTGGTTTTCGCTCGCCGTTTGGCGGTGAGGGTCTTCCCCACCGCTTTTGGCCCTTCAAGGGAGATCGCCCTGATGGAGGGAAGCAGTTCGTCCAGGTCGTCATCGACGACACGGTAGATGTAGTGGGTATCCACGTGGCTGAGTGTAGCGGAAGCAGGGCCCTAATCCCCATACTTCCCCGTTTCTACTCCCCATATCTCCGGATCTCTACTCCCCATTTCGTCCGGACGGGCGCACCCCGGAGCCCCTCAACGCCCGGACGCAGCGACCACCGGTTTTCTCGATTGCCGAGGAAGGACACGGGGACACGGCCCTGCGCGCGATGCCGCTTCACGCCGACATGGGTGGGAGCATGGGTGCGATGAGTGGCCAGGCCAGCGAGTCGCCGCGTCCGTCGCGCGTTGTGCTCATGTGCGGCATTGCCGGCGCCGGCAAGACGACCCACGCCAAGGAGCTTGAGGCTCAGGGCTTCGTGCGGCTGTCCATCGACGAGGAGGTCTGGGAGCGCTTCGGGCGCTACGGCATCGATTTCGACCCGTCGATGTACGAGCAGCACTCGGCCGAGGCCGAGGCCGTTCTGCAGGAGCGGCTCGTCGAGCTCATCGGTGCCGGACGAGACGTGGTTGTGGACTACAGCTTCTGGGAGCGCTCGGCGCGAGACCGGTACAAGCGCCTCGTCGTCGCATCGGGCGGCCGCTGGGAGCTGGTCTATCTCAAGGTCAGTCCTGGGCGGTTGCGCGAGCGACTCGCCGCGCGCGCAGAACGGTTCGACGCGAACGCTGCGATCCCGATCACCGACGCGCTCTTCGAACGCTTCGTGGCCGGCTTCCAAGCGCCGGACGGAGAAGGCGAGACGATCATCGACGCCGACGAGACGACGAAGGACGGTGCGCTGTGATTCGTCGGGCGTGCCATCTTCCGAACATTCATGGAGGAACACGTGTTCGGTATGATCGCCCGCATGGAGACGGCCCAGCAGACCCTGCGGTGGCGACTCGCCGACGACGACGGCGGCCAGACCGACCTGCTGGGCGACCCGGTCGACCGAATGCCCGGACGGGGCGAGCTGGTGGGCCTCGAGCTGCTGCACGTGCGCGCGGGACGGGTCATCAACCGCGTGCCGGAGGCGTCGGCGATGCCGTTCCGGTGGACGATCAACGCCTACCGGGGCTGCGGCCACGCCTGCGTCTACTGCTTCGCGCGCCCGACGCACGAGTACCTGGGCCTGGGTGCCGGCGAGGACTTCGACCGCCGCATCGTGGTGAAGGTGAACGCCGTGGAACGCGTGCGGGCGGAGGTCGCGTCGCCGCGCTGGCGGGGCGAGCACATCGCGATGGGCACCAACACCGACCCCTACCAGACCGCCGAGGGCCGGTACCGGCTCACCCGGGGCATCGTCGGGGCGCTGGGGGAGGCGGCCAACCCGTTCTCGGTGCTCACCAAGTCGACCCTCATCCTGCGCGACCTCGACGTGCTGGGGGCCGCCGTGGCGCGCACCGACGTGCGCACCGACCTGTCCATCGGCACGCTCGACCGGGAGGCCTGGCGGGCCACGGAGCCCGGCACGCCGAACCCGCTGCGCCGCATGGACGCCGTCGCCCGGCTCAACGCGGCCGGGATCCCGTGCGGGGTGTTCATCGCACCCGTGCTGCCGGGCATCACCGACGACCCGGCGATGCTGGAGGACGTGGTGCGCGCCGCCGTGCGGGCCGGCGCGGTGGGGATCAGCTCGATCCTGCTGCACCTGCGGCCCGGGGTGCGCGAGCACTACATGGAATGGCTGCGCGAGACCCGCCCGGAGCTGGTGGCGGACTACGTCCGGCGGTACCCGCGCAGCCACGCCCCCCAGGACGCGCGGCGCGACCACGAGGCGCTGATCCGCCGGATGATCCGCCGGGCAGGAGGCCTGCCGGCCACCCCCGCGACGCCGCGCGGCACCCGCCGTCCCGCGCGGCCCGCCCCCCAGGGCGAGCAGCTGCGCCTCATCGCGTAGCGGTCAGATGAGCTCGGCCGGGTGGATCACCCGCACCGGCGCGCCGATCTCGCGCAGGCCGTTCTGGATCTGGATGGCGCAGCCGGGGTTGGCGACGGCCACCAGCGTCGCGCCGCTCGCGGCGATCGCCCGGGCCTTCTGGAGCCGCAGATCGCCGGAGAGCTCCGGCTGCAGCACCGAGTACAGGCCGGCGGCGCCGCAGCAGCGGCCGTCGTCGGGGATCTCCACCGGCCGGGCGCCGGCGCGCCGCAGCACCTCGCGCAGCGGGGCACGCATGTCCTGGCCGTTCACGTGGTGGCAGGCGTCGTGCACGGCGATGGCCCCGCGCTCGGCGGTGCGGGGCTGCAGGTCGAGCTCCAGGAGGTCGCGCACCCTGGCGGCCACCCTGGCGGCGCGCTCGCCCCACTCCGGGTCGTCGGCCAGCAGGTGCCCGTAGGTCTTCATGTGGTTGCTGCAGCCGGCGGCGTTCACCACGACCACGTCGGCACCCTCGAACTCGGCGATGCGCTCCCGGGCCATGGCCTTCGCGGCCTCCGGATGGCCGTGGTGCATGGCGAGCGCCCCACAGCAGCCCCGCGGCCGCCCGCGCACGGCCCGGTGGCCCGCCCCGGCGACGGCGCGCATCGTGGCGGCCTGCACGTCGCGGAAGGCCACGTCCATCACGCAGCCGGTGAGCACGCAGGCGGTGGGGCCGTCGCCCAGCTCGTCCGGGATGCGCCGCAGCAGCCCGCGCAGGCCCACCCGCGGGGCGGTGCGCGAGAACCGCGCCGGCACCAGGCGCTCCAGGCGGGTGGCCTGCGACAGGGCCAGGCCCGTGCCCATGAGCCCGATCGCCCAGGGCCGCCCCAGCACCCACCCGATGCCCAGTCGCCGGGCGGTGCGCTCCGGCAGCGGCCGCCGGGCCTCGACCTGGGCGCGGGCCGCCTCGATCATGCGGCCGAACGGCACCCCGCTGGGGCAGGCCGTCTCACACGCGCGGCACGCCAGGCACTCGTCCATCATCGTGGCGAACTCGCCGTCCACCTCGGCGCGGCCCTCGGTGACCGCCCGCATCGCGAAGATGCGCCCGCGCGGCGAGGCGGTCTCCCGGCCCGTCACCCGGAAGGTGGGGCAGTGCGGGAGGCACAGGCCGCAGGAGACGCAGCTCACCACGTCCTCCTCGTCGGGCGCGAGGACGCCCGGCAGCCAGTTGGGCGTGCCCCGCGGCGGGATGCGGACCTCATGGCTCACGCGGCCGACCGTACCGCGTCGCCGATGAACAGGCCCGGGTTCAGGACGTGAGCCGGGTCGAAGGCGTCGCGCAGGCGCTCCATGAGCCGCACCCCCGGCGGCGGCGGGCCCCACGGGTCGGCGCGGAGCTCCGGCGGGGCGTCGGCGACCACGGCGTGGCCCTCCTGCTCCAGCGCCGCGGCGCGCACCGCGGCGACGTCCTCCGCGGTCTCCACGCCCACGCGGCAGGTGCCCACCCCCAGCTCGGCCTGGAACGGGCGGCCCAGGGCGGTGAGCGCCGCGGCGAGCGCCGGCAGCCGCGTGGGCGGCACGCCCACCAGCACCTCGGCGCCCCACGCGGGCTCGGGCGGGGCGTCCGCGGCGGCCATCCCGGGGGGCGGCACCAGGTCGGCGGGCGGCCCGATGATCTCGGCGCTCAGACGGCCGGGCTCCAGCAGCACCGCGGCGGGCAGGTGCAGGTCGCGGCGCAGCGCCTCCCCGAGCTCCGCCAGCGCGGCGACGTCTCCGGTGGCGGTGAACCACCCGGACGACGGGGGCACCGGCCACAGCTTGAGCGTGACCTCCAGGATCACCCCGAGGGTGCCCAGCGCCCCCACCACCAGACGCGGGATGTCGTAGCCCGCCACGCCCTTCACGGTCTTGCCGCCCGCCGAGACGATGCGGCCGTCGCCGGTGGCGAGCACCACCTGCAGCAGGCTGTCGCGCACCGGCCCGTACCGCAGCCGGCGCCGGCCCGACGCGGCGGTGGACAGCACGCCGCCCACCGTCGCGCCCGGCCGTGCCGGCGCCTGCATCCACGTCTGGCCGCGTTCGGCGAGCGCCGCCTGCAGGGTCTGCAGGCGGCAGCCGGCCTCCACGGTCACCGTCAGGTCGGCGGGCTCGTGGCCGATGATCCGGTCCAGGCCCAGCGTCGAGATGACCCGTTCCGGCGGGTCCGTGGCCGGCCCGCGGCGGGAGGCCGTGCCGGCCCCGGCGACGGCCACCGGCGCGCCCTCGGCCGACGCGGCGCGCAGGAGCTCCGCCAGCTCCTCCCGGGTGGCGGGGGTCCGCACCGTGGTCACAGCCAGGTCCCCTCGGGGAGGGAGCCGGCGTCCAGCACCAGCTCCCCGCACTTGGCGCCGGCGGGCAGGACCTTGCGCGGGTTGAGCCGGCCGTCGGGGTCGAACGCCTCCCGGGCGCGGCACTGGGCGTCCAGGTCGAGCGGCGCGAACTGCAGGGGCATGTAGTCCCGCTTCTCCAGGCCGATGCCGTGCTCACCGGACAGGGTCCCGCCCACCGCGACGCACGCCTCGATGATGTCCGTGCCGGCGGCGAGCACCCTGTCCACCTGCACGGGGTCGCGGCGGTCGAACGCGATGAGGGGGTGCAGGTTGCCGTCGCCCGCGTGGAACACGTTCATGATCACCAGGCCGTGCTTCTCGCCGATCGCGGCGATGCTCTCCAGCACCTCCACCAGCCGGGTGCGCGGCACGACGCAGTCGTGCAGGTAGTAGTTCGGCGCGATGCGCGCCACCGCGCCGAACGCGTTCTTCCGGGCCTTCCAGAACAGGGCCCGCTCGGCCTCGTCGCGGGCGGTGCGGACGCTCGCGGCGCCGCTGTCACGGCAGATGCGCTCCACGGCGGCGGCCTGCTCGGCCACCTGCGCGGGCGTGCCGTCCACCTCCACCAGCAGCAGCGCGGCGGAGTCCACCGGCAGACCGGCGTTCACGAACTGCTCCACGGCCCGCACCATCACGCGGTCCATCATCTCCATGGCGGCCGGGATGACCCCCTCCGCGATGATGTCCCGTACCGCCGCCCCGGCGGACGCCACCGACGGGAAGTCCACGAGCAGGGTCGTGACGGCCGGCGGGTCGCGGGTGAGCTTCACGCAGACCTTCGTGACCACGCCCAGGGTGCCCTCGCCGCCCACCACGAACCCGCGCAGGTCGTACCCGGCGGGGTCGGGCGCCGGACCGCCGATCGTGAGCACCTCGCCGTCGGGCAGCACGATCTCGACGCCCAGGATGTGCTGGGAGGTGACCCCGGAGGCCAGGCAGTGCGGGCCGCCCGCGTTGGTCGCGACGTTGCCGCCGATGCTGCACGCCGCCTGGCTGGACGGGTCGGGCGCGTAGTGCAGGCCCAGGTGCGCCACGGCGGTGCTGATGTCGAGGTTCAGCACGCCCGGCTCCACCCACGCGCAGGGGGTGAGCGGGTCGACGGAGATGACCCGCCGCATCCGGGCCACCGACAGCACCACCGAGCCGTCCAGCGGGATCGCCCCGCCTGCGAGGCCCGTGCCGGACCCGCGCGGCACGACGGGCAGGCCCTCCTCGGCGGCGGCCCGCAGGCACGCCGACACCTCCCCGGTGGTCTCGCACAGCAGCACCAGGCCGCAGTCGCCCTCGGCGATGGAGCCGTCCTTGCCGTACAGCAGTCGCTCGGTGGGGGCCTGCAGCACCCGGTCGTCGCCCAGGATCGCCCGGAACCGGTCGACCGCGGTCATCGGGATCGTCGCCATGGCGCCCAGGCTACCGCCCGGTGTCAGGGGGCCGCCACGGCCGCCTCGCCGTGCTCGACCGCCTCGATCACGGCGGCGCCCGGCGCGAGCACGACCCCCTCGACCCCCGCCAGGATCCGCGCCCCCGCCCCCGCGGCTTCCAGCTGGGCGAGGTCGGGCAGGGGATAGGCCACCGGCAGGCGCACGACCGCCACGCACCGGGCGCGGGCCGGGTCGTCCAGCCACCCCAGGGGCGCGGCGAGCGAAGCGGCGCACCGGGTCGCCAGGTCCGCGTCGGAGGCGCCCCACACCGGGTCCTCCGGGAGCGGGTGGCAGTAGCACTCGAACCCGATCACCGTGTCGCCGCCCGGCGCCATGTCCGGGCTCCAGTTGCCCATCTCGAAGATCCGGGCCGCCGGCACCGCGGGGTCGTCCACCTGCACCCACGCCTCGCCGGTGAGCGGTCCGCCGGACACGGCGAGCACCACGATGACCACGGCGCGCATGCGCAGGTCCGGAAGGTCCGGCGGGTCCGGCCGCAACAGCACGGCGGCGCGGCCCGGCGCGGCGCTCACCACCAGGCGGTCCGTGACGATGCGGTCCGGCGCCCCCGGCCCCTCCAGCGCGACGCCTGCGACCCGGCCGCCCGGCGCCTCGATGCCCCGCACCCGCGTGCCCGTGTGGACGGTCCCGCCCGCCGCGGCGATGGCCTCCGCCATGGCGTCCATGAGCCGGCCGATGCCCAGTCGCGGGAACCAGAAGCCGTCGGGGGCGGCCTGGTCGCGCATGAGCCGCAGCGGCCGGGGACCCGGGATGCGGGCCAGCGGCACCCCGTCGATCTTCTCCAGGTACGGGCGCATCTCCCGGTCCACCAGGGCGGCGCCGAAGGTCTCGTTCAGCACGTCCTGCGCCGAGCTCGACGGCGGGGGCGGGTCGACCGCAGGTCCCGCCGGGGTGCCCAGCCGCCCGTCGGCCCGCTGGTCGAGGTACCTGCCGGGGCGCACGCGGCCGTCCCGGAACGAGGCCACCGGCCGGGGCACCCACACCAGGTCGTCGCCCAGGAGCCCCCGCAGCCAGCGCAGCCGCGCCGCGTCGCGGACGAACGGCACGTGGCCGCCCCAGTCGAACCGCACGTCCCCGCGCCGGTCGGTGACGCACAGCCCTCCCACGCGCTCACGGGCCTCGACCACCACGACCCGCGCGCCGGCCCGTGCGGCCGCCAGCCCGGCGCCCAGCCCGGCGGGTCCCGCACCCAGGACGACGATGTCGGCGGTGTCCCCCATCGGTCGTGAAGTCTGCCGCGGAGCGGCCCGCGGCGTGATCGCGTACGGGAAGCCCGCATGTGGAAAACGGGGTCGGCCGTACCCCGAAACCGTGACCTCGACGCTCGTCGCCGGCCGGGTTCGCTGGGGTATCCTCGGGTTCTATGAGCGACCTGGCCCACTCGCCGCTCCGGTTGACGGCGCTCGTCATCGCCGCGATCGCGATCGTGCCGACCGCACTTCTCATCCTCCGCCACCTGGTGACCCTCCGCGACCCGGCGCTCACCCGGCGCGCCCAGTTGCTGGACGTCGTCTGGACCGTCGTGCCGCTGCTGGCGGTCGTCGGCCTGCTCGCCGCATCGGGGCTCGCGTGAGCACCGAGGTGGTCACCGCCACCCGCGCCCACGGCGGGATCGCCGCCGTGGTGAGCGACTACGTCAAGCTCACCAAGCCCCGGGTCATCTCGCTGCTGCTGGTCACCACCGCGATGGCCATGTTCATCGCGGCCCACGGCGCGCCGGACGGCATGCTCCTGCTGTGGACCATGGTGGGCGGCTACCTCGCCGCGGGCGGGGCGAACGCCATCAACCACTACGTCGACCGCGACATCGACGGCCACATGAAGCGCACCGACGGCCGCCCGGTGGTCGCGGGCCGCGTCACCCCCGCGCGGGCGCTGGTGTTCGGCGTCGCCTGCGGCGTCGCCTCCGCGGTGATCCTCGGGCTCGCCGCGAACGCGCTCACCGCCGCGATGGGCCTGGCCGGCCTCGTCGTGTACGTGGGGATCTACACGCTCTGGCTCAAGCGCAGCACGGTCCACAACATCGTGATCGGCGGCGCCGCCGGCGCGTTCCCGCCGCTGGTGGGCTGGGCCGCGGTCACCGGGAACCTGGGCCTGTACGCCTGGCTCCTGTTCGCGGTGATCTTCTACTGGACCCCGCCGCACTTCTGGGCCCTCGCCCTCCTGCTCAAGCGCGACTACGCCGCGGCGGGGGTGCCCATGCTGCCGGTCGTGCACGGCGACGACGCCACCCGGCTGCAGATCCTGCTGTGGACCGTCGTGATGATCGGCGTCACGGTGCTGCCCGCCGCCGCGGGCGTCGCCGGGCTCTTCTACCTCGTCTCCGCGCTGGTGCTGGGCGGGGTGTTCCTCACGCTCGCGTGGATGCTGTGGCGCAGGCCCGGCGTCGGGATGGCACGCGCCACGTTCCACTACTCCCTGCTGTACCTGGCGCTGCTGTTCGTCGCGATGGCCATCGACGCCGCGTGACCCGCCGGTGAGCCCGCGACGGGGCTCGGGGCGCGTGAACACGCCCCTGATGATCGTCTTCACGACGGTCCTGATCGACCTCATCGGATTCGGCATCGTCCTGCCGATCCTGCCGCTGTGGGCCGAGACGTTCGGCGCGTCGCCCACCGAGATCGGCCTGCTGTCGGCGTCCTACTCGCTCATGCAGGTGCTGTTCGCCCCCCTGTGGGGCCGCCTGTCGGACCGGGTGGGCCGGCGCCCGGTGATCCTGGTGACCCTCGCCGGCAGCGCCGTCTCGTCGCTGCTCATCGGCGTCGCGAACAGCCTGTTGGTGCTGTTCGTGGCCCGCATCCTCAACGGCATCTCCGGCGCGTCCTACGGGGCGGCGCAGGCGTACGTCGCGGACGTGACCACCCGCGAGGAGCGGGCGAAGGGCATGGGGATGATCGGCGCGGCCTTCGGGCTGGGCTTCATCCTGGGCCCCGCGATCGGCGCCGGCCTGTCGGCGATCGACCAGGCCGCGCCCTTCTACTTCGCCGCGGCCCTCGCCGCCGCGAACTTCGCGCTGGCCTGGGTCCGGCTGCCGGAGTCGCGGAAGCCCGGCACCGAGACCCCGCACGTGCCGCGCATCGAGCAGTTCCGGCGGGCGTTCGCCAGCCACGACCTGGGGCCCCTCATCGCCCTGTCGTTCCTGGCGACGTTCGCGTTCGTCGGCATGGAGTCCACGTTCGCGCTGCTGGGCGACCGGCGGTTCGGCTACGACGCCGTCGACATGGGGATGCTCTTCGTGGTGGTCGGCATCGCGGCCGCCGCCAGTCAGGGCGGGCTCGTGGGGCGCCTCGTCGCCGCGCAGGGGGAGCGGCAGGTGATGCTGTGGGGGCTCGCCGGCACCGCCGCCGGCCTGGGCCTCATGGCCGCCGCCCAGCAGCTGTGGCTGCTGCTCATCGCGCTGGTGGTGCTGGGCCTCGCCTCCGGGCTCGCGTTCGCCACCCTGTCGGCGCTCATCTCCCACGCCGCCCCCGAGGAGGAGCAGGGCGGCATCCTCGGCCTCGCCGCCTCCACGAGCGGCATCGCCCGGATCGCGGGCCCGGTGACCGCCGGGGCCCTGTTCGACTACGTGACCCCCGGGGCGCCGCTCGCCGTGGGCGCGGTCCTCATGGGGCTCTGCCTGGCCTTCGCCCTGTCACGGATCCCCCGCCCGGCCGCAGCCTGAGCACAAGGTTCGGTGCGATCCGCACCGACGCGGGGACACTTGACATCCCGACTGCGGATCACCCGCAATCTCACCGGGTGATACCTTCGCCCGGCGATGAAGAACCGTCATCTGGCCCCCCTGGTGGTCCTCCACCTTGTCATCGGGGCGATCACAGCAGCAGTCATCTTCGGCGTCGACTGGTGGCCCGACCAGGCATCCGAGCAGGCGGTCCGCGCGGACCACCTCATGTGGTTCCTGGTCATCGCCTCCGGCGTCATCTTCACCGGCGTCACGGCCTTCCTCGTGTACGCCACCTGGCGCTTCCGCGCCCCCCCCGGCGACGAGAGCGACGGCCCGCCGAGCCATGGCAACACCCGCCTCGAGATCGTCTGGACCGTCATCCCGGTGCTCCTCCTGGCCGTCATCGGCATCTGGTCGTCCGTCACGACGGGCCGGAACGAGGCGGTGGCGAGCGACCGGGAGATCATCGAGGTCCACGCCTGGCAGTTCGCGTGGGAGTTCACGTACCGCGACGCCGGCTTCACCACCGGCGACCTGGTGCTCCCGCAGGGTCGTCAGGTCGAGCTGATCATGCGCTCCTCCGACGTCATCCACGACCTCTGGGTCCCGGAGTTCCGGCTGAAGGAGGACGTGGTCCCCGGCGTCACGACGAACCTCCTGATCGACCCGACACGCGTGGGCACGTACCCGCTCATCTGCGCCGAGCTCTGCGGCGCCGGTCACGGGATCATGCGCTCCCAGGCGATCGTGAAGACCCAGGCCGACTACGAGGCGTGGAAGCGGCAGTCCGCGGCGACGGCCAGGGCCGCCGGCGCGCCCGCCCCCGCTCCCACCAACTGACCTGAGGATGCCCTCAGCCCGCACCACGGCAGACCACGAGGACAGCTAGCGAGATGGCGACACACGCACCCACACACGCGCACACCGAACACGGCCACGGCCACCACGCGCCGCCCAAGCCGCTGTGGTACTGGTGGAAGCGCGCGATCGTGTGGACGATCTCCGGCGCGATCGCAGGTATCGCGCTGGTGTACTTCTTCCGGCTGGTCTTCGGGATGGACCCGCTGTGGCAGCCGCAGGCCTACTACGCGGCCATCACCATGTTCGCCGGCATGGGCTTCGTGATCGGCATCGGCTGCTTCGACTGGTGGTGGGCGTACCTCCGGGGCAAGCGCGTCGACTTCGAGGACCACTCACTCCACGGCGCCAAGAGCTGGCGGGACTACCTCCGGCCGAACACCGACCACAAGGTGATCGGCATCCAGTACATGGTCGCCACCTTCTCCTTCTTCGTGGTCGGTGGCCTGCTCGCCGAGCTCGTCCGCCTCGAGCTCGCCCAGCCGGGCATGCAGTTCGCGGACGCCGAGACGTACAACGGGTACTTCTCGGCACACGCCACCATCATGATCTTCGGCTTCGTGATCCCGTCCTTCGCGGGCCTGGCGAACTACGTGCTGCCCGTGATGATCGGCGCGAAGGACATGGCGTTCCCGCGCCTCAACGCGCTGTCGTTCTGGCTGCTCCTCCCGGCCGGCGTCATGCTGGCGGTGGCGCCGTTCGTGGGCTCCTTCAGCTCCGGCTGGACGGCGTACCCGCCGTTGTCGGTGCAGGGCACCACCGGCCAGACGCTGTTCGAGTGCGCGGTGCAGTTCGCCGGCGCCTCGTCCATCGCCACCGCGCTGAACTTCCTGGTCACGATCATGACCATGCGCGCGCCGGGCATGACGGTGTGGCGCATGCCGCTGCTGGTGTGGGCCAACGCCACGACCTCCGGGCTGGTGGTCTTCGGCACGCCCTTCATCGCCGGGTCGCAGTTCATGACCTTCTTCGACCGCGTCGTGGGAACGAACTTCTTCAACGCGGCGAACGGCGGGGACGTGATCATGTACCAGCACGTCTTCTGGTTCTATTCACATCCAGCCGTGTACATCATGATGTTGCCCGGCTTCGGCATCATCAGCGAGGTCGTGTCGACCTTCGCCAGGAAACCCATCTTCGGGTATCGCGCCGTCGCCTTCTCGACGGTCGCCATCGCCCTGCTGGGCTTCGGCGTGTGGGCGCACCACATGTTCGTGAGCGGCATGGCCTCATGGCTGCGCATCCCCATGATGATCACCACGATCGTCATCGCGGTGCCGACCGGCGTGAAGATCTTCTCGTGGCTCGGGACGATCTGGAACGGGAAGATCCACCTGAAGACACCCATGATCTGGGCGCTCGGGTTCATCTTCACGTTCGTGATCGGCGGGCTCTCCGGGGTCTTCCTGGGCACGCTCACCAGCGACATCGCCCTCACCGACACCTACTTCGTGGTGGCGCACATCCACTACGTGTTCTTCGGCGGGTCGGTGTTCACCATCTTCGCCGGTACGTACTACTGGTTCCCGAAGATGACCGGGAAGATGTACAGCGAGACGCTCGGCAAGTGGCACTTCTGGCTGACGTTCGTGGGCTTCAACGGCACGTTCTTCCCACAGCACTGGCTGGGGGCGCTGGGCATGCCGCGGCGCGTGGCCGACTACGACGAGCGGTTCGCCGACATGAACCTCATCGTCTCCATCTCCAGCCTCGGGATGGTGATCGGGACGGCGATCTTCTTCTACAACATGATCTACAGCTGGAAGAAGGGCGCGCCGGCCCCGTGGAACCCGTGGCGCGGGCGCAGCCTGGAGTGGCTGGTCTCGTCCCCGCCCAGCCTGTTCAACTTCGACGCCGAGCCCCAGGTCGTGGGCGGCCCGTACCAGTACGGCATCCCCGGCGCGCGCCACGCGGTGGTGTACGCGGGGGACCACCTGGGCGGCGGCGAGCTCACCGAGACCGAGAAGCGGACCATCCTCGTGGTCGCCAACCGCACCATCGCGTCGTCGGGCCTGCTGGACCAGGTGCGCGCGAAGGCCGCCGAAGGCTTCTGGCGCTTCACCCTCGTGGTGCCCGCCAAGGGCGAGGACCACAGGGCCGCCGAGCGCCGCCTGCAGATCGCCCTCGCCGTGCTCGCAGAGGCCGGCATCGACGCCAGCGGCACGGTCGAGGACCTCAGCCCGCTGGAGGCGGTGAAGCGCGTGCAGGAGGAGGAGCCGGCGCACGAGATCTTCCTGGCGACCCTCCCGCTCGCCGAGTCGGCGTGGATGCGGCAGGACATGGTCGACCGCATCCGCAAGGCCTCGGGCCTGGCCGTGACCCGCGTCACCGTGCTCGGTGACGACGCGCGCACCGCGGTGCGCTCCGGCGCCGTCCGCCGGGTCGCGGTGATCGCGAACGACACCATCGGGGACGCCGGCCTGGTGGCCGCGCTGCGCTCCCGCGCCGACGAGCAGCCGCTGGGCGTCGTCATCCTCTGCCCGCTGTCGCTCGACAGCCCGGGCTGTAGCGACGACGCCGACCGCGCGCGCGACGAGGCCACGGTGCGCACACGCGCCCTCATCGAGCAGCTGCAGGACTCGGGCATCCAGGCCGCCGGCGAGGTGGTCGACGGTGACCCGGGCGCGGCCGCGAAGATCGCCCGCACGGACTACGGGGTGGACACCGTCCTGGTGGCCAGCTACCGCCGCAGCACCGGCTGGGTGGTCGGGCAGGTGCGCGCCGCCGTGGGCGACACCGCCGTGGAACACGTCGTCGTCGACACCGAGGCGCCGGCCGCGCCGTCGGGCGCGTAGGAGGTCCGATGGCAGCCGAGCACACCGCAACGATCGCGTCGCACGGCGATGTCGCGACCCCCGGCCGGGGGTCGGGGATCAGCCGGGGCATGCTGGCGATGATCATCTTCATCGGCTCGGAGGCGATGCTGTTCGCATCGTTCTTCGCCGCGTACTTCATGGTCCGCTACAACATCGCGGACAACGACTGGCCGCCGGTCAAGGACATCGCGACCGGCGAGCGGTTCGAGCCCCCGGTCGTCCTGACCGGCGTGAACACCCTGTTCCTGGTGTTCTCCTCGTTCACGGTGTGGTTCGCGGAGCACCGCCTGAAGCACGGTGACCGGAAGGGCCTCGAGCGCGGCCTGCTCGTGACCATGTTCCTGGGCCTCACGTTCCTCGTGGTCCAGATCAACGAGTACGTGCACCTGGGCTTCACGCCGCAGGACAAGGCGTTCGGTGCCGCGTTCTACACCCTCACCGGGTTCCACGGCCTCCACGTGTTCGTGGGTCTGTGCCTGCTGCTCATCTGCTACCTGCGGGTGAAGCGGGCGCACGACTTCACGCCGCAGTGGTCGACGCCGCTGAACGCGGCATCCCTGTACTGGCACTTCGTCGACGTGGTCTGGGTCTTCCTCTACGTCGTGGTGTACCTCATCTGATGCGCGAAGGGCGGTCCATGCGAGGAGTTCGGGGCGCGGCGGTCGCGCTCGCCAGCGGTGTCGTGATGGTCATCGCGTCGGGCTGCGGGCAGCCGGCGGCGGACACCGCGAACGGGAAGAAGCTGTTCACCGCGTCGTGTGGCGGCTGCCACGCGCTGAGCGACGCCGGCACGAAGGGTCAGCAGGGTCCCAACCTCGACGACGCGTGGCGCGGGTCGCGGCTGTCCGGCATGCCGGACGACCAGTTCCGCGGCGTCGTCCACCGGTGGATCTCGTGGGCCCAGCCGCCCATGCCGCGCGACCTGGTGAGCGGCCAGGACGCGCATGACATCGCGGCCTACGTCGCGAGCGTCGCGGGCAGGGACGCGGAGAGCACCCCCATCCCGGCGAAGAAGCAGATCGACGAGTCCACCCCGGCGCAGTTCGTGCAGGGGACACCCCCCGGGAGCTGACCGCGGCCGTGGGCGCACCGCGCCTGCACGGCGTCCGCGCCATCGTGACCGGCGCCTCACGGGGCGTCGGCCGCGCGGTGGCCGAGGCCTTCGTGGCCGAGGGCGCCCACGTGGTCGGGACCGCGCGCGAGGCGGGCCGGCTGGACGCGTTCCTGCGCGCCGCGCGCGGGCCGGGGGATCCGCCGTCCGGCGTGGTGCTGGACCTCGCCGACCCGGGCGGCGTCGCGGCGGCGGCGCGGGCGGCGATCCTGGCGCTGGGACGGGTGGACGTGCTGGTGAACAACGCCGGGATGCTGGGCTCCCGGGTGCCGCTCGAGGACGTCCCGCCTGGCGAGCTGGAGGCCGTCGTGGCCGCGAACCTGGTGGGCACGCTGCGCTTCACGCAGGCCATACTCCCGGCGATGGGGCACGGCGGCGCGATCGTGAACGTGAGCTCGGGTGCCGCCGGCCGTGCCGGGTGGGCGGGGTACGGCGTGACGAAGGCCGCGATGGACGCCGCCACCCGCATGCTGCGCGAGGAGCTCGCGGATCGCGGGATCCGCTGCGTGGCGGTGAACCCCGGCGGGACCCGCACGGCGATGCGGGCCGCCGCGTACCCGCACGAGGACCCGGCGACGGTGCCGCACCCCCGCGGCGTGGTGCCGCCGTTCGTGGCGATCGCCGAGGGCGCCGATCCCGGCTGGCACGTGGAGGCCCGCGAGTGGACGGGCTGAGGCCCATCCCGCACCTGCTGCCGAACTTCGGGTGGCGGGAGGTCCCCATCGAGGCGGTCGACGAGCCGCTGGTGGCCGTGGACGGACTGCACCCGCGCATCGCGGACCGCGCCGAGTACCACCGGTGGGGCATCCCCGGCGCGATGCCCCGGTCGTGGGTGCGGCGGGGCGTGGCGGAGCGCCTGGTGGCGGCGGCGGAGTCCCTGCCGGACGGCATGGGCCTGGCGGTGTGGGACGGCTACCGGCCGCTGGAGGTCCAGCGGGCCCTGTTCGACCGGTACCTGGCGGAGCTCATCGCGGTGCACCCGGAGATGCCGGCCGACGCCGTGGAGGAGGCCGCCGCGAAGTACGTGACGCCGCCTTCGCGCTCGGTGTACGCGCCCCCGCCGCACCTCACCGGCGGCGCGGTGGACCTCACCCTGACCGGCGCCGACGGGGCGCCCCTGGACCTGGGCACCGGCTTCGACGCGTTCGGCCCCGAGGCCGGCACCCGCGCGCTGGAGGACGTCCCGGGCCGTGAGCGCGACCTGCGCCGCCTGCTGTTCTGGGCGATGCACGACGCCGGGTTCACGAACTACGCCGAGGAGTGGTGGCACTTCGACCACGGCGACCAGTTCTGGGCCCTGGCCACCGGCGGCGTGGCGCGGTACGGGCCGGCCGACCCGCCGTCCCCGTGAGCCCGGCGCCCGGCGTGCCGGGGGATACCATCCGGGGCGTGTCGACGACCTCACGCGCCGCCCGCCCGGCCACCGGGCTCGCGATCGTGCCGGCCCTGCTGGGCCTGGTGCGGTTCAAGCACACGGTGTTCGCATTGCCGTTCGCGCTCGCGGGCGCGCTGCTGGCGCGCCTGGAGTGGCCGTCCGCCGCCACCATCGGGTGGGTGCTGCTGGCGATGGTGGGGGCACGGTCCCTGGCCATGGCGCTGAACCGCCTGGTGGACGCGCGCATCGACGCCGCGAACCCGCGCACCGCCGGCCGGGAGATCCCCAGCGGACGGCTCACCGCCGCTCAGGTCCTGTGGTTCAGCGCGGGGAGTCTCGCGGCGCTGCTGGTGGCGGTGAGCCGCCTGCCGGAGATCACCTGGTACCTGTGGCCCGTCCCGGTCGCCGGGTTCTGGCTGTACCCGTACACCAAGCGCTTCACGTGGGCATGCCACCTGGTGCTGGGCGTGGTGATCGGCCTGGCGCCGGTGGGCGGCTGGATCGCCGTGACCGGGTCCTTCGCCCTCGCGCCGGTGCTGCTGGGCCTGGCGGTGGCCGCCTGGATCGGCGGGTTCGACGTCATCTACGCGCTGCTGGACGTGGAGTTCGACCGCGCGCACGGCATCAACTCGGTGCCCGCCAGGTTCGGTCCCGTCCGTGCGCTCTGGATCACGCGGGGCCTGCACGCCGCCTCCGTGGCCCTGCTCGCCGGTGCGGGCGCCGCGGCCGGCACCTCGTGGGTGTACTTCGCGGGCGTCGCGGCGTGCGCGGCGGTGCTGCTGTTCGAGAACCTGCACGTGGACCCCGCCGACCAGGGCCGCATCCAGGCCGCGTTCGGCAGGGCGAACGGCATCCTGGCCCTCATCTTCATCGCGTTCGTGGTCCTCGAGGTGACCCTCCCGTAGCCGCCGCCGCGGAACCGGTGACCGCCCTGGTGCGCGCGCGGGGACTGGTGCGGGCGTTCGGCGGCCGTCGCGCCGTGGACGGCGTGGACCTGGACCTCCTCCCGGGCCGCCGCCTGTCGGTGGTGGGCCCCAACGGCGCGGGCAAGAGCACGCTGCTGCGCATGCTCGCCACCCTGCTACGGCCCGACACCGGCACGATCGAGCTGGTGGGTCACGACATCGGGGCGCGCGCCCAGCGCGCTCGCCCGCACCTGGGCTACCTGGGCCACGACCCCCTGGTGTACCTCGACCTCACGGCCTGGCAGAACCTGGAGCTGTTCGGCGACCTCTACGGCGTGCCGGCCCTCCGGGAGCGCATCCCGGAGGCGCTGTCCCGCGTGGGGCTCCTGCCCCGCGCCCACGACCCGGTGCGCACCTTCAGCCGCGGCATGGCGCAGCGCATGGGCATCGCCCGCCTCACGCTCCACGAGCCCACCCTGCTGGTGCTCGACGAGCCGTACACGGGGCTGGACGCGCAGGGCGCCCGCCTGCTGGACGATCTGCTGGCGGGGTTCTCCACCGGGGGCCGCGGGGCCGTGATGGTGACCCACGAGCTCACCCGCGCCGTGGAGCTCGCGGACGAGGTGATGGTCATGCGGGCCGGCAGGTCCGTGGGCCGCATGGAGACCGCCGGCCTCGGCGCCGCGGCGTTCGCGGACCGCTACCGGGAGCTCACCTCGTGAACCCGGCGATGGCGCGCCAGCTGCGGGCGCTGCTCACCAAAGACCTGCGCCTGGAGCTGCGCACGCGGGAGACCGCCGTCGCCATGGGCCTGTTCGCCCTGGTGGGGATGGTGATCTTCCAGTTCGCGATCGGCACCCGCACCGACGACGCGACGCCGTTCGCCGGCGGCATCATCTGGGCGACCCTCGCCCTCACCGCGGTGCTGGGGGTGGGCCGCACCTGGGTGGCGGAGCGCGAGCAGCGCGTGCTCGACGCCCTGCTGGCGGCGCCCGTGCCGCGCCTGGTGCTCATGAGCGCGCGGGCCGTGGCGCTGGTGCTGTACCTGCTGGCGGTGCAGGTGGTGGTCGTGCCGCTGGCGATGATCTTCTTCGTGCGGGAGGGGAGCTTCGCCGACCTGGGGCTCACGGTGGTGGTGTGCCTGCTGGCGGACGTCGCGATCGCCCTGGTGGGCGCGCTCCTGGCGTCGATGAGCGTGTTCTCCCGGGCCCGGGAGCTGCTGCTGCCGGTGCTGCTGCTGCCATCGTTGATCCCCGTGGTGATCGCCGCGGCGGGCGCCACGCATGCCGTTCTGGGACCGGCGCACGCGCTGGACGAGTACTGGCGCTACTGCGTCTTCCTCGCCGTCTACGCGGTAGTGTTCGGACTCGTTGCCTTCGCCACCTTCGACCACATCCTCGACGATTGACGCGTCGCGCCGGCGGCTCGTCGGCCTCGGCACCGTCACGGCGCTGCTCACCGGGCTGGCGGTGATCGGCCTGTTCCTCGTGGCCCCCGAGGACGCCGACCAGGGCGTCATCCAGCGCATCTTCTACTTCCACGTGCCCATCGCCCTGGTGTCGCTGGTGGCGTTCGGCGTGGCGTGCGTCGCGGGGATCCTGTACCTGCGCGGCGGCAGGGAGCACTGGGACGAGGTGGGCGTGGTGTCGGTGGGGCTCGGGATGCTGTTCAGCGTCCTCACGGTGATCACGGGGTCCATCTGGGCGAAGGCGTCGTGGGGCACCTGGTGGGTGTGGGACGACCCGCGCCTGGTGACCTACCTGGTCGTGATCCTGCTGTACGCCGCGTACTTCGTGCTGCGCTCCTCCGCGGAGGACAACCGTCGCGCCCGGTACTCCGCGGTGTACGGGATCTTCGCCTTCGCCGGCGTCCCGCTGTCGTTCTACTCGGTGCGGGTCGCCCAGTCGTTCGTGCACCCCGTGGTGTTCACCCGGGGCGGCGCGGACATGCCCGGGAGCATGCTCATCTGGTTCGTCATCAGCCTCGTCGCGATGTTCGGCGTGTTCGCCACCCTCCTGCAGCTCGAGCTCCTGCAGCGCCGCGCGGACCGCGCGATGCGCGACCTCAAGACGCGCCTCGAGGCGCTGATGGCGGGCGCATGAGCGGGGGCGACCAGTACGTGGTGGCCGCGTACGCGGTGATCTGGGTGGTCCTCCTGCTCTACGTCGTGGTGAACGGCATGAAGACCGCGAGGCTCGCCCGGGAGGCCGAGCTGCTGTCCCGCCTGGTCGCGGAGCGCGAGGGCGATGCCGGCGCGGCACCGGCCGCGGCGCCCGCGGAGCACGGCGGGGAATGACCTTCGTCCACCCGCCGGGGCATTCCGCCCCTGGTGGGGACGGCGCCCCCGCCACTACCCTGCACCTGCCGGCATTCGCCGGGGCGGTCCGCGGGGTGCGCGGTTGAGCAGGCTCTACCCCATGTACGTGGACGTCGGGGAGCGCACGTGCTGTGTCGTCGGCGGTGGACCGATCGCCGAGGGCAGAGCCCGGACGCTCGCCGAGCACGGCGCACGGGTGCGCCTGGTCGCCCCGGTCCTCACGCCGGGCCTCCAGACCATGCTCGCTCAGAACGCGATCCACGAATACCGACAGCGCAGGTATGAGGCGCATGACGTCACCGGGTGCACACTGGTGATCGCCGCGACGGACGACCCCGCGGTGAACCTCGCGGTCCGCGACGACGCCCGGGCGGCCGGCGCCCTGTGCAACGTCGCCGACGACCCGTCCGCCTGCGACTTCATGGTGCCCGCCCTCGTGCGGCGAGGGGACCTGTCGTTCGCCGTCACCACCGGCGGCGCGGCCCCCGCGGTGACCGCCGGCGTGCGCCGCCGCCTGGAGGACGTGTTCGGACCGGAATGGGGCGATCTGCTGGAGCTGCTGTCAGAGTTCCGTCCTGCGATGAAGCGCCGGTATCCCGACACCGCCGCCCGTTCCGCCGCCGTCCGCGGCCTGCTGGACGGTGACGTCCTGCGGCTCCTCGCCGAGGGACGGCGCGACGCGGCCCGGGCGGCGGTCGCCGCGGCCGCCGGGGAGGGTTCCTGATGCACGTCGTCGTCGTCGGCCTGTCGCACAAGACCGCGCCGGTCGAGATGCGCGAGAAGGCCGCGCTGTCCGACCGCGCCACGCGCGCCCTGGTGCGGGGCCTCATCGAGCACGGGGAGATCGTGGAGGCGGTGGCGCTGTCCACCTGCAACCGCACCGAGCTCTACGCGGCCACCAAGGACCCCGTGATCGCGGAGCGGCTGCTCGTGGAGGCGCTTGTGGAGCGCACCAGCATCAGCCGCAGCGAGCTGGACTGCGCCCGCTACCAGGAGCGCGACGACCGGGCGGCCACCCAGCTGTTCCGCGTGGCGTCGAGCCTGGACTCCATGGTGCTGGGCGAGAGCGAGATCCAGGGCCAGGTCCTCGCCGCCTGGGAGCTGGCCATGGAGGAGGGCGCCTCCGGCCCCGTCATGAACCAGCTGTTCCGGCAGGCCATCGAGGTGGGCAAGCGCGTGCGCACCGACACGCGCATCAGCCGCGGCCCGTCGTCGGTGCCGGCCGTCGCGGTGGGGATCGCCACGCGGGCGTTCACCGACCTGCCGCAGCGGCGCGTGCTGGTGATCGGCGCCGGCCAGATGGCCGAGGCCGTGCTCACGAGCCTGGTCGACCACGGGGTGGGCGAGGTGCGGGTCGTGAACCGCACGGTCAGCACCGCCCGGATGCTGGCGTCCGGCTTCGGCGGCGAGGGATTCGGCTTCGACCGGCTCGCCGACGAGCTGCGGCTCGCGGACATCGTCATCAGCTCCACCGACGCGCCGCACACCATCCTCGACCGCGCCGTGCTCGAGGGGGCGCTGGGCGACCAGGACGGCCGCCGCGTGATGATCGTGGACATCTCGGTGCCGCGGGACGTGGACGCCGACGTCGCGCGCATCCCCGGCGTCGAGCTGCACGACATCGACGACCTGGAGCGCGTGGTGGAGGCCAACCTCAACGGCCGCCGCCAGGAGGCGCTCATGGGCGAGCACCTGGTGGTGGAGGCCGTCGCCGGCTTCTGCGACTGGCGCGCCGGGCTCGCCGCCGCGCCCGCCATCCGCGACCTGCGCGACTGGGCCGAGCGGGTCCGGGCCGACGAGGTGCAGCGCCTGTCGGGCAGCTGGGACTCCATGTCGGACGCCGACCGGGAGCGCGTGGAGGCCCTCACCCGGGCGCTCGTGAACAAGCTCCTGCACGAGCCCACGGTGCGCGCCCGCGCCGCCCTGGGCCAGGCGGACGGCATCCGGCACATCGAGAGCCTGCGCCACCTGTTCGGCCTCGAGGCCCCGGCCGAGTCCGGCCACGCCGCCAACTAGGACCGGTCCCGTCCGCCTCGTCCTCGCCACCCGGCGTTCGCCCCTGGCACTGGCCCAGAGCCGCATGGTCGCGGCGGCGCTCGCGGAGCACGGGCACGAGGCCGAACTGCTGGAGCTCGTCACCACCGGCGACCGCTGGAGCGCGGAGGGCCGCGCCGCCGCCGCGGACCGCGGGATGTTCGTGAAGGAGCTGGAGGAGGCCCTGCTGGACGGGCGGGCGCATCTTGCCGTGCACTCCGCGAAGGACCTCCCCACCGAGCTGCCGCCCGGCCTGGCGGTGCTCGCCGTGCCTCCGCGGGAGGACCCGCGGGACGTCCTCGTGGGGGCCCCGTCGCTGGCGGCCCTGCCGTCAGGCGCCCGGGTGGGCACCGGCAGCCCCCGCCGCTCCGCCCAGCTGCTCCTCGCCCGGCCGGACCTCGAGGTGGTACCGGTCCGCGGGAACGTGGACACCCGCCTGGGCAAGCTGGACCGTGGTGAGGTGGATGCGCTGGTGCTGGCCGCCGCCGGCCTGGCGCGCCTGGGCATCGCGCGCCCCGACGCCGTGCCGCTCGACCCGGCGGTCTCGACCCCCGCCCCGGGGCAGGGCCTGCTGGCCGTGGAGGGCAGGACGGACGACGCGGAGACCGCCGCCGCGGTGGCGGTGCTCGACGACGCCGGCGCGGCGGAGGCGCTGCGCGCCGAGCGGGCGCTGCTCGCCGCCCTCGGCGGCGGGTGCATGACGCCCGCCGGCGCGCTGTGCGACCCCGCCGACGGCGGCCTGCGCCTGCGCATGGTGGCCTTCCGGGCCGACGACGCGGCGGGCGCCGCCGGCAGGCGCGTCACGGTGGCGGGACCCGGCGGCGACCCCCTGTCCCGGGCGGCGCGCGCCGCCGCGGAGCTGGGCGCCGGGTGAGCACGCCGGTGGGCCACGTCGCGCTGGTGGGCGCGGGTCCCGGCGACCCGGGCCTGCTCACCGTGCGGGGCCGGGAGCTGCTGGGCTCCGCGGAGGCCGTGGTGCTCGACCGCCTCGGCACGGCCCAGCTCATCCCGTTCATCAACCCGTCGGCGCGGCTGGTGGACGCCGGGAAGGCCCCGGGCCGTCAGGCGCTCACCCAGGACCAGACGAACCGCACGCTCGTGGACCTCGCCCGAGAGGGACTGCGCGTGGTGCGGCTGAAGGGCGGCGACCCGTTCGTGTTCGGCCGCGGCGGGGAGGAGGCCATCGCGCTGCGCGACGCCGGCATCCCCTACGAGGTCGTGCCCGGCATCACCAGCTCCATCGCCGCCCCCGCGTACGCCGGGATCCCCGTGACCCACCGCGCGGTCGCCACCAGCTTCACGGTGGTGACCGGCCACGAGGACCCCACCAAGGACGGCGACCAGACCGACTGGGAGGTCCTCGCCCGGGTCCCCGGCACGCTGGTGGTGCTCATGGGCATGGGGCGCCTGCAGGGCATCGCCGACCGGCTCATCGCCGGCGGGCGGCCCGCGGACCAGCCGGCGGCCGCCGTGCAGTGGGGCACCACCCCGCGCCAGCGGCAGGTGGTGGCGACCCTCGCGACCCTCCCCGCCGCCGTCGCGGAGGCGGGCCTGGGGAACCCCGCGGTGGTGGTGATCGGGGATGTCGCCGGCCTGTCGGGCAGCGTCGGGTGGCTGGGAGACCGGCCCCTGGCCGGCCGGCGCGTGGTCGTCACCCGTGCCCGGGCTCAGGCCAGCGGCCTCAGCGCGAGCCTCGCCCGGCTGGGCGCCGAGGTGGTGGAGCTGCCGGTCATCCGCGTCGCCCCCATCGCGTCGTCGCCGGACATCGACGCGATGGCCGCGCGGATCGGGGAGTACCGCATGGTGGTCCTCACCAGCGTCAACGGCGTGGAGCAGCTCTTCGCGCGCCTGCGCGACCACGGGCGGGACGCCCGCTCCATCTCCCCGGACGCCCTCGCGGTGGCCATCGGCCCGGCGACCGCCGAGGCCCTGGACGCCCACGGGGTGGTGCCCGGGCTCGTGCCGGAGCGCTTCGTCGCCGAGGGCATCCTCGAGGCCCTCGGCGGCCGCGACCTCACCGGCGTGACGGTGCTGGTCGCCCGGGCGAGGGGGTCGCGCCCCGAGCTGGTGGACGGGTTGCGCGCCCTGGGTGCCGACGTCCACGAGGTGCACCTGTACGAGACCCTCGCCGAGGCCCCGCCGGAGCAGGAGCTGGAGCGGGCCCGCGACGCCGACTACCTCACCTTCACCGCGTCGTCCACGGTGCGGCGGTTCGTGGACCTGCTGGGTCCCGGCGGCGCCGCGACCCGCGGGCGCGGCCGGGTGGTGTCCATCGGGCCGGTCACCAGCGCCACCGCCCGCGAGCTGGGCATGGACGTGCAGGTGGAGGCCGCCGAGCACACGATCCCCGGGCTGCTGGACGCGCTGCTGGCGGACGCGGCCGGAGGCTGACCGCCGGTGCGCCCCGCGGTCACGTTCCTCACCGACTACGGGCCGCACTCCGAGCACGCCGGGGCCCTGCACGCGGTGATCGTGGCGCGCTGCCCGGGCGTGGAGCGCGTGGACCTCGCCCACGACGTGCCGCCGGGGGACGTGCGGTGGGGCGCCATCCTCCTGGCGCGCCTGGCGCCGCTGCTGCCCGACGCCGTGCACCTGGCGGTCGTCGACCCGGGGGTGGGGACGTCCCGGCGCGGCGCCGCGGTGCGCCTGGCCGCCGGCGGGGCGCTGGTGGGTCCCGACAACGGCCTGCTGGGCGCCGCCGCCGACCGGCTGGGCGCCACCGGGGCCGTGTGCCTCGACCCGGCCCGGCTGGGCGCCGCCGGCGCCCCCGCCACGTTCCACGGGAGGGACCTGTTCGCGCCCGCCGCGGCCCGGCTGGTGCTGGGCGAACCCGTCGACGCGCTCGGCGACCGCATCCCCGTCGCCGACCTCCTGCGCCCGGACCTGCCGGAACCCGAGGTGGCCCCCGGCGGGATCATCACCGAGACCGCCGGCCTGGACCGGTTCGGCAACGTCGCGCTGCTGGCCCGCCCGGAGCACCTGGACCTCGCCCGCATCGCCCGCGGGGACCGGGTCGCGGTGATCTGCGGCGGACGGGAGCTTCCGGCGGTGGCGGGCCGCACGTTCGGGGACGTCCCGGTGGGCACCGCGGTGCTGCACGCCGACAGCCACGGGTTCCTGGCCGTCGCCGTGAACCTGGGGGACGCCGCGGCGGCGCTCGGGGTCACCAGGTCGGGTGCGCGGATCGCGATCACCCGCGTGCGCGGACCCGCCGGGCGGCTGCCCGGCGGGTCCGGCGCGGGGTCCTAGGAGGCGGTCAGCCGCCCAGGGCGCACTTGGCGTCCGGCGAGGACTTCTTCGTCGGGAGCGCCGCGGGGGCGGCCGGCGGAGCGGCCGAGGCCTTCAGGTCCTGGATCTGCTTGATGAAGTCCGCGGTGGTGGCGTCGGCCTTGGAGAGGGCGTTCACCGCCACATCGGCGGCCTTCGCGAGCGCGGCCCTGTCCGCGTCCGTCGCGGTGACGAACTCGATGCCGCAGTCCACGAGCGACTGGGGCAGCTCGGAGGGCGCCGAGACGATCTCCAGGGACTTCGCCGGCACCTTCGCGGCGGCGTCCGTGAGGATCTTCTGGTCGTCGGCCGACAGGGCGTCGAACGTGTTCTTGTTGATCGTGAGCGCGGTCGGGAACGGCCAGAAGTTCACGTTGCCCGTCACGTACTTCGCGACCTCGTAGTACTTGTTCGTCGCGATGAGCCCGAGGTTGGCCTCCATGCCGTCCACGGTGCCGTTCTTCATGGCCTGGTAGACCTCGGGGAGCGGCAGCGGGTCGGCCTCGGCGCCCAGGGCCTGCAGGCCCTCCGCGAGCACCTTCGAGCCGGGGGCGCGGATCTTCGCGCCCTTGAAGCTGGCGGGGTTGGTGAACTTCTTCTTCGCGCCGAGGGGCTTGCGGAGCCCGCCCTCGTGCACGCTCAGCACGACGATGTCCCCGGCCTTCGTGGAGGCGTCGTCCGCCATCGCGGTGCCGATGTCACCGTCGAGGATCTGGCCCTCGAGGCCGTAGTTGCTCACCAGGAACGGTGCCTGCAGCGCCTGGAAGCTGTTGATGCCGGCCGAGTCCCAGATGGCGGTCGAGATGGTGCCCATCTCGACGGACCCCGCCCGGACGTCCGAGAGCAGCTGGGGCTCCGGGTTCGGGTAGCTCGGGAGGCCGGTGATCTTGATGCGGCCGTTGGACGCGGTGTTCACCTCGTCGATGAAGTAGTCCACGGCCAGGCCGTACGGGTGCTGCTGCGTGGTGACGTAGGCGAGCGTGAGCTCAACCTCGGCCCCCTCGCCGCCACCGGTGTTGGTGTCGCCGCCGCTGTCGCTGTCGCTGCCGCAGCCGGCGACCCCCAGTGCGAGCGTGCAGCCGGATGCCACGGCCGCCGCACGCCACGCCCAGGAGCGTCGTCTCACGTCCTGTCCCCCTTGTCTGAACGGAAACACTGATCCGACGGGCGTGGAGCCCGCACGGGGCAGCGTATGACGGGCACCGGACGGACGCATAGGGGGGATTCCCAGGTTTCGTCCCGCATGGTGAGCCCCCGGCGGGGGATGCCGCGGCATCCCCCTGGGGTGGGTGGCGATCCCGGGTCGTTGCGCGCATGATGGCCGGCGATGTTCACGTCCGACGTCGCCGCGCCCCAGCTCGTGGGACGCCGCCCCGAGCTCGCCATGGCCGCCCGGGCGGTCGACGGCGCGCGCGGCGGCCGCAGCACCGCCCTGGTGGTGTCCGGCGGACCGGGGATCGGCAAGACCGCCCTGCTCGCGGCCACGCACGACCTCGCGCACGACTTCCAGGTGGTGTCGGCGCGCGGGATCCAGAGTGAGTCGGCCCTCGCGTACGCGGGCCTCGCCGAGCTGCTGCGCCCGCTGGTGGGCCTGCTGCCGAGGCTCCCGGGACCGCAGCGCACGGCGCTGGAGGGCGCCCTCGCCATCGCCCCGCCGGGCCGCGGTGACCGGTTCGCGGTGTACGCGGCGACCGTGGGGTTGCTGTCCGCCGCCGCCGAGCAGGGGCCGCTCCTGTGCCTGGTGGACGACGCCCACGCCATGGACACCCCCTCGGTCGAGGCCGTGCTGTTCGCGGCCCGCCGCCTGGGGCACGAGGGCGTCGTGATGCTCGTGGCCACGCGGCCCGCGACGTTCGGCGGCCCGCGCATGTCGGGGCTCCCCACCGTGCACCTCGGGGGCCTCGCCGACGACGACGCGCGCCGGCTCCTGCGGTCGTCGCGGGTGGCGGCGGAGCTCGCCCCGTGGGTGGAGGAGGCGATCCTCGCCGCCGCGGCCGGGAATCCGCTGGCGTTGCGCGAGCTGCCCGAGGCCCTCCCCGGGGATCAGCGCGCCGGCTGCGCGCCCCTCTCGGAGCCCCTGCGGCCCGGGGGTGTGGTCACCGCGGCGTTCCGCGACCGGCTGGAGTCGCTGTCCGCGGGCGCCCGCCGGGCCGCGCTGCTGGCGGCCTGCAGCACCGACGGCGACCCGGGTGCGGTGCTCGCGGCGCTCGCCGTCATGGGCGGCGGCGCCGCGGACCTCGACGCGGCGGAGGCGGCGGGGGTCGTGGAGGTCATGCCGGACCGGGTCCTGATGAGCCACCCGGTGCTGCGGTCGGTGGCGGTGGAGCTCGCCGGCGGGCCGGAGCGTCGCGCCGCCCACCGCGCCATGGCCGAGGCCCTCGGCCCGCAGGCCCGGGAGCGGTGGGCGTGGCATCGCGCGCAGAGCGCGCTGGGCCCGGACGAGGAGGCCGCGTCGGCGCTCGCGGCGTACGCCGCGAGCGCGGGGAGCCGCACGGGGTCCGCGGCCGCCGCCGCGGGGTACGACCGCTCCGCCCGCCTCACGGGCGATCCGGACCTGCGGGCCGCCCGCCTGCTGGCGGCGTCCGGCGCCGCGCTGGAGGCCGGCCGGCCGTCGTGGGCGCTGCAGCTCGCCGGCGAGGCGCTCATGCTCACGGGCGATCCCATGGTGCGGGACGGCGCCGAGTACATCCGCGGCATGGCGCTCCTGACCACCGGCGACGTGGCCGTGGCGCACCGCCTGCTGGTGCAGGGCGTGAGCGACCGGATGCCGGAGGAGCACGCGGTGGACCGGCTCGCGAACGGCGCGTACTGCGCGGTGATGTCCGACGACCCCACGGGGGCGTTCGCCGCCGCCCGCCGTGCCCTGGCGGTCGCGCGGCGGCTCGGTGAGGCCGAGTGCACCGCGCAGGCGATGGTCGCGCTGGCGACGGCGCGCAGCATCACCGGCGACCTCCGGGGGGCCCGCGAGCACCTGAACGTCGCCAGGGCGCTCACGCGCGGGGTCGAGCGCACCGCCCGGACGGTGCAGCTGTTCGCGTGCATGTCGCTGGTGGAGGCGTTCACGGAGGACCTCGCGCCGGCGGATGCCGGCATCCGGGCCCTCATCGACGCGCTGCGGGCGCAGGGCGCGGTGGGCGGGCTGGCGTTCCCGCTGGGCGTGGCGGCCGAGATCGCCCTCCGCATGGGCGCCTGGCCGGAGGCGCTGGCGGCCGCCCAGGAGGCGCAGGTGATCGCCGAGGAGGCCGGGCAGGACACCTCCGGGCTGTACGCGCTGGCCGTGCTCACCCGCCTGGAGGCCTGCCTGGGCCACGACGTGGACTGCCGGCGCACGGCGGCCCGCTGCGGCGAGATGGTGGAGCGCACCGGCGCCCGGAACTTCGAGGCGTTCCGCCTGTCGGGGCTCGGCCTGCTGGAGCTGGGCCGCGGGAACCCGGAGGCGGCGCGGGAGCACCTGGTGATCCTCGCGGGGCGGCGGGCCGGCACCGGGGTGGGGTCGCCCACCGTGGTGCAGTGGCGGCCGGACCTCATCGAGGCGCTGGTGCGCCTCGGGCGCCGCGACGAGGCGGTGCTGCAGCTGCGCGTGTTCGCCGAGGAGGCCCATCGCAGCGGCAGCCGGTGGGCCGCGGCGTGCGTGTCGCGGTGCCGCGGGCTCCTGGCGGGCCCGGACCACGACCAGCACTTCGCGCAGGCGCTGCACGTGCACCGGTCGCTGCGCCAGCAGCCGTTCGAGCGGGCCCGCACCCTGCTCGCGTACGGCGAGCGGCTGCGGCGCGACCGGCGGCGCGCGGAGGCCCGCACGCTGCTGTCGGACGCGCTCGCGACGTTCGAGGCGCTGGGCGCGACCCCATGGGCGCACCGCGCCCGCGAGGAGCTCGACGCCAGCGGCCTCCGCGCCCGCACCCGGGACCCGGCCGTGACCGACCGGCTCACCCCCCGGGAGCTGCAGGTGGCCCTCGCCGTCGCGCGCGGGGCGACGAACCGGGAGGCCGCGGCGAAGATGTTCCTCTCCGAGAAGACCATCGAGCGGCACCTCGGCAACGTGTACCGCAAGCTCGGGCTGCGGTCCCGCAGCCAGCTGGCGCGCCGCTTCGCCGACCGGGCGGGCGACGACCCGGCCTGACCCGGCCCCGGGGGTTTCTCCTCATGCGGCGGCGGAGCGCGGCCACGGCGACCCGGCGCTCACGCGGCGCGCGCTGAGTCCCCGCAGGGGAGGCGTGCGGCGGCCGGGGCCGCCCGGGGAGCTGGTGGCGATGCCGTCATCCGCCGGGCTGGTGGGGGTGCGGTCGCGGGACGTGGTCACCGAGGCCCGCGGCCGGGCGGCGGTGGAGGACCTGCCGCAGCCGTCCGCGCCGGCGGCGCCAGGCGACGTGCCGGCGGCCGTGGCACGCGCGTGGTGGGCGGCGTACGCCGGCATCCCGGACGACCGTGTGGCGGGCCGCCCGCCCGGCATCGTGACCGCCGGCACCGTCCCGGGCTGATCCGAACCGCCAGAGCCCGCGGCGCGCCATTCACCCCGGGCCGCGCGACGGGCAGGATCCCGCGGGGGAAACCGGGAGAGGGGGACAGGGATGCGTCGATCGGTCTGGGGCGCCTGCGTCGCCGTGGCCGCGATCTGGTGGGCCGCGCCGTCCGCGGCGGGCGCCACCGCGGTGCTGGACGCCCGGCGCGGGCAGGAGTTCCGGACGCGGGACGCCAACGTGCGGTGCCGGTACGCGCCCGCCGCCCACGGCCGCCGCGCGAACATGCGGTGCGACGTGATCCGCACGGACCGCGGCGCGCGCGTGGCGGGGTGGTTCACCGCCACCGGCCGCGCCCGCGTCTACCGGCCGCGCGACGCCGTGCCCCGCATCGCCCCGCGGGTGGTGCGCAACAACAACACCGTGGCGGTGGGACCCTTCCGGTGCACCCTGTCCGACCGGGTGATGGTGTGCATGAGCATCCGCTCGCCGTACGGCTTCGCGGTGGGCGCCTCCGCGCAGGCGGCGCTGGCCGCCGCCGCCTGACGCACCCCCGTGCGTCCCGCCGGGCGCCGCGTCAGGATCACCGCATGCTCCTCGCCCGGCTCGCCGAGACCTCCGCGCGGGTCGCCGCCACCTCCTCCCGGCGCGCGAAGACGGCCCTGCTGGCCGCGGCCGTCCGGGAGCTGGCGCCGCACGAGGTCCCCGCGGGGGTGGCGCTCCTGGCGGGGGAGCCCCGGCAGCGCCAGACCGGCGTGGGGTGGGCCGCCGCCCGGGACGTCGATGCGCCCCCCGCCGCCGGGCCGGCGCTCACCGTCGCCGACCTGGACCGGGCGTTGGATGAGCTGGGGGCGCTGGCCGGGCCCGGTTCGCAGCGCGCGCGGCGGGACCGCCTGGGGGCGCTCCTCGCGGCCGCGACGGCACCCGAGCAGGTGTTCATCCGGGCGCTCCTGGCCGGCGGGGTCCGCCAGGGGGCACTGCGAGGCCTGCTCACCGACGCGGTCGCGGAGGCCGCCGCCGTCCCCGTGGACGCGGTGCGACGCGCCCTGATGCTGCGCGGCGACCTGGGGGAGGTGGCCGTCACGGCCCTGCGCGACGGCGCGGCCGGGCTCTCCGCCCTGGGCCTGCGGGTCGGCACCCCCCTGCTGCCCATGCTCGCCTCACCCGCCGCCGGGGCCGCGGAGGCCGTGGACGGCATGGCCGCGGCCGCCGTGGAGTGGAAGCTCGACGGCGTGCGCGTGCAGGTGCACCGCGACGGCGGTGAGGTGGCGGTCTTCACCCGCAGCCTCGACGACGTCACCGGGCGGGTACCGGAGATCGTGCGCGCCGCGCGGGCCCTGCCGGCCGGATCCGCGGTGCTCGACGGGGAGGCGATCCTCCTGCGCCCCGACGGCCGGCCCGAGCGGTTCCAGGCCACCGGTGCGCGGGTCGCGCGGCGCGGGGAGGGGCCGGAGCTCGCCCTCATGCTGTTCGACGTCCTGCACGCCGACGGCGCGGACCTCCTGGACCTGCCCGGTGCCGCGCGGAACGCCGAGCTGGTGCGGCTCGTGCCCGAGGACATGCGCATGCCGCGGCGCGACGCCGCGGGCCCGGAGGACGTCGCCGCGATGCTCGCCGACGCCCTGGCGCACGGCCACGAGGGCGTGGTGGTGAAGGACGCCGCCGCCCCCTACGCGGCGGGCCGCCGCGGCGCGGCGTGGCGCAAGGTCAAGCCCGTGCACACCCTGGACCTGGTGGTGCTGGCCGCCGAGTGGGGTAGCGGGCGGCGCACCGGGCTCCTGTCGAACCTGCACCTCGGCGCCCGCGACCCCGCCTCGGGCGGATACGTGATGCTCGGCAAGACGTTCAAGGGGCTCACCGATGCGACCCTGCGATGGCAGACGGCGGAGCTGCTGGCACGGGAGGCGTCGCGCGACCGCTACGTGGTGCACGTGCGGCCCGAGCTGGTGGTGGAGATCGCCTTCGACGGGGTGCAGACCAGCCGCCGCTACCCCGGCGGGGTGGCCCTGCGGTTCGCCCGGGTCGTGCGGTACCGGCCCGACAAGTCCCCGGCGGAGGCGGACACCATCGACGCGGTGCGGGCGCTGCACGCCGCCGGCTGACGCCGGCGGCGGCTCACACCGCGGTCTTCTCCTTGGGCTTGCCGTCCCCCAGGGCATCCGCCACGGCGTCCGCGCCGATCACGGCGGCCCACACGATGACCGTCGAGAGGATCCACGTGCCGATCCCCTCGATCTGGATGCCGTCGGACACCATGTCGGTGACCAGCAGCGTCACCCACGTGGCGATGAGGCCCGTGGCCCAGTAGACCTCCCGGGCGTGCCGGCGGACCAGGGACTCGGTGAGCGGTTTCGCGACGAGCGAGACCAGGGTGAAGATGACCACGACGATCGGGAAGCCGAGGGTCGAGATGGTGAAGCGGTCGAAGATCAGGGCCGCCACCAGCAGGGCGACGGCGCCTGAGGCCAGCACGAGGCCGGCGCGCTGGGCGTAGTTCATGTGCCCAACCTAGTGCGCGCCGGCCCCGTCCCTCAACTCCCGGTCAGCGGAACCCCACCCAGCCCGTCGTGGCGAGGGTGTCCAGCCGGCTGGTCTTCACCCCCGCGTCCGAGACGGTGAGCAGGGACCGCCCCACCACCACCGACCGCCGGATGTTGCCCTGCCAGCCGTTCGGCCTGGGATGCGTGACCACGCCGGCCCGGGTGATCCCGTCCGCCCGGCTCACGCGCAGCCCCACCGCCTCGGCGCCCCACGTGCCGCCCTCGTAGGAGTTCACCGGCACGACGGTGAGCCGGGTGGGCGGCCAGTACAGGAACGCGTGGTGGTCGCTCTCGGCCTCCGACCACCCCCTGGCGAGGTGCTCGGTGGCCAGGCGCCGCGGCCTCGTGGGGTCGGAGACGTCGAACAGGGACACCTGCGTACCCTTCACCCGGCCGTTGAGGTCGGCGTCCTGGCCCACGCCCAGCAGCAGGTCCTCGCCCACCGGGTGCAGGTACGCCGAGTACCCGGGGATCTTCAGCTCGCCCTTCACGCGCGGGGCCTCCGGGTCGGAGACGTCCACGACGTACAGCGGGTCGACCTGCCGGAACGTGACGACGTACCCGGTGTCGCCGATGAACCGCACGGCGTAGATGCGCTCGCCCTTGCCGAGGCCGTTCACCTGCCCGGCCCTGGTGAGCGTGCCGCCGCGTTCGCGCAGCGTGGTGACCTGGCTCTGGCTCGCGCTGATCTCGGCGCCGTCCGTGCCCCACATGGGCTCGTCGGTGCTGGCGACGCGCAGCACGCCGGCCTGTTCGCTCATCGACCACTGGCTCATGAGGAACCCGGGCACGTGGCCGCTCGACCGGTACCGGGTGGCGGTGCGGGAGGTCACCTCGAAGCGGTGGATCTGGGTGGATGCGCCGGCCGGCACGTCCTGCTGGCCGGAGAGCACCTCGGGGGCCATCCACCGCGGGGTGGTGACGTACAGGGAGGTCGTGGAGCCGTAGACGATGTCGCCGTCGGTGAGCACGGCGTCGCGGTCGACGGGGTCCAGGCCCTTCGCCGGGTCGATGGTGAGCACCGACAGGGTGCCGAGCCCCGAGAACCGGGTGGGGTACGCGACGTCCCGGCAGCGCACCGCGCGCTTCACCGCGGACGCGGCCTGGCCCGCCCGCTGGGTGGTGTAGACCGGCAGCCAGGTGGTGACCGGCGCGCCCTTCACGGCCGCCCGGTTCGCGGCGGTCGCCACCCGGGCGGCGATCTGCGTGCCGTCCGCGGGGTACACGATCCCGGTGAAGTCGGGGCTGGAGGAGATGACCAGCCGCACGGTGCCGTCGGTCTCGCGGGCGGCCAGGTACCGGCCCTCCAGGCGCATCGTCTCGACGAGCGTCATGTGCGCGGGGTCGCTCACGTCGATGAGGCGCACCACGGTGCCGGTGTTGTACGGGTACATCGCGCCGGGGGCGATCGCGATCTCGGATGAGGACGGTGCGCTGTCCGACCCGGAGGTCCCCGACCCCGTGGCGGGCGACTCGACGGCCGGGACGGGGACCGGGCCGCTGCCCGCGGAGATGACCAGGAGGCGGTCCCCGGCGAGCATGATCTGCTGGTCGCCGTAGGCCTCGTCCAGCTTCAGGGTACCCGCCAGGCTGGTTCCGCCGGCGCCCACCGAGAGGGCGCGAACCTGCCCGTCGGTCGCGACGAACATCGTGCGGCCGTCGGTCTTCACGATGTCCGGCTCGTCGACGCCCTCCTCCTGCACGTTCGTGCCGGAGTAGTCGACGCCCTGGGTCCCGCCGCTTCCCGCGGCGCTGTCCGCGGGCGCCGCGGCCGGGACCGTCGCCTCCGGCATCGCGGTGCGCGGCACGCCGACGCCGTCGCCCACCGCGTACCCGGAGACGTATCCGGCGACCCCGTACGGGCCGACGATGCTCAGCGCCCGCGCCCGTGCGTACGCCTCCAGCCGGGCGCAGCTGTCGAAGGACACCAGCCGGTCCTTCGCGACCGCCTTCTTCTTGGGCGCCGGCTTCGCGCTGCCGCCCGTCGCCCCCAGCACGATGCCGGTCGCGCACACCCCGCACAGGGCCGCGATCCCCGTCACCCGCATCCACCTGGTCCGCACAGCGGCCTCCTCGTCCGGTGACGCCGGTCCCCGTGGCGGGACGGCACCAACAGTACGTCGCCGCCCGCGGGCCGGTCACCGCCCGAAGGTCCAGGGACCCGCCGCGCCCGCGGGTGCCGCCCGCCCCGGCGGGCCTCAGGCCGTGGCGGCCTCCGCCGAGGTGGCGTCACGCATCGCGCGCTCCACGGCGTCCACGTCGCGCACCGCGCCGGTGTCCGCGGAGGTCGCCATCGCCGCATACGCCCGCAGCGCGGCCGACACCGGCCGGTTCCGGTGCGCGGGCCGGTAGCCGCCGTTCGCCTCCAGGTGCTCGCGGCGTGCGTCCAGCTCGCCCTGCGGGACGTCGAGGGTGATGACGCGGGCCGGGATGTCGATGTCGATCATGTCCCCGGTCTCCACCAGGGCGATGACCCCGCCGGAGGCCGCCTCCGGTGAGACGTGCCCGATCGACAGGCCCGAGGTGCCCCCGGAGAACCGGCCGTCGGTGACCAGCGCGCACGCCGCCCCCAGGCCGCGGCCCTTGAGGTAGGAGGTGGGGTACAGCATCTCCTGCATGCCCGGGCCGCCGCGCGGGCCCTCGTACCGGATGACGACGACGTCGCCCTCCTTCACCCCGCCGTTCAGGATGACCGAGACGGCGTCCTCCTGGGACTCCACCACCACCGCGGGGCCCCGGAACCGCAGGATCGACTCGTCGACGCCGGCGGTCTTCACCACGCACCCGCGCTCGGCGAGGTTGCCGGAGAGGATCGCCAGGCCGCCGTCCACCGAGTACGCGTGGCCGGTGTCGCGGATGCAGCCGTCCGCGGCGTCGGTGTCCAGCGACTCCCAGCGCTCCGACTGGGAGAACGCGGCGGCGGAGCGCACGCAGCCGGGGGCGGCGTGGAACAGGTCCACGGCCTCGGGCGACGGGTTCCCGCCGCGGACGTCCCAGGCGCCGAGCCACTCGTCGACGGTGCGGGAGTGGACCGTGGTGACGTCCTCGCGCAGCAGGCCGCCGCGCCGCAGCTCGCCGAGGATGGCCGGGATGCCGCCGGCCCGGTGGACGTCCTCCATCAGGTACGTGCCGTTGGGGGCCACCTTCGACAGGCACGGCACGCGGCGGGAGACCTCGTCGATGTCGCGCATCGTGAAGTCCATCTCCGCCTCGCGGGCCGCCGCGAGGATGTGCAGGACCGTGTTGGTGGAGCCGCCCATCGCGACGTCCAGGGCCATGGCGTTCTCGAACGCGGCGCGGGACGCCACCGAGCGCGGCAGCACGGAGGCGTCGTCCTCGTCGTACCAGCGGCGGCAGATCTCCACGACGGTGCGGCCGGCGTCCTCGTACAGCCGCCTGCGGGCCGTGTGGGTGGCGAGCACCGAGCCGTTGCCCGGCAGGGCCAGGCCGAGGGCCTCGGTGAGGCAGTTCATGGAGTTCGCGGTGAACATGCCGGAGCACGACCCGCAGGTGGGGCAGGCGGACTCCTCCAGGATCGCGATGTCCTGGTCGGACACCTCGTCCGCCACGGCGTCGGCGATCGCGGTGATGAGGTTCACGCGCCGCCGCACGGTGCCGTCCACCAGCACCGCGGTGCCGCCCTCCATGGGGCCGCCGGACACGAACACCGCGGGGATGTTCAGCCGCAGGGCGGCGTTCAGCATGCCCGGGGTGATCTTGTCGCAGTTCGAGATGCACACCATGGCGTCCGCGCAGTGGGCCTGCACCATGTACTCGACGCTGTCGGCGATGATGTCGCGCGACGGCAGCGAGTAGAGCATCCCGCCGTGACCCATGGCGATGCCGTCGTCCACGGCGATGGTGTTGAACTCCCGCGCGACGCCCCCGGCGGCGTGGATCGCCTGGGCGACGATCTCGCCCACGGGCTTGAGGTGCGTGTGGCCCGGGACGAACTGGGTGTAGGAGTTCGCGACCGCGATGATCGGCTTGCCGAAGTCCTCGCGGGCGACGCCGGCGGCGCGCAGCAGGGCCCTGGCACCGGCCATGTTCCGGCCGTGGGTGACGGTGCGGGATCTGAGAGCAGGCATGGCCGCAGGCTAGCCGGTTCCGGCCCGCGGCGCCGGTGCTCAGCCGGGCCTGCGGGCCACCGCGTACAGCTTGCAGAACGTGTAGGCGAAGCCCCGGGGGCCCGACGCCGCCCGCATGGCCTCGTCGAGCCGCCGGCCCAGGTCCTCGAGCTCCTCCGCCGGGATGTCCGACGGTGTCACGTGGCTCGCCACCACCCGCATCCGCTCCAGGTACGCCTCCGGGGTGCTGTGACGCAGGCGCTTCTCGATCCAGACGTCCAGCGGCTCCAGGCCGGCCTGCACCAGGTACGCCTCCATCGCCTCGACGTCGCGCTGGGTGAAGTCGAACGCCGCGTCCCACTCGCGCGGCGCGGGCGGGTCCAGCGACCGCACGACGTCCCGGAACTCCTGCTCGCCCCCGGCGCCGGAGGCCAGGATGCCCAGCACCCCGCCGGGTGCGAGCGGCGCGGCCATCGCGTGCACCGCGCCCTGCTTGTCGGGGAACCAGTGGAACGCCATCGACGACACCACCGCGTCGTACGCGCCGGCGGGCACCCCCATGTCCATCACGCCGGCCACGCGCAGGTCGAACTCCACGCCGCCACGCTCGGCCGCCTTCCCCCGGAACACCTCCAGCATCCCCCCGGCCGGGTCCACGCCCGTGATGTGCGTGATGCCCGGGAACCGCTCCAGCATGGCCAGCGACGCCCACCCGGTGCCGCAGCCCACGTCGAGGACGCGGCGGTGGTCGCCCGGCGGCAGCGACATCACCAGGCGCCAGGCGCCCTGGATGTTGTGGCGCACCGTGGCGTCGTAGTCGTGCGCGGTGCTGGTGAAGCCCTCGGCGACGCCCTGGCTGGCGTCGTAGACGTGCAGCTCGCTCATGGTCCCCCCGGGTGACGTCGTGCGCCGCGCTCCTGGCGGTCTCCGGGAGGATGGCACAGGGACCCCGCCCTGCGTACGGCGTACGGGGAACCGGTGCGGGCGGTGCGATAGAACCCGGTCCTCCCGACCTGGAGGACGTACACGTGAAGCGCTTCCCCGCCGAGGTCATCCGGGCGCAGATCCGTTCGGTGCTGAGCGCCTGGGGGTTCCCCGCGGATCACGCGGAGACCTCGTCGGAGATCATGACCGAGACCGACCTGCGCGGGGTCGACTCCCACGGCATCTCGATGCTGGCGAGCTACGAGAAGCAGATCGCCAGGGGACACATCCGGGTGGGCGGCGAGGTGACGCTGGTGCGGGAGACCGCCTCCACCGCACTGCTCGACGCCGGTGGCGGGCTCGGGCACCCGGTGTCGGTTCGGGCGATGGACCTCGCCGTGGACAAGTGCCTGGAGTCCGGCGTCGCCGTGGTGACCGTCCGCAACTCCAGCCACTTCGGGGCCGCCGGCGCGTACTCGGCCAGGGCCGCCCGCCGGGGGTGCGTGGGCATGGTGACCTCCGCGACGCGCGGGGTGCTCATGGTCCCCACCTTCGGGGCGGAGGCCGTGATGGGCACCAACCCGCTGGCGTTCGCCGCCCCCGCCGGACAGAACCCGCCGTTCGAGCTGGACATGGCGACCACCACGGTCGCGATGAACCGGGTGAAGGTGCACGACCTGCGGCACGACCCGCTGCCGGAGGGGTGGGTGGTGGACGGCGCGGGCAACCCGGTCACCGACCCCGCCGTCGCGATGGAGTACCTCAACGAGGAGTCCCAGGGCGGCCTCACCCCCCTGGGCATGACCCGCGAGCACGGCGGCCACAAGGGCTACGGCCTGGCGGTGATGGTGCACATCCTGGCGGGCGCCCTGTCGGGGGCGTCGTTCTCGCCCATCCGGAACCGCACCCAGACCGAGGGGCAGCCCCATGACCTGGGGCACTTCTTCATGGCGATCGATCCGCGGGCGTTCCGTGAGGAGGGGGCGTTCGAGGACGACCTGGACCAGGTTGTCGACACGCTGCACGGCAGCGCCCGGGCGAACCCGGACCGGCCGGTGCTGGTGGCCGGCGACCCGGAGCGGGCGAACCGCGAGGAGCGCCTGCACGACGGCATCCCGCTGCCCGGTGACCTGCTGGCCCAGGTGGAGCAGATCGCGGCGCGTGCCGGCGTGCCGTTCCTGCTGAGCTGACCGGCGCGATGCGCGACGGGGGGATGCCGGGCGCCGCGGTCGCGGCGCTGGCCGCCGCCTGCGCGCTCGTCCCGCTGAACTCCTCGATGGTCACCCTCGCGCTGCTGGACGTGGAGGCCGACCTCGGGGTCCCGGTGAGCCGTGCGGTGTGGCTGGTGACCGGCTACCTGGCGGTGATGGCCCTCGCCCAGCCCCTGGGCGGCAGGCTGGGCGACGCCGCCGGCCACCGCCGCACCTTCCTGGCGGGGTTCGCCGTGTTCGTCGTGTGCTCGGTCCTGGCCGCGGCCGCGCCGGGGTTCGCGGTGCTGGTGGCGGCCCGCGCGGGTCAGGCGGTGGGCGGCGCGCTGATGCTGCCGAGCGTCGCCGCGATCATCCGCAACGGGGTCCGGGCGGACCGGCGCGGCCGGGCGTTCGGCGTGCTGGCGACCGCGCTCGCCCTGTCGGCGGCGGTGGGCCCCACGGTGGGCGGCGTGGTGACCGGCGTCGGCGGCTGGCGGGCGGTGTTCCTGGTGCCGGTGCCCCTGGGGCTCCTCGCCCTCCCCGTGCTGCTCCGCATCCCGGCGGTCCCCGCCACGCACGAGGACCACTCGGGCGACGCCGCCCGGGCGCTGGCGGTGCTCACCCGGCGGCCGTTCGCGCTGGGCTCCGCGGCGATCCTGTTGCACAACCTGGTGCTGTACACGGTGCTCCTCACCGTCCCGGTGCTGGCGACCGCGGGCCTCGGGCTGGGTGCGGGCACGGCGGGCGTCCTCGCCGGCGCGGTCACCGCCGGGGTGCTCCTGGGGTCGTTGCGCGGCGGGCGCATGAGCGACCGCCACGGCCGCCGCCGCCCGGCGCTGCTGGGCGGTGCGATCGCCGCCGCCGGCGGCGCGCCCCTGCCGCTGGTCGCCGGGCACCCGTCGGTGTGGGCCCTGGTGCCGCCCCTGCTGGTGCTGGGCACGGGCATCGGCCTGGCGGGCCCGGCGCTGCAGGCCGCCGCCCTGGACGCCGCCCCGCCGGAGGCAGCGGCGGTCGCCGGCGGGCTCTACATGTCGGCCCGCTACGTGGGCGGCATCCTGGCCGGGCTGGTGGCGTCCGCCGCCCTGGAGGCCGGCGGCGAGGTCAGGTTGCTCGCCGTCGCCGCGGCCGGCGCGGCGCTGTCGGCCGCCGCCGCCGCGGGGCTGCCGGGCAGCCCCCGGCGCGGGTCCGCGTGAGTCAGTCGCCTGAGGCGGCGTCCCGGAACGCCGCCGCCGCGGGCTTCTGGGCGCCGTTCTCGTCCAGCAGCCCGCTGGACCACTCCACGTGGTCCTGCAGCAGGTACCACACGAACACCCGCACCCGGCGGTCGGCCCGGACGCGCCGGAACGCGTCGTCGAGCATCTCCGCCTGCCGCCGCTGGCTCACGAAGAACGGGTAGTTCGACACGGCCCGGGTGCCCACCCCGAACTCGGTGAGCCACAGGGGCCTGCCGGCCAGGTACCCGACGTCGAGCTCGCGCTCCAGCACGTCCAGGTTGTAGAGGTCCACGTAGCTGGCGCGCGGGTTGTTCCGGGTGCGCGGCGGGGTGATGGGGTACGGGTGGTGGGCGTACGCGTCCATGGGGGGTTCCAGGTCGTTCAGCGCCCGCAGGAACCGCTGCGGCGGCACGCGCGAGGTGGCCTCCGAGGGCTCCTTGTTCCCCGCGGGCGCGGTGACGCCGCCGGCGACCACGGCCGCCGGGTCGGCGTGCTTGATGCCCCGGTACATGGCGGTGAGCAGCGCGGCGTAGGTGCCGGGCGAGGCCGCGGCCCACGTGCCGCCCCTGCGCACGTACTGTGGCCGCAGGAACAGCGGGATGTTCGGTTCGTTCCACGCCTCCCACATGTGGACGCCCTCCGGCGCGTACCGCCGGGCGGCGGCCTCGGCGAACGCCCCGGCGTCGGCGGCGTCCTTCGGGCGCGCGCCCCAGGCGGGGAAGCGCGGATCGGCCCCCGCGGGGTCCGCCGCCCACGCGGGCGTGCCCCAGATCGTGAACATCACCTCGATGCCCACGGCCGTGGCGTCGTCCATCACCGCGTCGTAGTGAGACCAGTCGTAGGCGGGGTCGTCCGGGTCCCGCGGGTTCGCGGGGCGGCCGGAGGCGGCCACCAGATCCCACCGCAGGTCGACGCGCACCAGGCCCGCGCCCAGCGACTCCGCGAGGTCGAGCCGCTCGGCGGGGTCGACCTCGGGGGCGGCCAGCCGGTCGTCCTGGATCCCCACGCGCAGGGCGTCCCCCGCGGGCCTCGGCGGGTCGCCGCCGTCGCCGCCGCAGCCGGCGAGCACCGCCGCGGCGGCGGCGAGGACGGCGAGCACGGTGCGGACGCGGGGGGTCAGGGGCGCGGAAGCCTATCCGCGTCCCGCCGCCCGGTCCCGCCCCGTGGTCGCTCCGTGCCCGCACGGAGGCGTCGGGCGTCCCGTCCGCGGGAAGGTGGCGCCTGCGGCCACGTCGACCGAGGAGGCGGTGATGGACACGTCCGACCTGGCGCTGCGCCTGGACGCCATGGACGAGGAGATGGCCCGGCTCACCATGCAGGTGGAGGATCTGCGGGAGCAGCTGCGGGCGCTCGCCACGCTGGTCTCCTCGCGGCTGGACGGCGACGGCGGCTGAGTCGTGCCGCCGGGACGGGCGCTCCGCGCCCTGACCGGTCCGCCCGGCGCCTCGCGGGGTCGATCGCCCCCGGGCCGATACCGGACGGAATGGTGTGGCGTGGGATTCAAGCACCCCGCTCCCCCGGGCGATTGCGTCGGGGCCGCCTCCCCCCGCAGGCCGGTTGCCGCGAACGAATCTGGAGGAGACATGGAGCTTGCCGTCGAGCCCCGCGGGGGTTCCGGATCCCACGGGGTGGATGCCGACACCCGCATGCGCATGGCCGGGGTCACGCAGGAGACGTTCGCGGCGATGCGGGAGGCCGCGCCCCTGCTGAAGGAACACGTCGACGAGATCGTGGCGGGGTTCTACGGGAAGCTGCAGGAGTTCCCGCTGCTGGTCGACATCGTGCGGCGGCACAGCACGGTGGAGCGCCTGTCGCTGACGCTGCGTCAGTACATCCTGGACTTCGCCACCACCGACCTCGGGGCGTCCCACGTGGAGTCCCGCACCCGCATCGCGATGGTCCACGACCGCATCGACCTGCCGCTCGACGCGTACATGTTGCAGCTCGAGGTGATCCGGGAGCGGTGGCTGGTCATCCTCATGCGCAACCAGCGGGCCGGCCGGAAGGGCGTGAAGCTGCCGCGGCCGGTGGAGGAGTACGTGAAGGCCTTCAACCGGATGCTGGGCTTCGACGCCGCGCTGGTGAGCCTGGTGTTCGTGGGGACCCGTGCCGACCGCGCCCAGGCGGCGATGGACGAGGTGCTCGCGCACCGGGAGGCACAGCACTCGGTGCAGGACGAGCTCATCAGCCTCGCGACGCAACTCGCCGCGACCGCCGAGGAGACCTCCGCCGCGGTGCAGCAGATGAGCGCGACGGCCGAGACGGTGGCCGGCCAGGCCGGCCACGCCACCGAACGCGGCCGGGCCGCCAGCACCACCGCCGCGGAGGGGATGGCGGCGATGGAGGAGGCGGACGGCGCGGTGAGCCGCGTGAGCGACGCGTCCACGCGGCTCGCGACCGCCGCCGCGTCGCTCGACGCCAGCTCGGAGCGCATCGCCGCGATCTCCACGGTGCTGGAGGAGACGGCCGGGCAGATCAACCTCCTGGCGCTCAACGCCGCCATCGAGGCCGCGCGGGCCGGCGACGTGGGCCGCGGGTTCGCCGTGGTGGCCGATGAGGTCCGCAAGCTCGCGGAGACCACCCAGCGCCACCTGCAGGACAGCCGCGACGCCGTCGCCGACATGGGGCAGGCGATCTCGGAGGTGCGCGCGGCGGGCGACACGGCGGCCGCCGAGGTGAACGCCCTGGGCGACGCCACGGGCGCGGTGCGCGCGCGCTTCAGCGACATCACCACCGCCGTCACCCAGGCGACGGGGGACATCGAGGGCATCGCCGCGGCGTCACAGGAGGTCGCGGCCGCGACCACCGAGACCGGGCGCGCCTCCACGGAGGTCGCGAACCTCGCCGAGCAGGTGCGCGTGGTGGCGGAGGGCCTCACCGCCGACTGACCGGGCGTGCGGCGGGCCGCGTGGGCGGCCTGCCGCCAGAGGTTCTCAGGCGGGCTCCGGGTGCGCGCGGCCCGTCACGAGCAGGTACTCCGCCCTCCACCGGTATCCGTTCCCGTGCCCGGCCCCGGCGCGCGCCAGCAGGTCCGCGAACCCATCGCGGAAGGCCTCCCACCCGCCCTCCGGCTCCAGCGCGTCCCGCAGGGCGAGGACCGGCCCGAACTCGCGCTCGTACGTCGTGAGCGCCTCCGTGGCCGAGGCGAACCACAGGTCGACGAAACGCGGGAGGAAGCGGAGGTCTCCGAGCCCGCCGAGCAGGCGCTCCACCCGGCCGGCGTCCCCCCAGTCGGTCGGCGGCGGCCCCGGCGGGGGCACGCCCGGGGCGTGGCGGGCCATCAGCGCGAAGAGCTCGCCCACGCTGCCGTCCGGCGTCCAGCCGCACACGCCCAGGCGGCCGCCGGGCCGCAGCACCCGCGTCAGCTCCCCGGCGGCGCGGACCTGGTCGGGGGCGAACATGCAGCCGAACGTCGACAGCACCACGTCGAAGGAGGCGTCCGGGAACGGCAGCTCCTGGGCGTCCCCCTCCACCCACCGCACGCGGAGTCCCTGCCGGCCCGCCTCGGCGCGCGCGGCGTCGAGGAGCCCCGGCGTGAGGTCGAGCCCCACCACATCGGCGCCCGTCCGCGCGGCCGGGAGGGTGGCGTTGCCCGCCCCGCAGGCCACGTCGAGCACGCGGTCGCGGGCGCCCACCCGCGTGGCCGCGACGACGTCCCGGCCCACGGCGGCGATCCTGCGCGCGATCGCCGGGTAGTCCCCCGACGACCAGACCCGGCGGACGGCGTCCCTGGGGTCGGTGATCATGGCCATCGTTCCTCCCCTCGTCGTGGTGGCGCCAGCATCCGGTGCCCCGGGGGGGCCGTGAAGTACGGAATCCGAACTTGACGGACGGTGGGCGGCTGGGACACTGACCGCATGCGCGGCTACGGCCAGTACTGCCCGATCGCCCGCGGCGCCGAGATCTTCGCGACGCGATGGACCCCGATCATCGTGCGCAACCTGCTGGCCGGCTGCACCACCTTCGGCGAGATCCGGGAGGGTGCGCCGGGCATCTCCACGGCGGTCCTCAGCGCGCGCCTGCGCCAGCTGGAGTCCCACGGCGTCATCCGGCGCACGGCGAATCCGTCGGGCCGGGGCGCGCGGTACGAGCTCACCGACGCCGGCGCGGGGCTCGGCGAGGTCTGCACGGCCCTCGGCATCTGGGGCGCGCGGTGGCTCGAGCTCGCGCCGGAGCACCTGGACGCCCACACCGTGCTGTGGACGGTCTGCCGGCTCATGGACACGGCCGCCCTCCCACGGGAACGCGTGGTGGTGCGGTTCGATGTCCGGGACGCCCGCACGGGGCGCTTCTGGATCCTGGCGAAACGGGGCGGAGCCGAGGTGTGCGTGAAGCCGCCCGGTCACGATGAGGACCTCGTGGTGCGCGCCGGTTCGCGGGCCCTGGTGGACTGGCAGATGGGCTGGGTGCCGCTGGGGAACGCCGAGCGCGCCGGGACGATCGTGCTGGAGGGGCCGGTGTGGGCCAAGCGGGAGCTCGCGCGCTGGGGCGGCCGGCACCCGTTCGGCGTGCCGCGCGCGGCCCGGCCCGGTCCCCCGCCGGGGGGTCGGACCGGGCGGCCCGCCGGTGTCAGCGGAACCGGGCGGGGAACTGCGCGATGATCCCGGCGCTCAGGCCGTCCGCCATCTCGAGGATGTGGCGGTGCACGACGTCGTAGTCCCGGACGTCGGCCGCGTACCTGCCGCTCAGGCGGTCGCCGGCCTCCTCGAGGGTCTGGTCCAGGTGCTGGCGCATCATCCTGCGCATCACGGGGCGCGGCCAGTTGCGGGGGTTCGCGCCGGCGAGGAAGTCCGCGATCTGGTTGCCGTTGGCGTACCACTCGGCGGTGCGCCGCGTGATGTCCGCGGGGTTCCCGGACCTCACGGCCTGCAGCAGCACCACGGCGCCGCCGATGTGGGCGTTCAGCAGCCCGGTGAGCCGCTTGCCCGCGGCGCGCCCGTAGTACGGGGCGATGGCGTCGCCGATGTCCTTCTGGTTCCTGAACAGCCGGTCCCGGGTGGCGGCGAGGTCCGGCAGGTCGTGGGCGAAGCTGATGATCGTGAGGCGCGTCCAGGTGGCGTGGTCCTCCCACAGCCGTCGCATGGCGTCGTGGAAGGCGGCCTGCCGCCCGGTCGCGGAGGCCTCGACGGCGACGGGGTGGACGTGCCCGTCGGCCGCGGCGTCGTGCCGGCCGGACACCGCCACGACGAGGCTCAGCGACGCGACGACGGCGAGGGCGGCGACGATCACGCCGCGCGGGCGGGCGCCCGCGGCGGGGGGCTCGGGAGCGTGCGGCTGGGGAGCGTGCGGGGAGCCGGCCATGGCGTCAGGCCTCCCGCGCGGCACGGGCGGACGCCAGGCGCGACAGGGCGACGGCGCCCAGCAGCAGGCCGAGGTCACGCAGCGCGACGTCGCCGTATCCGCCCACCAGCAGCAGGTTCACGATGATGCCGGCGAGCCAGGCGGCGACGATCGCGCCGCCGATGCGCGGGGCGACCAGCACGATGAGCCCCGCGACGATCTCGACGATGCCGACCATGTGCATCGCGTCGGCGGCGGAACCCGGGATGATGTCGTTGAACTGGGACGCCAGGTAGCGGGTCCAGTCCCCCGTGAGGACGTTCGCGAACTTGTCGATGCCGAACAGGATCGGCGCGACGGTGAAGGCCAGGCGCAGCACGACGAACGCCTGGGTGGCGGGGTCGCGGTGCAGCAGGCTCGCCACGTACGACCGGCGATGGTGCTCGCCGGCGACGGCGGTGGTGGACATTGCGGTGAACCTCCGTGGTCGGGTCAACTCACCGCCGTTCGTGCGTCCCGCCGCACGGTTCTTACCCCCGGGGCGTAAGAACGCCGGCCGGCCGGGCGCAGACGTGGCATGACGCTCCATCTCCTGGTGCACGGCGCCCGGCGGGATGCACGCGGCTCCGTCCCGTGCGACGCTTGGCGCGTGACCGCGGATCTGCTTCCGGACGTCCTTCACTCCCCGCCGCCGGGCCGCCGGGACGAGCCGTTGCTGGACGCCCTGCGCGCCGGCGGCCCACGGCGGGACGCGGCCGTGGCGGAGCTCCACGCCCTGCTGCTGCGCGGGGCCCGCCACGAGCTGGCGCGGCGCCGGTCGTCGCTCGCGGGGCTCTCGCAGGGTGAGCTGGACGACCTCGCGCACCAGGCCGCGGATGACGCCGCGACGGCGGTCCTCGGGAAGCTCGGGACGTTCCGCGGCGAGAGCCGGTTCACCACGTGGGCCTACAAGTTCGTGCTGCTGGAGGCGGGCGTCCGCGCGCGCAGGCGCACCTGGCGGGACCGGGAGGTGCCGGTCGCCGACGACGGCCTCGACCGGCTGGCGCCGCCCGTGCGGTCGGCGCACCAGGCCGCGGAGCAGTCCGAGTTGCTCGCCGCGGTCGTGGAGGCGGTGCGGCGCGACCTCACCCCGCATCAGCGCGAGGTGTTCACCGCGCTCGCCGTGAACCAGGTGCCCATCGACGTGCTCGCCGAGCGCCTGGCGACGACGCGGGGCGCGCTCTACAAGACCCTGCACGACGCCCGGCGGCGCCTCCGGGCGTCCCTGGCCGGGCGGGGATTCGACATCGGTGACGCGGGAGCGGGGACATGAGCGGGGCGGAGCGGGACCTGGTGGGGCGCCTGCTGGGGCCGGCGGGCCCCGAGGTGAGCTGCGAGACGTGCTTCGAGCTGCTGGACCGGTACGTGGAGGCCGAGCTCGCCGGCATGGACCCCGAGGCGCCCATGCCCGGCATGCGGGCCCACCTGGACGGGTGTCCCGCCTGCCGCGAGGACCACGACAGCCTCCTGGACCTCGTCCGCGGCGAGCGGGGATAGGGCCCCGGAACCCGCCGCCGGGACCCACGCGAACCCGATGCCCCGCTACGTCGCCTTCCTGCGCGGTGTGTCACCGCAGAACGCCAGGATGCCCGACCTCGTGCGCGCCTTCGAGGCCGCCGGCTTCCGGTCGGTGCGCACGGTGCTGGGCACCGGCAACGTGGTCTTCGACAGCCGCGCCGCGGTGGCCACGCTCGAGCGCAGGGCGGAGGCGGCGATGCGGGCCGAGCTGGGGCGGACGTTCGCCACCTTCGTGCGCGGCGTCGCGATGCTGCGGGACCTCCTGGACGCCGACCCGTACGCGGGCCTGGCGCTGGCGGACGACGCGAAGCGCGTCGTGACGTTCCTGCGGGCGGCGCCGGTTCCCGCACCCCGGCTGCCCGTCGAGCGGGACGGGGCGAGCATCCTGCGCATCGCCGGCACCGAGGCGTTCAGCGCCTACGTGCCCGGCGAGAAGGGGCCGGTGTTCATGGCGCTGCTCGAGGCGACCTTCGGCAAGGACATCACCACGCGCACGCTGGACACGGTGCGCAGGTGCGCCGCCGCCTGATCCGCCGGCGGGCCCTCCGCCCGGTCAGGCGATGCGGTCGTGGGCGCCGGGCTCGAGGTGCACGGGGGCGTAGTGGCCGGCGAAGATCCTGGCGACCAGTGCGCCGCGACTGGACACGCCGACCTTCTCGAAGATGGCCTTGATGTGGTCGCGCACGGTGTGGGTCGAGAGGTGCAGCCTCGCGGCGATCTCGGCGGTGCCCTGGCCGCGGGCGATGCGCTGGGTGATCTGCTGCTCGCGGACGGAGAGCCGGTGGGCCTGGGCGACGATCGGGGCGATCTCGGAGGCCTGGGCGGGCTCGATGACCAGGGCGGTGTCGCCGACGCTGCCGTCGGAGCGGCGCAGGCAGGACGCGTGGCACACCAGCCAGCGGCCGGAGCGGTGCGAGCGGAGGCGGGCGCGGGCCATGCCGTGGTCGCGGTGGGCGGCGATCGCCCGGGCGCGCATCAGGGCGCCGACGGCGACCATGGGCAACCGGACGCCGAAGCCACCGGCGTCGCCGACGTCCGGCGGGAACTCGTCGAGCCAGCTGCGGGCGTCGTCGTTGACGGACACCAGCTCGCCCGCGTCGTCGAACACCAGCAGCCCGGGGCCCGGGTCGCGGTCACCGGCACCCGGCGGGGTGGCCGCACGGGCGTGCTCGCGAACCGTCGCGGCGACCGGTGCCGACATGCCGGCCACCAGGGTGGTCTCCGCGGGGGTGAAGGCCGGGGCCCCGTGACGCCGGAACAGCCCCCCGAAGACCCACGGGTTCCCGTCGATGCGCATGACCGCGCGCAGCTCGTCGCCGAAGCCGTTCGGCTCCAAGAGCTCGCGGTAGCGGGGGCTGCGCGTGGGACGGTCGGCGGTCGCCTGGCGCAGCGCCGCGGCCGGGGTGCGGGCACGCGCGAGGTCCCGGTAGAGGTTCACGTCGTGCACCATGAACTCGAGCTCCCAGACCCGCAGACAGGCCCGCGCGTCGCCGCCGCACACCCCGCCCATGTGTTCCGAACGGGTCGGGGCCGTGGGCAGGCCGGTCGCCGGGTCGGTCGCCAGCCACACCGACGCATCGTGCGGGACGACCCGATGCAGACGGCGCGAGACCTCGGCGAACACGTCGCCGACGGTCCCCCTGGGATGCGCTCCCCAGGTCAGCACGCGCGGATCGGTGAACGCCGCGGTCGCCATGTCGTTCAGCGTTGCACGGGATCGACGGGGCGCAACCCCCAGAGTTGAGGGGGGTCCCCGGCGACGAAGACCCCGCGCGGCCGGGGTGTGGCGGCACGCCCGCCGCCGCGCAGCCCGACGGCGACATGCGCGTTGGGCGACCCACCGCCACCGGGATCGTGCTGCCGGCCCGGCGTGGCCGCTCGCCGGGACGGGGCCGGTCGATGGGACCGACGGCCGCGCCGTGCGGGATCGACCCGTCGACGGCGTGGTCGTCGCCGCACCGGCGGCGGACGGGCTCGAAGCGGTCGCGGCGGTGGCCGGCAAAGCCCGCCGCGGCGGGGTCACGTGAGGAAGACCCCTCACCTGCGGGGTGTTCGCGGGTCGCCTGCCGGTCGACCCTGACCCGATGGCAGGAACAGCCGCGGCGCTCGCCTCGTGGCCATGGCCCCGGCGGCCACGGCCCGTCGCTTCGTCGTCGCTTGAGCGGAGTCTTCCCCCGCCGGTTTCGCACCCATCACGCAAACGGGAGGCACTCATGCCCCAGCACACCGGCAGGCGCGGCCTGCTCATCACCGTCGCGGTCGCGCTCGCGGCGATCGCCTGGTTGGCGGCCCGGCCGGCGCCGTCGGTCGCCCACGGCGGCCACGGCCACCCGGCGGCGCGCTGGAGCGGCGCGCAGACCGACGACCTGCAGCGGGCCCGCGCGGCCACCCGCGCGTTCCGCGACATCGACGTCGCCCGGGCGGCGGGCTACACGGAGACCAGCGGCAAGTGCGAGCAGGACCCCAAGTACGGCGGACTGGGCATCCACTACGCCAACCCGGAGCTCCTCGCCGACGGCACGCTCGACGTCACCAAGCCGGAGGTCCTCGTCTACCACCCGACGCGTGGTGGCAAGCTGCGTCTCGGAGCGGTCGAGTACTTCCAGGCCGACGCCGACCAGGACCTCGCCACCGACCCGGACCGGCCGTACCTGTTCGACCTGCCGTTCGATGGGCCCATGCTCGGCCACGAGCCGGGGATGCCGATCCACTACGACCTGCACGTGTGGCTGTACCGCCACAACCCCGCCGGCCTTTTCGCGGCGTGGAACCCGAGGGTGCACTGCCCCGACGCGACCTCGCAGGCCGCGCGCCGTGTGGTGAACCGCTGACCGCCAGGCCGTGCGATGACCGTTCCCGGCGGTCCCGGCCGCTCTGGTGGGCGGGATCGACGGGTTCGGCGTCCGCCCGGCGCCGAGCGGTAACCGCTCGGCAGGTCGTTGCCCGCCGCCGCTCGCGATCCGACTGATGCCGGACGCCCAATACTGCACCGGAATCGGCCATCCAATAGTGCGCCAGCCCGCGCGTAGGTGATCGGCTCTGTGGCCTCGAAGCCCGGATCGTCGATGACGG
>JADLHW010000046.1 GCA_020848615.1 Thermoleophilia bacterium
GACACCTCCCGGATCCCCGGGGTGGCCTTCACCCCCGCGATGATCCCGGCGATCCCCGGCCGCACCAATGGCTCCCCACCGGTGACCCGCACATCGCTGACCCCCACCTGTGCGAACACCCCCACCAGCCGCAGCAGCTCGGTGTGGGTGAGGACCTCCTGGCGGCCCAGCCACGCCATGCCCTCGGCGGGCATGCAGTACCGGCACCGCAGGTTGCAGCGGTCGGTCACCGACAACCGCAGCGAGCGGTGCACACGCCCGAAGGCATCGGCGAGCGGTTCGAACCCCATCCGGATCAGTGTGGCACCGTGGCCCGGGGATGGCCCTCACCTGAGGGCCATCCCCGGACGCGGTTCAGGCGCCCATCGCCCGCTCGACCGCGCGGAGGGTGAGGACGCGCGCCAGGTTCCGCCGGTACTCGGCGCCCGCGAAGGTGTCCTCCGGCGGGTCCGTGCCCTGATCGGCCAGTGCGGCGGCCGCCGCGATCGCGTCGCCGGAGGCGCCGGCCATGGCCGCCTCCGCGGCCCTCGCCCGCACCGGCGTCGTGCCCATGTTGGTGAGGGCGATCCGCGCCTCGGAGATCGTGCCCCCCGAGTGCCGCACGACGGCGGCCACCGCGACGATCGCCCAGTCGATGGCCCGCTGGTTGAACTTCACGTACGCGCAGCCGGCGCCGTCGAGCACCGGCACCTCGACGGCGGTGAGCACCTCGTCGTGGGCGAGCGCCGACTGGAAGAAGCCCTCGAAGCACTCGGACGCCGCGATCCGCCGCGTCCCGCCGGGCCCCTGGGCCACGATGACCGCGTCCAGGGCGAGCAGGACCGCCGGGATGTCGGACGCCGGATCGCAGTGCGCGACGGACCCGCCGATGGTGCCGGCGTGCCGCACCTGCGGGTCCCCCACCTGCCCGGCGGCCTCCGCCACGATCGGGCAGTGCTCACGGAGCACCGGGTCGCGCTCCAGGTCGTGCCAGCGGGTCATCGCGCCGATCCGGAGGGTGCCCCCGTCCCTGGCGACGCCGGTGAGCCCCGGCACCCTCGCCACGTCGATGAGCATCGAGGGCCGTGCCAGGCGCGTCTTCATGAGCGGGATCAGGGAGTGCCCGCCCGCGATGAGCTTGGCGTCCTCGTTGCCGGAGAGCAGGCCGATGGCCTCCTCCACGGACCCGGCCACCCGGTAGTCGAACTCGGCGGGGATCACTGTCCGGCCTCCTGGATCGCGCGCCACACCCGCTCGGGCGTGGCGGGACGCTCGACGTTGGTCACCCCGAGGTGCGACAGGGCGTCCACGACGCTGTTGATGACCGCCGGCGGCGAGGCGATGGTGCCGGCCTCGCCGATGCCCTTCACCCCCAGGGGGTTGGTGGGACTCGGCGCGTTCGGGTTGTTGAGCACCTCGAAGCTCGGCATCTCGGCGGCCGACGGCACCAGGTAGGTGGTCATCGTGCCGGTCACGAGGTTGCCGGCCTCGTCGTACTGGGCGCCCTCGAACAGGGCCTCGGCGATGCCCTGCGCCACGCCGCCGTGCACCTGGCCCTCCACGATCTGCGGGTTGATGATCACCCCGCAGTCGTCCACGGAGACGTACCGCAGGATCTTCACGGCGCCGGTGTGGGTGTCCACCTCGGTCACGCAGGCGTGCGCCCCGCCCGGCCAGCTGAAGTTGGGCGGGTCGTACACGTACGTGGCCTCCAGGCCCGGCTCCATGCCGTCCGGCAGGTTGTGCGCCGTCCAGGCGGCGAACGCCGCCTCCTTGATCCCGAAGCTCCGGTCGGTGCCCTTCACGGTGAAGGAGCCGTTCGCGAACTCCAGGTCCTCCTCCGCGCACTCCAGGGTGTGGGCCGCGATGCCGCGGGCCTTGGCGATGACCTTCTCGCCGGCGTTGTGCATCGCGATGCCGCCCACCGCCAGGCTGCGGCTGCCGTAGGTGTCCATCCCGAACGGCACCGTGAGGGTGTCGCCCGCGATGATCTGAACGTCGTCGTAGTCCACGCCGAGCTGGTCGGCGAGCATCTGGCTGAACGTGGTCTCGTGGCCCTGCCCGTGGGCGGTCACGCCGATCATCACCTGGATGGTCCCGGTGGGCATGACCTTCACGGTGCAGGCCTCCCACAGCCCGCACACCAGCTTCAGGGCGCCCGCCACCCGCGACGGGGCCAGGCCGCACATCTCGATCCACGTGGACAGGCCGATGCCCAGCTGCCTGGCGGCGCCCGAGGCGCGGCGGGCCGCCTGCTCCCGGCGCAGCCCCTGGTAGTCGAGCGTGGCGAGCAGCTTGTCGAGCGACCCGGTGTAGTCCCCGCTGTCCACCGACAACCCGGACATGATCGTGTAGTTCGGGAACGCGTCGGTGGGGATCATGTTCATGCGGCGCAGCTCGGCGGGGTCCTTGCCGACCTTCCGTGCCAGGGCGTCCATGGCCCGCTCGATGGCGTACGTCGCCTCGGGCCGGCCGGCGCCGCGGTAGGCGTCCGTGGGCGTGTTGTTGGTGAACACGCCGATGATCTCCACCGAGTACGCGTCGGCGGTGTAGCACCCCCCGTACAGCCACGCACCGAGCATGGGGATGCCCGGGGTGAGCAGCAGGTGGTGGGCGCCCATGCCCGCCACGATCCGCACGCGCACCGCCCTCAGCTTGCCGTCCGCGTCGGCGGCCAGCTCGATCTCCTGCCACTGGTCGCGGCCGTGGTGCACCGACACGAACTCCTCGGTGCGGTCCGCGGTCCACTTCACCGGCCGCCCGAGCCTGCGGGCGAGGGCGAGGCAGATGGCGTCCTCGGCGTACACCTGCAGCTTGCTCCCGAACCCGCCGCCCACCGCGGGGGCGATCACGCGCAGCTTCGCCTCCGGCACGCCCGTGATGAGCGTGAGCACCGTGCGCACGATGTGCGGGATCTGCGTCGCGGAGGTCATCACGTACTCGCCCTGTGAGGCGTTGGGCTCCACCAGGATCGAGCGCGGCTCCATGGCGTTCGGCACCAGCCGCTCCAGCCGGAACCGCTCCTTCACCACCACGGGGGCGCTCGCCATGATGGGGTCCGGGTCGCCCGCGGACGGCACCGGCGAGTGCTCCTTGGACCTCCAGTGGTAGGTCACGTTGTTCGGGACGTCGTCGAACAGCTGCGGCGCCCCGTCGGCCATGGCCTCCTCCGGGTCGATCACCGCCGGCAGCGGGTCGTAGTCCACCTCCACCAGCTCCGCGGCGTCCTGCGCGGCGGCGCGGCTGTCGGCGACGACGACCGCCACGATCTGCCCGGCGTACCGGGCCCTGGTGCCCTCCACCGGGTACACCGGCGGGATCTTGATGTCGTCCACGATCGGCCAGGCGCACACCAGCGGCGCGGCGAAGGCGCCCTCGAGGTCGGCGGCGGTGAGCACGTCGCTCACGCCCGGGTGGGCCTTGGCCGCCGCGGTGTCGATGCCGCGGATGTTCGCGTGCGCGAAGGGGCTGCGCACCATCACCACGTGGGCGGTGCGCGGCGGGGTGAGGTCCTCGGTGTACCGCGCCTCCCCGGTGATGAGCTCCGGGTCCTCCTTGCGGCGCGGCGTGGCCCCGATGTTGGGGCGGTGCTCGGTGGTCGCCATGCGTGCCCCCTATCCGGCCGCGGCGGCCTTCTGCACCGCCTTGACGATGTTGTGGTAGCCCGTGCAGCGGCACAGGTTCCCCTCCAGGCCCTCCCGGATCTGCTCCTCGGTGGGGTCCTTCACCTCGTTGAGGCGGCTCGCCGCGGCCATGATCATCCCCGGGGTGCAGAACCCGCACTGCAGCGCGTGCTCGGAGGTGAACGCCTCCTGCACCGGGTGCAGCGCGCCGTTCGCCAGGCCCTCGATCGTGGTGATCGCCCGGCCGTCGCACTGCACCGCCAGCAGCGTGCAGCTCTTGATGGACTCACCGTCGACGTGGACGGTGCAGCTGCCGCACGTGGAGGTGTCGCAGCCGATGTTGGTGCCGGTCAGGCCGAGCCGCTCGCGCAGCACGTAGACCAGCAGGTCGCGGGGCTCCACATCAACCTCGTGCGCGCGCCCGTTGACCGTGAGGGTGATCCTCACGTGGCGTCCCCTTTGCCCTCGTCGTTGTCGGTGTCGTCCTTGTCCCGGTTGAGGAGGCGGCCCACCGCGCCCTTGGCGGCGGCGCCCATCACGCTGATCCCGGACAGGGGCTTGCTGCTGTCCTCACGGGCGTGCAGGGCCTCCTCGGCGCTGCCCGTGAGCTGGATCTGCAGGCAGTGGGCGAACCTGCCCACCAGCGTCTGGCTCACGTCGCTCACGACGTTGGGCCGGCCCATCTGGGCGGCCTTCCCGCTGAACTGGACGTCGGTGTCCAGCTCCACGCGGGTGCGGCCCCCCTCCACCGGGACGAAGTGCGCGGCGCTGCTGCCCTGCGCGCCCCCCATTCCCCGGGTGTCGCGGCCGGCGAACACCAGCCGCGCGCGTTTGCCCTCCTCGTCGATCTGGTCGACGTGGACGTCGGCGACGAAGTGCATCTTCACCGGCCCCAGTGACACGGTCATCTTCGCCTTCCAGGTGCGCTCGTCGACCTGCGTGTCGAGCTCCGCGCCCGGCATGCAGGGGATGACCCGGTTGCCGTCCAGCATCAGCGCCATCGCCTGGTCGGGCGAGGCGGTCACCTCAAACCTGTGCTCGAGCTTCATCCCGTGTCACCGGTCCCAGGCGGAAGGTGCGGACGATCTCTGCTGCGACGGCAACGGCAACCTCCTCGGGGGTCTTGGACCCGATCGGCAGTCCGATCGGCGCGTGCACGCGCGCGAGCTCGGCCTCGGTGAGGCCCTCCTCCAGCAGCCGCAGGTGGCGGCGCTCGGTGGTGCGGCGGCTGCCCAGGGCCCCGATGTAGCCGGCGTCGGTGGACAGCGCCACGCGGAGTGCGGGCACGTCGAACTTCTGGTCGTGGGTGAGCACGCACACCACGGTGCGGCGGTCCACGGGGGCGGCCTCCAGGAACCGGTGGGGCCACTCCACCACCAGCTCGTCGGCGTCCGGGAAGCGCTGGGGCGTGAGGAACGCCTCACGGGCGTCCACCACGGTCACCCGGTACCCCAGGAAGCGGCCGATCGACGCGACCGCCGACGCATGGTCGATGGCGCCGAACACGTACATCGCCGGGCGCGGCACCAGGGCCGTCACCAGCACCGTGTCGTCCCCCACCTGCGTGAGCCCCGTGTCCCCGGCCAGGAGCATCGGCAGGGCGGCCGCCACCAGCGGATGGCCCGCGTCGTCCCCCGGGTGCACCGCGCGGCGGGTGCCGCGGCCGGGGCCCGCCACCACGGTGACGTACGCCACGGGCCGCTCGGCGGCGACGTCCGCGGCCAGCGTCCTCGCGAGCCCCGGGTCCATCTCCTCCACGAAGATGTCCACCTGCCCGCCGCACGGCAGGCCCACCTGGAAGGCGTCCTCGTCGGCGATGCCGTACGGGACGAGCCGCGGCGGCGCGCCGTCGAGCACCTCCCGGGCGTGCGCCAGCACGTCTGGCTCCACGCAGCCGCCGGTGACCGATCCCAGGATGCGGCCGTCCTCGAACAGGGCCATCGCGGAGCCGGCCTGCCGCGGCGCCGACCGGTACACCTTCGCCACGCTGGCGACGGCGACCCGCTCGTCCGCCGCGGCCGCCGTCGCGAGGGTGGGCAGCAGGTCGCGCATGATTGGGCACACTCCCACGGTCCGCGGGAGTTCGTCAACATCCGCACAAATGCATGCCCTGGGCTATGGTCCGCCGCGTGGAGTTCGCCACCCCCGACGCCCTCGAGACCGCCCTCGCCGAGCGCTCCTACCTGGCCGACCGCGGGCTGGCGGTCACCGCCTTTCTGGCCCTCAAGCTCGGTCGCCCGCTGCTGCTGGAGGGCGAGCCGGGGGTGGGCAAGACCGAGCTGGCCCGCACGCTGGCCGCGGCGATGGGCCTGCGGCTCATCCGCCTGCAGTGCTACGAGGGGATCGACGCCGGGCAGGCCCTGTACGAGTGGGACTACGCCCGCCAGCTGCTGCACGCACGGGCGCTGCAGGACGGCGCCGCCGCGGGCGGCGCCGGTGAGCTCTACGGCCCCGAGTTCCTGGTGGAGCGGCCCCTGCTGGCCGCGGTCCGCGCCGGCGACCGGGCGCTGCTGCTCATCGACGAGCTCGACCGCTCGGACGACGAGTTCGAGGCGTTCCTGCTGGAGGTGCTCGCCGACTTCCAGGTCACGATTCCGGAGATCGGGACCATCGCGGCGGAGCGGCCCCCGGTGGTGGTCATCACCTCCAACCGCACCCGGGAGCTGCACGACGCCCTCAAGCGGCGCTGCCTGTTCCACTGGATCGACTACCCCGACGTGGCGCGGGAGACCGAGATCGTGCGCCTGCGGGCGCCGGGGGTGTCGGAGGCGCTGGCGGCGAGCGTCGCCCGGGCCGTCGCCCTGCTGCGCGACGCGGACCTCATCAAGCCGCCGGGGCCCGCGGAGTCGGTGGACTGGGCGCGCGCCGTGGACGCCCTGGGGTTCGCCTCGCTGGAGCTGGAGGTCGCCGAGGCGACCCTCGGCGCGCTGGTGAAGAACCCGGACGACGTCCACGCGGCGCGGCGGGCGCTGGCGCGGGACCTGGCGCGGGAGTGACGGGCCCCGCCCCGGAGTCCCGCCTGGTGGCGCTCGCCGCCGGGCTGCGGGCGGCCGGGGTGCCGGTGGGCACCGGGCAGGTGGCGCTGATGGCCCGCGCCGCGGCCCTGGCGCCCGGGGACCTGTACTGGGCCGGCCGGGCGACGCTGGTCAACCGGGCCGATGACATCCCGGTGTACGACCGCGTGTACCGGGAGCTGCTGGGGTCCGGTGCGCCCCGGGTCACGCGCACCCGCCGTGAGCACGCCACCATCCGGGGCACGCCGTTCGACGCGGTCTCGGGGGTCCCCGTGGACGCCCCGCCGCCGGACGCGGCGCTCGCCAGCCCCACCGAGGTGCTTCGGCGCACCAGCTTCGCGCGCTGCGGCGAGGATGAGCTCGCCCGGCTCGCGCGCCTGATGGCCCGCATGCGGCTGCGCGCCCCGGAACGCCGCACCCGCCGCCGCCGGCCGTCCCGAGGCGGCGAACCGGATCTGCGGCGCACGCTGCGCCGGGCGTTCCGCACCGGCGGGGAGCCCCTCGACCGGGCCTGGCGTGAGCGCCGCAGGCGGCGGCGGCGGGTGGTGCTCGTCATCGACGTGTCCGGGTCGATGTCCGGTTTCGCCCGCGGCCTGCTGCTGTTCGCCCACGCGGCCCTGCGCGGGGAGCCGCGGTGGGAGGCATTCGTGTTCGGGACGCGCCTCACCCGCGTCACCCGCATGCTCGACCACCCCTCGCCCGACGAGGCCCTGCGGCGCGCGGCGTCGGCGGAGACCGACTGGGAGGGCGGCACGCGGATCGGCCAGAGCGTGCGGGACCTGCTCGACCGCCACGGCGGCCTGCTGCGCGGCTCGGTGGTGGTGGTGCTGTCCGACGGCCTCGACGTGGGCGACCCCGAGATCCTGCGGCACGCGATGCGCCGCGTGCACCGGCTGGCCCACCGGGTGGTGTGGCTCAACCCCCTCAAGGAACACCCGGACTACGCCCCGCTGGCGCGGGGGATGGCCGCGGCGCTGCCGTCCGTGGACGTGTTCGCATCGGGCCACGACCTCCATTCCCTGGAGATGGTCGCCGCGGCGATCGCCGCCCTCTAGGACCTCCGCAGGCGGCGGTGCGCAGGCCCGGGCATCGGCACCCCCAGCGCGGCGGCGCGGGAGCTGTCGAGCACGAGGTTGCCGGGCCGGTCGAGGCCGGCCGCGGCGAGGATGGACCCACGCACCGCGTTCTCGGGCAGGCCGTGGGCCCGGCACACCGCGTGGGCGAAGGCCAGGCGGCTCACGGGAGCCGGGCCGGCGACGTGCAGCGGCCCGCGCACGTCCATGCGGGCGAGGGCGAGCACGGCCCCGGCGATATCGGCCACGTGGGCGACCGAGCGGTGCTCGTCGGCGAAGAACGCCACGTCCGCACGGCCGGCGGCGGCGTCCAGCACCATCCGCACCGGCGGGCTGTCCGGCCCCCCGTACATCAGCGAGGTGCGCACCATCACCGCGTCCGGGTGGGCCGCCATGACCTCCCGCTCGGCGTCGGCCTTCGCGCGGCCGTAGTCGTGCACGGGATCCACCGGATCGTCCTCGGTGTACGGGGCCTCGCGACCGGCGAACACCACGTCGGTGGACATGTGCACGAGCCGGGCGC
>JADLHW010000047.1 GCA_020848615.1 Thermoleophilia bacterium
CGGGTGGTTCGTCCGGGACGGGCGATGGCTCCACCGGCGGTACCGGCGGGACCGGCGGTACCGGTGGCACCGGCGATGGCTCGACCGGCGGCACGGGCGGCACGGGCGGTACGGGTGGTACCGGAGGTACCGGCGGCACGGGCGGCACGGGCGGTACCGGCGGTACGGGTGGTACCGGAGGTACCGGCGGCACGGGCGGCACGGGTGGTACCGGCGGCACCGGCGGCACGGGCGGCACGGGTGGTACCGGCGAGACCTGCGACACCGGGTCGCTCCTCGATCTCATCCTCTGCCTCCTCGATCCCATCTTCGGCGTGCGCTCGCAGGCGCCCGCGGAGGCCACCACCGCGGTCGTCCGGGCGCAGCGCAGCGCGTTCACCGGCGTGCGTGAGCTGGTCGCGGCAAACGACGCCCCGAAGGCCTCCGGGTCCGCGGCGGCCGCTCCCCGGGCGTCGACCAACTCGCGGGCCGCCACGCAGGCACCCCCGGAGCCGCCGGCCGCGACCCCGGAGCCCCCGCGGGCGGCGCCCGCCCCGGCGCCGGTGCTCAGCGCGCCGCCCGACCCGGTCCCGGTCCCCGCGCGGCCCGCGCCGGAGCCGCCGGCCCTGCGCTCGCCGGCGGCGGGACCCTCCGGCGGCCCGGACGCGCCGCCCGGCGGATAGGTCCCGTACCGCGGCCGCCCTCCTCCCCCGGCGGCCGCGGCGGGGGAACCCCTAGATCTCGACCCGGTCGATGATCTGGTGGCGGCCCTGCCCGGTGCCGATGAGGGTGATCGGCACCTCCACCGCCTCGGCGATCGCGTCGACGTACTCGCGCGCGGCGGCGGGCAGGTCGTCGATCTCCCGGCAGCCCGTGAGGTCGTCGTCCCAGCCGGGCATGTCCCGGTACACGGGCGTGCAGCCGTGGAACACCGTCTGGTGGTACGGCATCTCCGTGAGCTCCTCGCCGTCCTTGGTGCGGTAGGCGACGCACAGGCGCACGGTGTCCAGGCCCGACAGCACGTCGAGCTTGGTGAGGGCGAGCTCCGTGAACCCGGACAGCCGCGCGGCGTACCGGAGGGCCACCAGGTCGAGCCACCCGCAGCGCCGCTGCCGGCCGGTCGTGGTGCCGAACTCGTTGCCCTGGCGCAGCATGTGCTCGCCGGCGGCGTCCTCGATCTCGGTGGGGAACGGGCCCTCGCCCACGCGGGTGGTGTACGCCTTGCTCACCCCCAGCACCCGGTCGATGCGCGTGGGGCCCATCCCGATGCCCGAGCACGCCGCACCGGCGATGGGGTTCGACGAGGTCACGAACGGATAGGTGCCGTGGTCGATGTCGAGCATCGTCCCCTGGGCGCCCTCCAGCAGCACCCGCCGCCCGGCACGCAGCGCCTGGTCGACGAGCAGCGACGTGTCGGCGATGAACGGCCGGAGGCGCTCCGCGTGGGGCAGGAGCCCCTCGGCGATCTCCTCCGCCTCCATGCGCGGCTGCTTGTAGAGCACCTCGAGCAGTTCGTTCTTGCTCTCCAGGGCGATCCGGAGCTTGGCGACCAGGATCTTGGTGTCCAGGAGGTCCTGGGCGCGGATGCCGGTGCGCGCCGCCTTGTCCTGGTAGCAGGGGCCGATGCCGCGCCGCGTGGTGCCGATCGAGAAGCGGCCGAGCTTCATCTCCGACGCCCCGTCCAGGGCGATGTGGTACGGCATGATGAGGTGCGCGTTGCCCGAGAGGCGCAGCGTGTCGAGGGCGATGCCCCGCTCCTCCAGCGCGTCGAGCTCCGTCACCAGGGCGACGGGGTCGACCACCGTCCCGCTGCCGATCACGCACAGCGTGCCGGGGTAGAGGATCCCCGAGGGCACCAGGTGCAGCTTGTAGGTCTCCTCGCCGGCCACGATCGTGTGGCCCGCGTTGTTGCCACCCTGGAAGCGCGCGACCACGTCGCTGCGCTCGGCGAGCAGGTCGACGACCTTGCCCTTGCCCTCATCGCCCCACTGGGCACCGACCACGACGGTTGCGGGCATCCGCTACTGCTCCCTGGCGAGGTTGCCGAACTTCGCGTAGTTCCCCATGAAGGTGAGGCGCACCCGGTCGGTGGGGCCGCTGCGGTGCTTCACCACGTTGACCTCGGCGATGCCCTTCTCCTCGGAGTCGCTGTTGTAGTACTCGTCGCGGTAGATCATGAGGACCATGTCCGCGTCCTGCTCGATGGCGCCGGACTCGCGGAGGTCGGACAGCATCGGGCGCTTGTCGGGGCGCGCGTCGGGGGCGCGGTTGAGCTGCGACAGGCAGATGAGCGGCACCTCCAGGTCGCGCGCCAGCATCTTCAGGCCGCGGGAGATCGCCGACAGCTCCTGCACGCGGTTCTGGTCGCGGTTGCCGCCGCCGCTCTCCATGAGCTGGATGTAGTCCACCACCATCAGCGCGAGGCCCTCGCGGCTCTTCAGGCGGCGGGCCTTCGTGCGCATCTCGCCGATGGTGATGCCCTCGGAGTCGTCGATGAACAGCCGCGCCTTGGCGAGCTGGTCCGCGGCACGGGTGATGCGGGGCCAGTCCTCCGGGGCGAGCCGGCCGTTGCGCAGCCGGGTGGCGTCCACCATCGCGACGGAGCCCAGCATGCGCTGCACCAGCTCCTCGCCGCTCATCTCGAGGCTGAACAGGGCGACGGTGCCGTTCTCGTTGAGCGCGACGTGCTCCGCCATCGACAGCGCCAGGGCCGTCTTCCCCATCGAGGGGCGCGCGGCCACCACGATGAGCTGCGACGGCCGGAACCCGCCGGTGAGGCGGTCCAGGTCGTGGAAGCCGCACGGCAGGCCGGTGACCTCGGAGCCCTTCTCGCTGGCGGCGGTGAGCCGCTCGAAGCTGCGGGTCACCAGGTCGCGCGAGCTGGTGAAGTCGCCCCGCACCCGCTTCTGGGAGAGGTCGAAGACCATGTCCTCGGCCTGCTGGACCATGGAGTTGGTCTCGCCCTCGCGGCCGGCGACGATCGTCTCGATGCGCTGCGCGACCTGGAGGAGGCGGCGCTGGGTCGCGGTATCCCGCACGATCTCCGCGTAGCTCTTGTAGCTCGCGGCGATGTACGGCGTCGCCATGATGTCCAGCACGGCGGTGCGTCCCCCGGCGGCGTCCAGGTCGCCGCGCTTGGTGAGCTGCTCGACCACCAGGAGGGGCTCGATGGGCTCCCCGGTCATGAACAGGTCGTTCAGGGCCAGGAAGATCCGCCGGTGGCCCTCCTTGTAGAAGTCGTCGGCACCGACGCGGGCGAGCGCCTCGGCGATGTTGCCGGGCGCGTCCATGAGCGCGCCGAGCAGCATCTCCTCGGCCTCGAGGTTCTGGGGTGGCGGGACGCTTTCGGCCATGGCGGTGCGTGCGCCGCCGCGGGGCGGCGGCGCGGCGGCCCTGCTCAGTCGAGCAGCGGGCTGACGATCGTCTTGACCTCGGCGGTCAGCTCGGGCGCCAGCTCGATGGGCACGACATAGGTCCCGACCGCGCGGATGGGCGGGTCCACCAGGATGTGGCGGCGGTCGATCGTGATGCCGCGGGCCTCGGCGATCGCGTCCGCCACGTCGGCGGCGGTGATCGAACCGAAGAGGCGGCCGTCGTCACCGGCCTTGGCCTTGAGGGTGAGGATGGTGCGCCCCAGGAGGTCCGCCTGCTCGGCGGCCTGCGCACGGGCCCGCTCGGCGGACGCCTTGCGGCGCTCCTCCTGGCGCACGACCTCGGCCACGCGGTTCGCCGTGGCCTCCTCGGCCAGGCCCCGCGGCCGGAGGTAGTTGCGCATGTAGCCGCGCGCGACCGAGACCACGGTCCCGGCCTCGCCCAGCCCGTCGACGTCCTGAAGAAGGATGGCCTGCATCCGAGCTCCCGCCTCCGTTGAGGTGGTTGAAGAGTTCCTGGTCCCCTAGAAGGGGATGTCGTCGTCGTCCGCCGGTGCCGACGACCGCATGTCCGATGTGTCGACCGGCAGGTCCGACGGCGCCGCCGGGGCGCTCCAGCCCCGCTGTCCGCCGCCGCCACCACCGCCTCCCCCGCCGTCGCCGTCGCCGCGGCTGTCGAGGAAGAAGATGTCGTTCGCGATGACCTCGACGGTCTGGCGCTTGCCGCCGTCCTGGGCCTCCCACTCACGCCATGAGAGCCGCCCGTCCACGCCGACCCGCCGGCCCTTGGTGAGGTAGTTCGTGGCGGTCTCGGCCTGCCGGCCGAACACCGTCACGTCGAAGAAGTTCGACTTGTCGGTCCAGTTGCCGGCGTCGTCGCGCCCGCGGCTGGTGACCGCCAGGCGCATCGAGCACACGGCCTGCCCGCCCGAGGTGTGGCGGAGCTCCGGGTCGCGGGTGAGGCGCCCCACGAGCGTGACGCGGTTCAGATCGGCGGGCATCGTTAGCGGGGCCGCCGGCCCCTGCCGCCGCCCCGGCCCGCGCGCTGCGGCCTGGCCTCGCCCTCCGGCCGGTCGTCGACCGGGGCGGGGAAGCCCTGCGCCTTCTGGCGCTCGGCCTCGACGCGGTTGTGGCGGATGACGAGATGCCGGGTGACGACCTCGACGTTGATGGTCATCACGCGCTCGGCCTCGGCCAGGGCCTCGGCGGGGGAGGAGCAGGTGATGACGACGTACCGGCCGTCGGCGCGCTTCCGCATCTGGTAGCCGATCTTCTTGCGGCCCCAGTCGTTCACCTGGTCGATGACACCGCCACCGTCCCGGATGATCTGCTGGACGCGTTCCAGCATCTCCTGCTGGCGCTCTTCCTCGGCGTCCGGGTTGAGGATGATCATGATCTCGTACGGGGTGATGTCCGGCCTCCAGTTGGTACTCACGACGCGGGTCATGACGGGGCGACCCGGCTTCAGCAGGCGCGAGAGTATACCAACGGGCGCGCCGCCGATCGCACGCCGTGTGCCGCGGTCGTGACGGAGTGGTCACGGAACGCGCGCGGCGGGGCGGGGTCGGACCCCGACGCTAACATTCCGCCCGTCCGACCCCGTCCGAGGAGCCGTCGTGGGAAGCCTCTCCCGTTGGGCCGCGCTCGCCGGCCTCGCCGCCGCCGCCGGAGCGGGCGCCGCCGCCGCGACCCGCCGCCGCAAGAGCACCCCGGGCGCGCCGGCGCTGGCCGGCGTCGACGGCCTGGGCGAGCCCGCGCGCCTGGACGATGCGCCGCCTCCGGTGCCGGCCCCGGAAGTGCCCCACGACGAGGACGCCATCGCGGCGCTCGACGCGGCGCGCGACCGCCTGCGGCGCCGGGCCGAGGAGCTGCGCCGGGAGATCGACGAGTCCTGAGCCGCCTCGGGGCCATCGTCGCGGCGCTCGCCACCGTGCCGCTCGTCGCGGCCGCCGGCTGCGCGGACGGCGCGGGCACCTCCGCGGCCGCGCCCGTCCCGACGGTGGCATCCACGGCGCCCGCCCGCCCGCCCTCGCCGGCGCCCGCGCCGGTCGTGCGCTTCGCCGTGAAGGGCGACTGGGGGTACGGCGGCGCGGACCAGACGCGCGTGACCCGCAGGATGTGCGCGGAGCGGCGCACCGCGCCGTTCGCGTTCGTGCTCACGACCGGCGACAACTTCTACCGCCCCGACGGCACGGCCGTGGCCGCGAACTTCACGCGCCCGGAGGCGTGCCTCATCCGCTCGGGCGTGCGCTGGCGCCCAACGTGGGGCAACCACGACCTGGCGGGCGACGGCACGGCGACCGCCCTCGGCGAGAAGCGCCACTGGTACACGTTCGCGACCGGCCCCCTCCGGGTGGTCGTGCTCGACGCCAACGACCCGGGCAACCCCGTCCAGCTGCGGTTCCTCAAGCGCACCCTCGCGGCCGCCGCGCAGCCCGTGCGCGTGGTCGCCTTCCACCAGCCCGCGTACACCCTGGGCCTGCATCCGCCGGGCGAGACCCAGCGGAAGCTGTGGGGGCCGGTGTTCCGCAGGTACGGCGTCGCGCTGGTGCTGCAGGGCCACAACCACGCCTACGAGCGGTTCGCGGTGGGCGGCATCACCTACATCACCACGGGCGGCGGCGGCGCGCCCGTCTACCCCTGCGTCCGCTTCTCCCGCTACACCAGGGCGTGTGCGGCCGAGCACCACTTCCTGCTGGCCGCCGCCGACGCCACCGGGATCACGGTGCAGGCCGTGCGGCCCGACGGCAGCCGCATCGAGCGCGTCCGCGTCGCGGCCCGCGCGAGCGCCCGCCGGTAGCGTTGCGCGTCATGAGTTCGTCGATTGTGGGGTGCTGGCGTCCTGGTGTCCCGCGTCAACCAACTCCAGACGCCGACCACGACTAGGTGAAGCGCCGCCCCTGGGCGGTGGTGGGGGGCGGGCTCAGCACCGGGCCGCGGGAGGTGCGCCCCGCGACGGCGGCGGCCCACGCCGTGGCCACCCGCACCGTGAGCTGGCTCATCGCGGCGACCACCTCGCGGCGCTGCGTCTCGGTCATCGCGACGGGCGGGGCCGCGAGGGCCCGGTCCATCGCCCGCTCCAGCGCGAGGCTCCCGCCCAGGGTCACCTCGGCGGAGCTGCCGGCGAGCCCGTGGCCGCGCCCGTAGGTCTCGGCGCGGTCGAGCGCCTCCCCGAGGCTGCCCGCCTCGAAGGCGTCGGCGACGGCGTCGACCCATGCCCGCACCACGCCGCGGCGCTCGGCGGGCGGCAGCCGCCGGTACGCGGTCTCCGCCGGGCCCTCCACGAGGGTCTCGACGGCCTCGGCCACCTGGCCCGCACGGTCGCGCAGGGCGGCGGCGAGCTGCGGGGCCACCGGCAGGTGGGTGGCGGACCGCCGCGGTGAACGCCCCGGCCGCGCCGGCTGGCGGGCGAGCCACTGGCGCAGCGCCTCGGGGTCGAACCGGCGGTGGCCGCCCGCCGTGCGGACGTGCGGGATGCGATCCTCGCTGGCCCACAGCCGCAGCGTGCTGGGGCTCACCCCCAGGGCCCTGGCGGCGGCGGACACCGACAGCCACGGCCCGTCGTTGCGGCGCGCGCGCGGTGCCATCAGCGGGCCCCTCTCCGGCCGCGGATCATTCGGACGTTGCCCTGAGCCGTACCCGGACGCCCTCGGCGTAACCGGCGGCGACGCGGACCGCGAGGCGGTCCATCGCGCGCTCCACGACCCGCTGCCCGTCCGGCGCGCCCTCCAGGAGCGGCTCCAGCACCCGGTCGACCGCGCGGCGCAGGGCCAGGGCCTCCGTGACCGGCGCGTCTCCGGAGGATCCCGCGGCGCCGTGCCGGAAGCCCTCCCACTCGGCCTCCCGGAGGCACACGGCGAGGTCGCCGCGGCGGATGCCCTCGGCGAGCGCGTCGATGGTCGCGCCCACCCGGGCCTGCCGGGCGGCGCTCGCGCGCATCGTCCCGGTGGAGCGGGTGCGGGCGAGCTCCTCCTCGAACACCGCCAGCAGGGCGTCCCGGTGGCTGCGCAACCCCGTGGCCGCATCGGGCACGGCGTCGATCCGGGACGGCACGAGCTCCGGGGCGCGGGCCGGCTGCGCCGCCGGCTCGCCGCCGTGGTCGGCGAGCCAGCGCACCAGCTCATCGCGCTGGAAGCGGCGGTGGCCGCCGGGCGTCCGCACGTGCGGAACCCTTCCCGCGGCCGCCCACGCCCGGAGGGACGATGGGCTCACGCCCAGCATCCGAGCCGCCGCCGACACCGACAGCAGCTCCGGTCCGGAAAGGACCGCCGAGGACGGGGTCCCCGTCGTTCCGGCCTCACGGCCGGTGAGATTGCTCAGATCAGATTTTGCGCCGGAATGCATAGTGCTCCGGCGCCCTCTGGCGAGGGTATTCGGGACGACACGCGCTCGTGACGACCGCCTGAGGGCACCGCGATCGTTGGTGGACCATCCTTGGCATTGAACGAGGTTCTGTCAGGTGAGACGGCCCGACGCAACCCCGGCATCCGGTTCGATCCTCCGTGAACGTTCAGCGCCGGCGCAGCATCTCCGGCGCATATCATGGATTTCTCACAATTCGGAGTTCGCCAGAAGTTTCCTTCCGGTGGCTCCGCATCCACTATCCGAGGGGATCCCGGGCCTTCACGACCGTCTGCTGGGCGCGCCGCCCCGCGATGGCCTCGAGCACCCCGGCCTCGGCCGGCGTGGGGCCCTCCGTGACCGGCCGCGCGGCCCGGCCGAGATGCGGCTCCAGCCACCGGTCGATCATGTGGGCGGGCGCGCCGCCCATCCGGGTCGCCACGGCGTCACCCGAGCGCAGGACGGCGAGCACCGGCACGCTGCTGCGGCTCACGCGGATGCCGCGCGGCCACAGGAGCTCCTCCCGCAGCGCCCAGTCCTCCGGGCGCTCGAGGAGGGCGATGCCCACGGCCAGGCCGGGCCGCGCCGCGGACACCGCGGCGAGGCTCGCGGGAAGCAGCATGCACGCCGGGCACCGCGGGATCCCGAAGGCCACCAGCGCCTCCGGTGCGTCCGCCACGCGCGCCATGAGCGCCCGCAGGGGCTCGGGTCCCACGAGGCCCGCGTCGCCGGTCACGTCCGGGAGTCCTCCTCGACGCGCGGGACGCCCGCCTCGGCGGCCTCCCGCTCGCGCCGGACGAACCGCCGCTCTCGCACCGCCACGACCGTGGCGACCACGCCGGTCACCGCGAACGCCACCACGAAGGCAACCCACACCTGGTCCGCGAACGCCTTGCCGGCGAAGTAGCCCAGCAGGGACGCCTGCAGCGACCAGAGGGTCGCGCCCGTCGCGTCGAACGCCAGGAACCGGGGATAGCTCATCTGGCCGGCGCCGCACGCCATGTTGATGGCGATGCGCAGCCCCGGCAGGAACCGGCCGGCGACCACCAGGGCCGGGCCGTTGCGCTCGACCATGCGCTCCGCGGCGAGCAGCCGGTCGTGGCCGGCGAAGCGGCCGATGAAGCGCCGGATGGGGCCCTGCCCCGCCCGGCCCACCCAGAAGGCGCACGAGTCGCCGATGATCGCGCCCAGGATGCCCGCGAGGATGACCAGCAGCAGGCTGCCCTTGCCCGCCGAGGCGAGCACCGCGCCCGCGACGATCGCGGTCTCGCCGGGCAGCACCGGGAACACGCCGTCGCCCGCCACCACCAGCAGCACGGCGATGAACCCGTACTCCGCCGCGGACTCCGCCAGGTCGTGGAGGTCCGACAGGAGGCTCGCGGCGGTCACGACGGCCATTGCGGTCATCGCGGCCGCCCCCGAGTCGGGCCAGGACGCCGTCGAGGACAAGGAGCTCGCGGGTTGTGGCCGCCGGGGCTCGTCACGGGCGCCATGATGACACCTCCCCGGCGGGCGGATGCCTTGAGCGGGCGGGCGATCTGCCGACAAGAGGGTGTGATCGCGAACCATCCGCGCCTGGACGCCGGTCGCGCGCCCGCTACCGTGCCGGGCATGCGCCGTCCCCGCCGCCCCGCCGCCTGGACCGCCGCCGTCGCGCTGACGGTGCTCGCCGTGCCCGCCGCCGGCCACGCCGTGCAGGAGCCCCCGGCGGGTGCCGCGGCGACCCCGGACGCGCTCGGGCGGCCCACGAAGGCGATCAGCTGGGTGGGGCGGCTGGTGGCGCCGGTCACGGCGCGCCGGGCCCCGCGGATGAACGGCAGGGCGATGACCGTGCTGCAGCCGGTGGCGCCCCTGGGCGGTGGGGCCACGGTCCTGCAGATCACCGCCCGGGCGTCCGACGGGGCCGGCCGCGTGTGGGTGCGCGTGCGGCTGCCCATCCGCCCGAACGGCTCGCAGGGGTGGGTGCCGGTGGACGTCCTGCGCCTCAACGTCACGCGGCTGCGCATCCGCATCGACCTCAGTGACCGGCGCCTCACCCTGTACCGCAACAACCGGCGGGTCATGCGGGTGAAGGTGGCGGTGGGGACGCCCGAGAACCCGACGCCGCAGGGCCACTTCGCGGTCGCCGAGCTCATCCGCACGCGCACGCGCGGCGCGTTCCTGGGCCCCATCGTGTTCCCGCTCATGGCGTTCTCGGAGACGCTGAACGAGTACGCCGGCGGCAACGGGCGCGTCGCGATGCACGGCACCAACGCCCCGGAGCTGCTCGGCACGCGCGCGAGCCACGGGTGCATCCGGATCCGGAACAGCGACGTGGTGCGGATGGCCCGCATCGTCCGTCCCGGGACCCCGGTCGACATCGTCCCGTAGGGCCGCGCGCCGCCCGGCGCGAGTTCGGCGCACATCCCCGTGACCGGCGCGGCGGTGCCGCTGGTATCGTCGCCGCCATGGGGCGCATCGCGGATGCCGCGATCTCGTTGCTCGCCGGCGGGCCGGCCGGCGTGGCGGACATCGGCACCGTCCTCGCGGAGGCGGGCGTCACGCGCGCGCGGGACCCGGTCGCCGCGGTGCGGCGCGCCCTGCGTGACGACCCGCGGGTCATCGAGCTCGCCGACGGCCGCCTCGCCCGCGTCGACCAGGCCCTCACCGGCGTGGTCCTCACCACCCGCGTCACCCGCGAGGCGCGCGACCGCGGCGTCATGGACGCCGATGGCGACCTGGCGCCCGTCACGCTGCTGGGGCTCGAGGCGGTGCCGCTGCCCGGCGACGCCCTGCCGGGTGACGCCGTGGCCGTGGTGATCGACGACCCGGCGGTCCGCGCGGTCCGCGTGGAGCGCATCGCCCGCACCCCGAGGGTGGCGGCCCACGAGGCGGCGCTCGCCGACGCGGTGCGCGGGCGCCTGGAGCGGGACTGGTCGGCGCCGCCCGTGGTGCACCTGGCGTCCCTGTTCGCGGTGGTCGCGTCCACCGTGCCGCAGGCGTTCCGGGAGCCGGGGCGGCCGCTGTCGGAGATCCTGCGCGACGCCGGCTGGGAGCTGCACCTGGGCTGGGTCGGCCCTCCCGGGACCGCGTGGCGGGATCTCACCGAGGAGGAGGTCGACGCGCTGGAGGCCGACGTCGCGGGCCTGCTGGCGGCGGAGCGCCCGGCGGAGGCGGCGGCCCTGCAGGACCGCCTGGTCACCGTGCTGCGCCGGCACCTGCCCGACCGGGTGCCCGCCGCGCGCCGCCGCCTGGCGCGGGTCCTCGCCCGCGCGGGCCGCACCGGCGAGGGGCTGGCGGTGCTCACCGGCGCCTTCCGGTTCGGCGACCCCGAGGACCGGTACGAGGCGTCGCTGCTGGCGCTGCGGTCCGGGGACGCCCCCGCCGCCCGCCGCTGGGCGGAGGAGGGACTCGCCCGCGCTGAGGGCGCGGAGCACGCCGAGGTGGCCGCGTGCCTGGAGGACGTCGCGCACGACCTGGACGCCCAGGCCGCCTTCCACCGCTCGCGGCGCGTCATGCCCCACATCGACGACCCGTTCGGCGTGGAGGCGCTGGTCACGGCGCTGGTCGCCCCGCGCCGCTCCTACCTGGTGGAGGCCCTGGTGGAGGAGGCCTTCGAGGGGGCGGCACCGGAGGTGGCGGCCGCGGTGCTCGCCACGATGTCGGGGCTGGGCGAGGCGGGCGCCGATGCCTGCGCGGCCTGCGCCGCCGTGCTGCCGGAGCCGCTGGCGTCGCTCGCCCGCGCCGGTGCCGGCGAGGGGCCGCGGCGCCCGTGGGTGCAGGGCCTCGTGGACGCGGCGCCCCGGGCCGCGTGGAGCACCTCCCCGGCGCACGCCCCCGACCAGCAGCAGCTGGTGATCGCCGTGGGCAAGGAGGCGGGGCGGGTGCTGCCGCTGGTGGTGCTGGTGGACCACGACGACCTGGGCGGGGCGGTGAAGGAGGCCTTCTTCCTGCCCGACGTCTGCGAGCCGCGGCTCGTGCGCGAGCTGCTGGTGCCGATGGCGGAGTTCGGGCTGCCATGCCGGTCGCTGCCGGTGCCGCGGGCCCTGGGCGTGCTCGAGGAGGCCCTGGCGCGCACCGACGCCATCGGGTGGCGGCTGCCCAGCGAGGAGCACCAGCCGGTGCGCGCCCGCATCGGCCGCTGGGTGCTCGGCCGCGGCGGCTGACGGGCCTCAGCCCGCCTGGGCGCGCCGGCCCTCCCCGCCGTCACCGGAGCCGAACGTCCGGGTGAGCCCGCTCACCATCTCCCGGGCCGACCCCACGTGCTCCAGCACGCGCGCGCTGTCGTCCGGGTGGCTCTCCACCTGCAGCCGGGCGATCTCGCCGCGGATGGCGCCGAGGGCGCTGATGAGCTGCCGCATGCGGGCGTCGAACGCCCGCAGCTTCCCGTACATGTCCTGCACCGTCGCGATCTGCTGGTCCAGGGCGCCGACGGTCTCGGTGAGGGCCGGCGCGACGTCGGGGCCGGCGGTGCGCAGCTCCCGCGCCGCCCGTTCGCGGTCCGCCGCGAGCGCCCCCTCGTCCACCGACTCCAGGTAGTCGCACACCGCCTGGGCGCGCCGGCACAGGCCGCCCACGTCGTCCATGAGCCCGGCGGTCTCCACCTCCACCTCCGGCAGCGGCACCGGGCTCGTCGCGAGCGCGGCCTGGATGCGCCCGTACTCCGCGTGGGCCTCCTCGTACCGCTGGCGGACGCCGGGGTCGCGCAGCTCCGCCGGGGTGCGGTCCTCGCGGGCGGCCGGGACGCCGGCGCGCGGCGGACGCCCGAGGGCGCGCCGCGCCTCGTCCTTGCTGAGCAGGGTGGTCGCGGCCAGCACGCCGTAGACGACCACGCCGGCGAGGACCAGCGGCCAGAAGCCCACGGCGATGCCGGCGGCCGCCACGGCGGCGCCCGGCAGCAGGTTCGTGGGCCGCGTGAGCGCCCGCGACAGGAGCCGCCCGATCGCCTCGTCGCGGCGCACTAGAAGAAGGAGGCGATCTGGGTGTACACGGCCTCGATGGTGTCCGGGTCGCCGACGTACGCCTTCCCGCCGCCGGCGTCCGCGATGATCTCGAGGTCGCGCGTGCTGGCGTCGGTGCCGTACGCGATGGTGAACACCCGGACGTCCTCGCCCTCCGCCCCCGAGAGCCGCTTGAGCTGGGCGATGAGGTCCTGTCCCCGGGTGGTGCTGGCGTTGTCCTGCCCGTCGGTGAGCACCACCACGGCGCTGATCCGGTCGGCCGCGGCCTTGGTGGCCACCTGCCTGGCGGCGCTGATGGTGGCGTCGTACACCGCGGTGTCGCCGTCGGCGATCTGCTCCTGGACGGCCTGGCGCAGCCGCGCCCGGCCGGTCCGGATGGGCAGCGGCGGGGTGACCTGCGTGACCCGGCCGTTGAACACCGTGAGGCCCACCTCGTCCTGCGGCTGCATGAGCTCGAGGAACCGGGTGAGCCCCTGCTGGGCGGCGTCCAGCTTGCCCGCCTGGTTCATGGACCCCGAGATGTCGAGCACCACCTGCACGCGGGCGGGCTTGCGGTCCTGGCGCCAGAAGCCCTGGATGGCGTTCAGGACCTCCGGGTCCGGCAGGCCGAGCACGCGCGTGGGCTGCCCGGGGTCGACGAGGTTCGCGGCGCTCACCGGGTCGCTGGGCGCCGCCGACGGGTCGCCCGGGCGGAAGAACAGCTTCGCGGCGAGCTCCGGTGTCACCCTGCCGCGCAGGAACTCCGAGAGCCTGGCGGCCCCCTCCTTCTGCTCCGGCGTCGACCAGTCACCCTCCAGCACGAAGAGGGGGTTGTCGCTGAAGAACGTCCCCTCCTTGGGGTAGATCGCCGCCAGCTTCGGGCCGGTTCCCGCCTTCTTGAGGTTGTAGTCGAGGACCGTGACCTCCTCCATCGCCACGGCGCTGGCGTAGGCGGGGCCGTTCTTCTGCAGCTGCTCGGCGAAGAAGAGGGTGGTGTCGCCGTAGTGCACGATGCTCTTCTCGATGGCCTGCACCTTGGCGCGCACGGCCGGGGCCTGGACGTCGTTCAGCACCAGGCCCTCGCTCTTGCCCGTCGCGAACAGGTACTCCGCCACCACGGCGGACAGCCCGGAGGTGCTGAAGTCGGGGTTGGTGTGGCCGAGCTTGAACGCCCCCCACTGGGGGCGCCCGTACTTCGCCCAGCCCTGCTTGCTCTGCGCCTCGCGCAGGACGTCCTCCCAGCCCAGCGGCTGGTCCGGCCACCCCAGGGCGCGGGCGAGGGGCTCCCACATGGCGATGACCAGCGGCGTGCGCACCAGGGAGGGGCTGCGCTCCGGCGCGAGGTTCGCGTCGGCGCGGTGGTTCACGACCTGCCCCCACAGGGACGAGGCGGGGCTCCACAGCTGGGGCTTGAGGGTGCCCGCGGCGATGCCGGACGCGCCGGCGCCGGACGCGACGACCCTCCCGGTCACGAACACCCTGCGGCCGTCCACCTCGGTGTTCGAGGCGTTGAACTCGGCGATGAGGGGCTTGAGGAGGTCGGCCTTCTCGGGGGAGTAGTGGAACTCCACCGGGATCGCGTCGGCGGGCGGCGACGCCTCGGTGGTCGTCCGGGAGCCGGTCGTGTCGTCGCCGCTCCCGCCGACGCGCCAGGCGATCGCGCCCACGATGAGCGCGAGGGCGACCAGGAGCGTGAGGACGCGGGCGGACTTCATGGCCGGCGAAGTCTACGACGGGGGACCGTCGCGGCCGAGGGCGGGCCGGTCAGGCGGCGTGCCGCTCCGCGGCCGGGGGCGTCTCCGCGGGCACGACCTGCAGGCGGGGCGGCGACGGCACGGCGGCGGGGGCGCGCGGCGCGCGCAGGCGGGCGGTCACCGCGGGCCGGGCGGCGCCGGCGGCGAGGGCCGCGGCCGCGAGGCCGGCCACCACGACGGGCAGGGGGCCGGTGGCGAGCCCGCCCATGACGCCCAGGACGGCGAGCGCGGGGATCCCGATGCCGGCGAGCACCGCGAGGCCCGCGCGCCCGGACTCACGGCCCGCCGACCGCCAGGCGCCGGCGCCGATCCCGGCGATGGCCAGTGCGACGATGCTCACTGCGACGGCGTCCACCATGCGATCCTCCTCGGGGCGCGGGTCTCGGGCTTCTGCGCGCCGGGGCCGTATCCCTCCCCCGGGACCCGAAGGCGAAACATCCGTTGCGTATGAGATAATCCCCGCCATGTCGGAGATCCCGGACAAGATCACTGACGCCTTCAAGGTCCTGGACGCGGACCTTGCCGGCGCCCTCGTGGAGGCCCTCGAGCCGGTCGCCGCCGAACTCGGCGACCGCGAGCAGGCCGTTCTGGAGCGCCTGGCCAACGGCATCGCCACCGGTGCGAAGCCCGCCGAGCTCAACGCGTTCGTCCGGCTCCTGCCCGTCACGGTCAGCCGTGCGGTGCAGCCGGTGCTCGAACCCGTCCTCGCCGCCTAGTCCGGGTCCCGCCCCCGGGCGGTCCCGTCGCCGCGGTCGCTACGTGCCGGGCAGGAATCCCGGTGGGAGGCCCTCGGGCGGCGGCGGCTCCGGGAGGTCCATGCCCTCCAGCACGTGGGTGAGGATCTCCAGCACCAGCGCGTTCCGCGCCCACTTGCGGTCCGCAGGCACCACGTACCAGGGCGCGTCCTCGGTGCCCGTGGCCTCGATCGCGTCCTCGTAGGCCGCCATGTAGGCGTCCCACCGGTCGCGCTTGCGCAGGTCGTCCGCGCTGAACTTCCACCGCTTGAGCGGATCCTGCGCGCGCTCCCGCAGGCGCTCCAGCTGCTCGTCCCGGGAGATGTGGAGCATCACCTTCACCACCGTGGTCCCGGTCTCGGCCAGGCGCTCCTCGAACCGGGCGATCTGGCCGTAGCGCGGCCTCCAGGTCTCCTCGGGCACGAGCCCGTCGACCCGCACCACCAGGACGTCCTCATAGTGGGAGCGGTTGAACAGGCCCACCCGCCCGCGCTCCGGCAGCTCTCGCGCGATGCGCCACAGGAAGTCGTGCCTGAGCTCGGGCTTGGTCGGCACGCCGAACGCCGCCATCCGCAGGATCATCGGGTTCATCGCCCCGCACAGGGCGCGCGCCACCCCGTCCTTGCCGGATGCGTCCATGCCCTGCAGCACCAGCAGCAGGGAACGCCGGTCCTCGGAGGCCAGCAGCGACTGCAGCGCCTCGAGGCGCTCCGAGCAGCGCGCCACCACGTCGGCGGCCTCGTCCTTGCCGGACAGGCCGAGGGTGTCGCGCGGGTCGGTCCGGCCCAGGTGGGGGCGCTTGCCGGCCTCGACGCGCAGGCCGTCCCTGAGTGCGTGGCGGGGCATCGCGGGGCATCGTAGCCCCGCGCGCCGCGTGTCGTGCCGGAACGACGGCGATCTTGCCTCCCGCGCGCCAGCGGGTAGCGTGCCGCGCATGACTCGCCGCCGCCTCGCCGCCATCTCCGGCACCGTCGCCGCCCTCGCGGGCGCCGGCGCGTTCGCCGTCGCCACCGCCGACCGCACCGCGGAGCCGTCGCGGGAGGCCGCCGCCGCCCCCGCCACCCAGACCGCCCGCGCGCCCTACCGGCTCGTGAAGGTCGCCGGGAACCTCGGGGACGCCCTCTACGTGACCTACGCGCCCGGCCAGCCCAACGTGCTGTTCATCGTGCAGCAGTCCGGGAAGATCCTGCGGTTCGCCCGCGGGCGGGTGCAGGGCACGTTCCTGGACGTGAGCGGCCGCATCGCCTCCGGCAACGAGCGGGGCCTGCTGGGCCTCGCGTTCCACCCGGACTTCAAGAGCAACGGCCGCTTCTTCGTGAACTACACCAACACCGACGGCGACACGCGGGTGGTGGAGTTCAGCGCACCCGGCAACCGCACCAAGGCCGACCCGGACTCCGCGAAGGAGATCCTCGCGGTCGAGCAGCCGTACGCGAACCACAACGGCGGCATGGTCGCGTTCGGCCGCGACGGCAAGCTGTACATCGGCCTCGGCGACGGCGGCAGCGGCGGCGACCCGGAGGACCGCGCGCAGAACCTCGGCACGTTGCTCGGGAAGATCCTGCGCATCGACGTGGACGCGGGGTCGCCCTACCGGGTCCCGGCCGACAACCCCTTCCGGTCCACCGCCGGCGCGGAGGGGGAGATCTGGTACTACGGCCTGCGGAACCCCTGGCGGTTCTCGTTCGACCGCGCGAACGGCGACATGTGGATCGGCGACGTCGGTCAGGGCGCCATCGAGGAGGTCGACTACGTCCGCGGCGGCCGCGGGGGCCTCAACTTCGGCTGGAACGCGTTCGAGGGGCGCAGCAGATACGGCGGCGGCTCGCTGCGCGGCCCCGCCGGGCACACGCCCCCGGTGGCGCAGTACACGCACGCCAAGGGGATCTCCATCACCGGCGGCTACGTGTACCGCGGCAGGGCCGTGCCCGCGCTGCGCGGCCGCTACATCTTCGGCGACTTCGGCACCGGCAGGATCTGGAGCATGCGGGCCGGTCCGCGTCCCGGCGGGCTGCGCGAGGAGACCGCCCGCCTGCGCGTGCGCGTCTCGAGCATCACCTCGTTCGGCGAGGGCACCGGTGCCGAGCTGTACATGATCGCCGGGGGGTCGCTCTACCGCTTCGCGCGGTAGCCACCACCGTCCGATAGCCTGCATGCCGTGTCCGGAGACGAGGCGACCCAGGGCGTCCGGCCCTCCGAGGGCTGGGGCGTCATCCACCTCTTCATGCGCGTCGACCGCGGCGCGCCGTGCGACGGGCTGGTCGAGGCGATCGAGCGCTTCACCGCCGTCGACCCGCAGCAGGTGATCGCCTTCAGCGTGCTGGGTGGCAAGGCCGAGGTGGGGCTCATGGCCCTGGGCCCCGACCTGGATGCCCTGGACCGGTTCACCAAGGAGATCTTCGCCGGCCCGGTCGAGTGCCTGGACTCGTTCGTGTCGTTCACGGAGCTGTCGGAGTACACGACCACCGAGGACGACGAGCGGGCCCGCCTGGAGGCCGAGGGCGTCGAGGACCTCGACGCGGCGCTGGAGGCCTTCCGGGAGCGGATGGCGCACTACCGGCAGCACCGCCTGTACCCGCGGCTTCCGCACCGCAGGAGCATCTGCTTCTACCCGATGATGAAGACCCGGGTGCCGGGGGCGAACTGGTTCGCCCTGCCGTTCGAGGACCGCAAGCGCCTGATGCTGGGCCACGGCACCACCGGTCGCGCGTACGCCGGGCGGGTGCTGCAGCTCATCACGGGTGCCACCGGCATCGACGACTGGGAGTGGGGCGTCACCCTCCTGGCCGACGACCCCGTCGACCTCAAGAGGATCGTCTACGAGATGCGGTTCGACGAGGTCTCCGCCGTGTACGGCGAGTTCGGCCCGTTCTGGACCGGCCTCGTGATGGACCCCGCCAGCGCCTTCCGGCGCGCCGGCCTCACCTAGACCGGCCCCGCCCCACCGGACCAGGAGCCCCCGCCAGGTGCGTGCCCTCACCTTCCAGTCGAACGGCCACGTGTCGGTGGAGACGGTCGACGACCCCGCGGTCGTGGAGCCCACCGACGCCGTGGTGCGCATCACGATGGCCGCGGTGTGCGGGTCGGATCTGCACATCCTCAATGCCGGCGAGGCGTTCGGGTTCCAGCCCGGCGGGCGCCTGGGGCACGAGTTCCTCGGCACCGTCGAGGAGGTGGGGGCCGGCGTGCGGCGCTTCCGGCGCGGCGACCGCGTGCTGGTGTCCGCGGGCGTCTGCTGCGGGGAGTGCCAGTGGTGCCGTGAGGGCCTCAAGGCCAGCTGCGAGCGGATGTCCATGTTCGGGTGGGCGCCGCGGCTGTGGCGGCACGGCGGCGAGGTGCAGGGCGGCCAGTCCGAGTTCGCGCGCGTCCCGCTCGCGGACGGCACCCTGGTGAAGATCCCGGAGGGGATGGCCGGACGCGAGCACGAGGCGAAGCTGCTGCCGCTCATCGACGTGATGTCCACCGCCACCCACGGCCTCGTCGCCGGCCGCCTCGAGCCCGGCGACGACGTGGTGGTGATCGGTGACGGCGCCGTGGGGCTGTCGGCGGTGCACGTCGCCCGCGCGCTGGGCGCCCGGAGCATCGTGTGCCTGGGGCACCACCCGGACCGTCTGGCGATGGCCGAGCGGCTGGGCGCGAACGTGACCACCGCCGAGCGCGACCCCGAGGCCATCAGGGAGCTGGCCCGCGGCGCGACCCGCGGCCAGGGCGCGCGCGTGGTGGTCGACTCGGTGTCGAAC
>JADLHW010000048.1 GCA_020848615.1 Thermoleophilia bacterium
GGGGCTCACGGTCGGATGACGACCTCGCCGGCCGATGCCCGGCCCGCCTCCGGCAGCGGCTCGACGTACCCCGCGGCGCCGTGCACGCGGATGCGCTGCCCGTCGCGGATGCGCCGGGTGGCGTCCGCCACGCCCACCACGGCGGGCAGGCCGTACTCGCGGGCGATCACCGCGCCGTGGGTCATCACGCCGCCCACCTCGGTGACCAGGCCGGCGACCGTCACGAACGCCGGCGTCCACGACGGGTCGGTGTGGGGGGTCACCAGGATGTCGCCCGGCGCGAGGTCCGCGCTCGCGATGTCCAGCACCACCCGCGCGCGGCCCTCCACGGTGCCGACGGAGACCGCCAGGCCGGTGAGCGCGCCCGCCGGCACGTCCTCACGGCGGTACGCGCCGTTCAGGGTCTCGCCCTCGGAGGTGAGCACGCGGGGCGGGGTGAGCGTGCCGTGCCACCGGAACTCGTCGCGGCGGCGCGCGATGCGGGTGCGGTCCGCCCGGCGGGCGCGGACGGCGTCGGCGAACTCCCCGAAGGTGAGGAAGAAGGCGTCCTCGGCGTCGTCCAGCACCCCGGCGCGCACGAGACGCGCCGCCTCGGCCATGAGCGCCCGCCGGTACGGGGCCATGCGCCGGACGATCCCGTACTTGGGGTACTCCCGGTAGCCGATGAACGCGCGCAGCCGGCCGATCGCGTCCTCGGCCTGAGCGGCCTTCGCGTGCCCGTCGGGCAGGGCGCGCAGCCGGCCCAGGAGGTCCCGCTCCGCCTCGGCCGCCTGGCGCAGGCCGTCCTCGAAGCGCCGCCGTCCCTCGCCCGGCGGGAAGTTCCGCACGTTGCCGAGGATGAGCGGCACCAGGGCGACGGGGTGGTCGCCCCACCGGGGGCGGGTGATGTCGATCTCCCCGACGCAGCGCGCCCCGTACCGGCCGAGCCAGTCGCGGATGGCGTCCCGGGCCGCCGGGCCGCCCTCCACGCCGGCCAGGTCGTCCAGGAACGCGTCGTCCCGGGCGCCCTCGAGGACGGCGACGGCCTCGGGATGGGGGCGCACCGCGTCCGCCACGTCCAGCAGGTCGAGGCCCATCCGGGCGGTCACGTTGCCGGGTGCCGAGCGGGAGAGCACGTCCACGGCGTTCCGCTCGCCGAGCCACTCCTCCATCCGGTCGCCGAGCCACCAGGCGGCATCCATGCCCGCCATGATCACGCGCATGCTCGCCGGGTCGGTGAGCAGGCGCTTCAGCTCCCGGATGTCCTCCTCGATGAACGTGAACACCTCCGGCCCGGACACGGCGCGGATGTCCCGTTCCAGGGCGGCCACGGACGCCGCGTTCCGCGCGACGAGGTCCGCGACCACGGCGGCGTCCGGCTCCGGCGGGGCGGGCGGGCCGCCGGGCGGCGGACCGGCGGGGGCCGGGTCGGGCGCCTGGCCGACGAAGCCGTCCCCGCGTCCCAGGAGCGTCTCCAGGGCGTCCCGGGTGAGCGGGTCGGAGCGCCCCACCATCTCCAGCAGCCCGGCGCGGGCGGCCGGCGCGGCCAGCCGCGGGGCGGCGTCCACGAACAGCCGCCCGCCGGCCGCGTGCATGGGCGCCATCGCGATGAGCTGCCACATCGACAGCCCGAGGGGCCGCATGGCGTCGGTCATCATCTGCTGGTGCCCGACGGACAGGTACACGCGGTTCCCGTCGCCGGGCGCCTCGGGAACGGGGAACAGCGTGGTGATGGGCCGGCTCTGGACGACGTGCACCTCGTCGCCGGCCAGGCACCACTCGATGTCCTGCGGGCCGCCGAGCCTCGCCTCGATGAGCCGTCCCAGCCCGGCGAGGCGCAGCGCCTGACCGCCCGTGAGCACGGGACGCCCGCGACCCGCGGCCACCGACGCCTCCAGCACCCGGCCGTCGCGCACCCTGAAGGTGTCCGCGGCGGCCCGGCCGGACACCGGTGACTCCCCGGACCCGGGGACGGCCTCCACCACCGCGATCCTGCGGTTGGAGGTGACCGGGTCCGCGGTGAACAGCACGCCGGCCGCGTCGGGGTGGACCATGCGCTGCACGACCACGGCCATCGCGACGGCGTCGTGCCGGATGCCGTTGCGCAGGCGGTAGGCGACCGCCCGGTCGGTGAACAGCGACGCCCAGCAGCGGCGCACGTGCTCCACCACCGCCTCCGGGCCCGCGACGTCGAGGTACGAGTCGTGCTGACCCGCGAACGACGCGGTGGGCAGGTCCTCCGCCGTGGCGCTGGAGCGCACGGCGTGGGTGTCGCCGCCCAGCCGCGCCAGCGCATCGGTGACCTCCGCGGCGACGTCGGCGGGCACCGGGGCCGCCAGGATCGCCCGGCGCAGCTCCGCGGCGCGTCCGCGCAGCGCCTCGCCGTCGTCCGGGCCGGCGCCGGCGAGCCGCGCCAGCGCGTCGCGGGCCGCCGGGGCCCCCGCCAGCGCCCGCCGGAAGGCGCCGGTGGTCACGCAGAAACCCGGGGGCACCGCGACGCCCGGGATGCGGGACAGCGCCCCCAGGCTCGCGCCCTTTCCGCCGGTCTCGGCGACACGGGTCGCGTCGATCTCCTCGAACCGCACCACGTGGGAGCCCATCCGCTCCTCCCTCCGCTCGCGAGCAGGACCATGGTTCCCGGCATTGTGCGACACCACGCCCGGCCTCATGCCCCCGGCCCGGATGCGTCAGGATGACCCCGGCGGACGCGGACCGGGGGTTCGGCCGGCACCGATGAGTTCCGTGGCGCGACCACGTCTCATGTGCACCCACCATCCGTGAGGAGCCCACATGTCAGCCGTCCGCGTCGCCGCGTTCTCCGTGTCCCTCGACGGCTACGCCGCCGGGCCCGGGCAGAGCCTCGACCAGCCCCTCGGTGCGGGTGCCATGGCGGTGCACGAGTGGATGCTCGCCAGCCGGAGCTGGCGGGCGTCGCACGGCCAGGAGGGCGGGGTCACGGGACCCGACGACGACCTCGCCGAGCGGGCGATGGAGAACCTGGGGGCGTGGATCATGGGCCGCAACATGTTCGGGCCGGTGCGCGGCCCGTGGCCGGACCACTCCTGGCGGGGCTGGTGGGGTGAGGAACCGCCCTACCACTGCCCGGTGTTCGTGCTCACCCACCACGCCCGGCCCCCGCTCGAGATGGCGGGCGGCACGACGTTCCACTTCGTGACCGACGGCATCCACGCGGCCATGGAGCGGGCCCGTGACGCGGCCGGCGACGCCGACATCCGCATCGGCGGCGGCGCGGAGACCATCCGGGAGTACCTGGAGGCCGGGCTCATCGACGAGATGCACCTCGCGATCGCGCCCGTGCTGCTGGGCTCCGGCGAGCACCTGCTGCGGGGGCTGTCCCTGCCGGAGCTGGGATGGCGGGTGGCGGAGCACCTGCCCACGGCGGCCGCGACGCACGTCGTGCTGCGGCGCGGGTCGTGACCGTTCGGCTCGGCGGCCCGCCGGGGCGGTGGAGGTACCGTGCGTCCGGCGGGCGTCCCGTCAGGCTGCGAGCAGGGCGACCCGCCGGGAGGCGGCGCTGACCGCCGCGACGGTCGCGGCCCGGTCGCCGTCGCCGGCGTGGCGCCGCGCCGTGCGGGCGATGGCCGCCAGGCCGTCGATCTCCTCGCGCGCCGCGTCCAGCCGGTGCCGCATCTCGCCGAACAGCTGGCGGACGCCGTCGGCCCCGTCGATGCGGGACGCCTCGATGGTCCCGTTGAGCTGCAGCACGTCGAGCGTACGGAGCAACCCGCCCACGGCCTCCACCTGCTCGGTGACCGAGGCCAGGCCGTCACCGAGGGCGGACGCCACCCCGCCGATGGCGTCGGCGCTGCGCGCCAGGGCGTCGTCCAGCACCGCGAGCTCCGCGTGGCAGTCGTCGCCCCCGGCGAGGGCCTCCAGCGCGAAGAACACGGCCATCTCGGCCTGCAGGCGACCCACCGTGACCCGGAACGTCTGGTCGCCCAGCAGGCCGGCGAGGATGTCGGCGTGGCGGTTGAGCTCGGCGGTGACCGCCGCCGTGCGCTCCGCCTCGGTGCCGATGAGCCCGGCCACCACCGACAGGGCGGCGCCGTCCTCCCCGTGCCGGCGGGCGCCGAGCAGGGCGTTCAGGGACAGCAGCCGGGTGTCGCCGGTGAGGTCCCGGGACCGGGCGGCGAGGGCGGCGCTGAGGGCCTCCTGGTCCGCGAGCCGCGAGAACAGGTTCCGCATGCGCGCGTCCACACCCCGGAAGGCCTCCAGCACGTCCAGCATCCCGGCGCGGCCGGCGGATACCGGCGGATGCCCGGTCCACAGCCGGTCCCAGTACGGGGACCCCTCCAGGCCGCGTTCGCGGCTCCGCAGCTCCGCGGGCAGGAACACCCGCATGAAGGCGTCGTAGTCCGGCAGCCCGAGCCCGGCGAGGATGCCGTCCAGGTGCGCGGCGGACGCCTCGATCGCGTCGTTGCGGCTGCCGCCGGCGGCCTCCGCCTCGACCTCCGTGGCGCGCAGCACCTCGTACACGTCGCGCACCACCGGGAAGAGCTCCCCGGATGGCTTGAAGCGCACCGACAGGTGGCCGTCGCCGAGCGGCGACGCGGTCGCCACCACCCAGTACGGGCGCCCGTCCTTCGTCCGGTTCTTCACGTACGCCGCGACGGGCTGACCGGCGGCGAGGTGCTCCCACAGGACCCGGAAGACCAGCCGCGGCATGTCGGGGTGACGCACCACGTTGTGCGCACGTCCGGCGAGCTCCTGCGCGGAGTAGCCGCACACGCGGGTGAACACCGCGTTGCCGGTGCGGATGCGCCCGCCCGCATCCGTGGTGGAGAAGAACAGCTCGTCCAGCCCGAACCCCTCGTCGGGGGTGCCGGGCGTCCTGGGGGAATCCATGCGGGCCGGCCTCCAGCCGTGATCAGACGAAATCGTTCATCCCTCATCAGATGTCGGGCGACGGGCGGGGGGACCTGAGCGGCGGGGAGGGCCGGGGTCAGCAGATGACCCCGAGGTACTCCAGGCGGTTGTCGGCCTCGTCGGCCTCGGGGACCTCCTGCTGGGAGTCGGCGACCGCCCGGTAGTCGCCGCCGCACGAGGTGCCGGTGGAGGAGGTGAGCTGCCGGGATTCGCCCGGGGCGAGGCCCGTGAAGCGCACCACGCCCCACCCGATGACCGTGACGTTGAAGGCCCCGGACGCCGCGTCACCGCGGTTGGTGACCGTGACGGTGCGGGTGTCCATCGCCGTGATCGCCA
>JADLHW010000049.1 GCA_020848615.1 Thermoleophilia bacterium
CCATCCGGCGGCCGTCCGCAGCTCGTCCGGGAGTGTGCAGTTGCACACCGGCGCGTCCAATTGCACACCGGGGCGTCCCGGCCCGTGGGCCGGCCGAGGAGCCCATCCGGTGGGCCGTCCGCGGCTCGTCCGGGAGTGTGCAATTGCACACCCGCGCGTTCAATTGCACGCTCGGGGATCGCGGGGCCGCCTCCGGGGTGGCGCCCTGGTCGCAGGAGGCCGACGTTCCCGCCTCGACCGGCCGGCCGGGCTGGTCGCCGATGCCCGGAACGGCGTTGCGGTCGTGCCTCATGGCCCAAGAGGAGTGGGTCGTGGTGCTGCGTCGCACGGTCTCACCGCCGCCGTGATGGCGGCGGGTCCCGTCCGGGTCAGGCGGGGCGGTGCACCACCGCGAGGGCGAGCACCGGGAGGTGCGGGTCGACGCGGTCGATCTCGTCGTTGCGGAGGTCCTCCGCGGCCAGACCCATCGTGAACGCCAAGGCCGTGAGGACGTTGCCGGCGGGCTCGACGTCGATCCGGGCGCCGGGCATGGCACGCCGCAGGGCGAGGTCAAGGCCCGCGGGGGTCCAGCGCCACAGGTCGTGACCGGTGGCGGGGCGCTCCTGGAGCCGGTGCTCCAGCACGTCGAGCCGGGACAGGCACGGAACCGTGACCAGCATCGTGCCGCCGGGGCGCAACGCCGCCCACAGGTTCCGCAGGGCCGCGTCGGGGTCGGGAAGGAACTGCAGCACCTGCGTGAGGATGATCGTGTCGTACGCGGACGCCGGCAGCGCCCCGGGGGCGCACAGGTCGGCGACCACCGTCACGGCGGGGTTGCCCGCATCGACGTCCACGACGTGCGAGGCAGTGACCCGCGACCCGCCGAACCGGCGGGTGTACGCGGCGTCCTTCACTTCGAGCACGTCCCCGCCGATGCCCTCGCGCTCACGGTCCAGGAACGCCGCGATGTACCTGCGGTCGACGGGTTCCCCGCGTTCGAACCCGAACGCCCCGAACGGGGTGGTGCGCCGCAGGTTCCCCCAGCGCACGCGACGCCCCGGCAGGTGCCGGCGCACGGCCTTCGCGCGGGGATGCTCCCGCAGCCGGCGGCTCGCCGCGGCGCGGATGGACTTCAGGACGGCGTGAGCCACCGGCGGATCCTCCGAAAGGTTCACGGGAGGCTACCCGTCACGGCGGGCGCCCGGGACGGACGGCGCCCCGGGGCAGGCGGCGCAGCGGTCCGCCCCGAGGCGGAACACCTGGCAGCACCCGACCCGCAACCGGTCCAGCCCGCAGGCGGTGTCACCCGGCACGAACCGGGGTGCGGCGCGCAGCGGTGCCGTCCCGAACAGGGCGGCGGCGAGGGGCTGGGGATCGACCGGGACGACGGCCGCCCCGGCGAGGTGCACCAGCGCCCCGGAGAGCATGTCGTGCACCGACGCCCACAACGCCGCCTCCGACCGGCCCGCCAGCGGCGCCAGCGCCGCGACCACGTGCGCCAGGTGCCCGCCGGTCAGGCGGGCCCGCAGCCACGCGGCCAGATCCTCCGGGCCGTCCCCCACGGTCACGGTGCCCGCGGCTCCCGCCAGGGGATCGGCGCCCAGCACCGCCACGGGGCCGGTGAACGCCACGCCGGCCACGGTGCCGTCGGCGGCGAACGACAGCCGCACCGCGTCCGCGCAGGGGTCGGGCACACGTCCCTCATGCAGCGCGGCGGCGACCGCGGGGGCCGCCACCGACCACGCCCACCCCTCCAGCAGGAACGTCGCCGCGACGCGCCGGTCCGCCGTGTCGAGGGCCGCCGCCCGGCGGGCGACCAGCCGGGCGAGGGCCGGTTCCCGCGCGGCGTCGGCAGCCGTGGCCCACGCGTCGGTGGCGGGGCCGCCCGGCACGGCGGTCACCCCGAGGGGCGCCGTCAGGGCGGCGGCGCGGGCGACCGCCGCCGACGCCGTCACCCGGGCGCCCCGGGGAACCGGCCGACGGGCACGACGATGGGCATGCCGCTCACCGGGCAGCGCATGAGGCGGGCATCCAGTCCGAACGCCTCGCGCAGCACCCCCAGGGTGAGGACCTCGTCCGGCGTGCCGGTGGCGATCACCCGTCCCCCGGCGACCACCGCCAGCCGGTGCGCGTACCGGGACGCGAGGTTGAGGTCGTGCAGGACCATCGCGATGGTCGTCCCGCGCCGGGCGTTCACCTCGGCCAGCAGGTCGAGCACGTCGATCTGGTGTGCGACGTCCAGGAAGCTGATGGGCTCGTCCAGCAGCAGCACCTCCGGCTCCTGTGCGAGCGCCATGGCGATCCACACGCGCTGCCGCTGCCCGCCCGAGAGGGTGTCCACCGCCCGGTGGGCGAGGTCGGCGGTGCCGGTCGCCTCCAGCGCGGAGGCAACGGCCTCCCGGTCGCCGCGTCCCGCCGTGAGCCACCCGCGGTGCGGGTGCCGTCCGCGCTCCACGAGCTCGGCGACGGTGATCGCCTCCGGGGCGACGGGATGCTGGGGCAGCAGCCCGAGCATCCGCGCGACCTCCCGGGTGGGCCGCCGGCGGATGTCCCCGCCGTCGAGCACGACGGTCCCGGCGGTGGGGCGCATGAGCCGCGCCATGCCGCGCAGCAGCGTCGACTTGCCGCTCGCGTTCGGCCCGACGACGGCCACCACCTCACCGGCCCGGAGCTCCAGGTCGGCGCCGCGCACCACCTCCGTGCCGTCGTAGGCGAGCCGCACGCCGGTCGCCGACAGCCGGGCCGGGGGACGCTCACCGGTCACGCGGGGCTCCTCCGGCGGCCCTCGGTCGCCAGCAGCCACAGCAGGTACGGGGCACCGGCGGCGCCGGTGACGACCCCCACCGGAACCTGCATGCCGCCGGGCAGCAGACGCAGGGCCACCAGGTCGGCGAGGGTCACGACCAGGGCACCCACCAGCGCGGACGCGGCGAGCGCGGCACCGGCCGTGCCCGTGAGGCGCCGGGCGATCGGACCCGACAGGAACGCCACGAACGCGACGGGGCCGGCGGCGGCCGTGCCCGCCGCGGTGAGGGCCACCCCGACGCCGAGCAGTCGCAGGCGGGCCGGCTGGGTGCGGACGCCCAGTGCCTCCGCGGCGTCGTCACCGAGCTGGATGGGTGCGAGGGACCGGGACGCGACGAACGCCGCGGGCGTCAGGGCGACGAGCGCGGCCGCGAGCACCCCGATGTCGTCCCATCCGGCGCCGCTGACGCTGCCCACCAGCCACACCAGGGCGGTGTGCGCCTCCCGGACGTCGCTGCGGGTGAGCAGGAACCCGAGCACCGCGTTCGCGAGGAACGCGACGGCGACGCCCACGAGCACGAAGCGTTCCCCGGCGACCCCGCCGCGCCACGCCAGCACGTACACGAGGGCGGCGACCAGCACCCCGCCGGCGAAGGCGGTGAGCGGGATGGCGGCGCCGGTGAGTCCCAGCACGAGCAGCGCGGTGACCGCCGCGACCGACGCCCCGGCGGTCACGCCGATCACATCGGGGCTCGCCAGCGGGTTACCGAGCAGCGTCTGGAAGATCCCGCCGGCCATGCCGAGTGCCGCCCCGGCGAGGGCGCCGAGGACCAGTCGCGGCAGCCGGATCTCCATCACCACGAAGTGCTGCCTGCCCTCCCCGCCGCCGGCGAGGGTCGCGATCACGTCGGTGACCGGGATCGCGTACCCGCCGGTCGCCAGCCCGACCGCGGCGACCGCCAGCAGGGCCAGGACGAGGCCCGCCAGGGCCGTCGCGTGCCTGCGGCGGCGCCCGGCGTGCAGGCGTCCGAGGGCGGCGACCGTCACCGGCGGCCCGCGATCCTGCGGCGGACCACCGCGATCATCACGGGGGCGCCGATCGCGGCGACCACGAGCCCGGCCTCGATCTCCCCGGGGGGCGCCAGCAGCCGCCCCGCCACGTCGGCGCCCACCAGGAGGGCGGCGCCGAGGACCGCGGAGCACCCCAGCACCCACCGCTGGTCCGGGCCGGTGAGACGACCGGCGAGGTGGGGTGTCACCAGCCCGACGAACGCGATGGGACCGGCGAGCGCGGTGCCCGCGCCGCACAACAGCACCACGGCCCCCGCGCACGTGGCGCGGGCCGGGCCCAGGCGCGTCCCGAGGCTGCGGGCGAGGTCGTCGCCGAGGGCCACGACGTTCAGCATCCTGCCCGCGGCCGCCGCGGCGGCGAAACCGGCGAGCAGCGCCGGCAGCAGCACGACCAGCGCCTCCAGGTCCCGGCCGGCGGGGGAGCCGACCTGCCAGAACCGGAAGCGGTCGAGGGTCTCCAGGTCCCCGAGCAGCAGGAGCGTCGTGAGGGATGTCGCGGCCGCCGCCACCGCGGCGCCGGCGAGCGCCACCCGGGCGGGGGTCGCCCCCGACCGTCCACCCGTCGCGACCGCCGCGACGAAGGCCGCCGCGACGGCGGTCCCGGCGACCGCGAACCACACCTGGCCACCGGGCGACGTGATCCCGAACGCCGAGATCGCCACGACCACGGCGAGCGCCGCCCCGGCGTTCAGGCCCAGCAGGCCGGGGTCGGCGATGGGGTTGCGGGTGATGCCCTGGATCAGGGCGCCCGCCACCCCGAACGCGGCCCCCGCCGCGATGCCGATGAGGGTGCGCGGGACCCGCAGCTCCCGCACCACGATGTGGTCGGCATCCCCGGCGACGGGGTGCAGGAGGGCATCGAGGACGACGCCCGGCGCGATCCCGCGGGCGCCGAGGGCGAGCGACAAGGCGGCGGCCACCCCCAGCGCGGCGACCGCGCCGGCCCCGGCCGCCACCCGGCGGACGCCGAGCGCGGGGAGGGCAGGGGCGATGGGGGTTCCCGTCGTCATGCGCTGCGCGGGCACGCGGCCGGTGGGCGACCGCGTGCCCGCCTCCGGTCAGCCGTTCGGGACCTTGGCGGCCGCCGCGGCGAGGACGTTCACGTACTCGTCGAGACCCCAGGTGAGCGACAGGGCGGTGGGCGGGGAGACCGCGGCGATGAACTCCTTGCCGACGACCTCCGCCACCGTGCCGTTCCGGACCTGGGACATCGTCTTTCCGTGGGCGGAGGTGAGGAACGCCTTCGACAGCTCGTCGGTGTCGGCGACGCTCCCCAGGAGGTCGCTCTCGAGTTCGTCCACCCGCTCCTTGCTGAGCGTGTAGAAGAAGGTGTCGTCGCCGGACGCGAGGGCCTCGACGGCGGGGGCGCTCTCCAGGCCCAGGGCGAGGGTGGCCTCCACCCGGGCGTCGGCGGGCCGGTAGACGTAGAAGGTGCCCGCGCTGTCCCACACCATCGCGACGGACTTGCCGGCGAGCTCCGGGTGGTCCTCGGCCTGCTGCGCCAGCGTTCCGTCGATCTCCTCCAGCAGCGTGCCGGCCTGCGTCTCGCGGCCGAGGGCGCGGCCGACGATGCGGATCGTGTCCTTCCAGGGCGTGGCCCACGCCTCACCCGGGTAGGCGACCGTCGGGGCGATCTTCGCGAGCAGGTCGTACTGCTCCTCGGTGATCCCGGAATACGGGGCGAGGATGAGGTCCGGGTCGGCGGCGGCGATCTCCTCGTACGGCGGTTCCTCCGCCGAGTCCGGCAGCACCGCCGGCAGCTCCGCGCCCTGCTCCTCGACCGCCTCCTTGATCCACGGCAGCACGCCCTTCGCGTCACCGCCGTAGCTCTGGAACGGGATCGCGACGGGCACGACCCCGAGGGCGATCGCCGCGTCGGCGCTGCCCCAACCCCAGGTCACGACCCGCTCGGGCTCCGCCTGGACGGTCGTCGCGCCGAACGCGTGGTCGATGGTCACGGGGAACGCCGCGGAGGCGGGCGCGGTCTCCGCCGCCGCCTGGTCGCCGTCGTCCCCGCAGCCCGTCATCGCGACCAGTGCGCATGCGCACACCAGCCCGGCCAGCAGTCTCCGCACCACCATCCCACCCCCAGGGTTCGGCTCACCGAACGTCCATCGTTCGGGCGGGCGCAGGCTAGGGGCGGGTGACTCTAAAGTCAACCACCGCGGTGTTTAGAAGTGGCAGACGGCCGCCCATCCGCCGGCACCCGCTCGTCGGACCGCCGTCCGCCGGCCTGGGTCGCCTCATCCGTCGGCGTCCCGGGGCGTGTGCAATTGCACACGCCGGCGTCCAATTGCACACTCCGCCCCGCCTCTCCGGCGCCCCGTGGATCCCGGTCGGATGCCGTCAGGACCCCGGGGTTGCGCGCGTGCCGTGCGCGTTCCGGATCACTTCCCGGTGCCGACCGTCGCTTGGTGCGGGCCCCTCGTGGGGGTCCGTGTGCCGAGCCCGCTCGTCCGCCCGCGTGCGGGGGAGTGTGCAATTGCACACGCGGGCGTCCAATTGCACGCTCACGGCCCGCGTGGATGCCGGGTTGGGCGGTCGTCCACCCTTCCCCAGCGGGTCCTTGCGGACCCGTCGCCGGGCCACGCCTGCTTTGCCTGGGAGCGTCGCGGCCCGGCGGTCTCGACCCCCCGGGGCGTCGTTAACCCGGGCGGCGGGCGCGACTGCGCGGGCGACGCCATGGGCGCGTGTGCCGTGTGCATTCCGGATGGCTTTCCGCGTGCTGGATCCCGCTCCGTGCGGACACCGATGAGGGCCCATCGTCCCGGGGCCGCCTTCGTCACCCGCGTGCGGGGGAGTGTGCAATTGCACACGCGGGCGTCCAATTGCACGCTCACGGCCGGCGTGGACCCCGGGGGACGTCGCCGGGGGCCGGGCGATCAGCGGGACCAGCAGCAGACCGGGTCGGTCTTGAGCAGCTGGAGCCTGTCCCAGGGGAAGCTGCGCAGGAGGGCGCGGGGGTCGC
>JADLHW010000050.1 GCA_020848615.1 Thermoleophilia bacterium
CATCGACTGCCCGGGCAGGCGTCCCGACGTCCGCGAGGGCGGGCCCCCGGACGAGGCGACCCCTCGTGCGCCGGACGTGTCCGGCACCGACATCCGAGAAGGCACTCCACCCGGTCCGGCGCCGCCTCGGCCACGCCCGCCACCCGGCCCGGCCGGGCCCATGGGCGGCGTTGTCGACCGATGCATCGTCCACGCCCCGGTCCCCGGCCCGCCGCGGGCCGCTCGCCGGTCGATCGGTCGCATCCTCGACTGTCCGCCCCCGGTGCTCCCCGGGCCGCCCGCTCCGCCCCGTCCCCGGCACTCTCGCTCGCTGGCCCGGTCGCATCCCGCCCCGCCCCGTGCCCCCGGCGGTCGGTGGCCCGTTCGTGGCAGGCAGTGGCTGGCTCCCGGGGGACCCGTCGAGCGAAGCGACGGACACGGCCGATCGACCGGCCACCCGGATGTGTCCACCCCGGTGCCCACCTTCCATCCGGCTCCTGGGCCGACGCGTCGCGCGTACGCTACGGGTCGTGCCCACACCCCGCGTCTACCGGACCAACGCGATCGTGCTCTCCCGCTTCGACCTGGGCGAGGCCGACCGCGTGCTCACGATCCTGACGCCCGACCAGGGCAAGCTCAAGGCGGTCGCGAAGGGCGTACGTCGGCCCGGCAGCCGCATCGGCGGCAGTGTCGAGCCCTTCGCCGAGCTGGAGCTGCTGCTCGTGCGCGGCCGCACCTTCGATGTCATCACGCAGGCCGCCGTCGAGCACGCGTGGCTGGCGCTCCGCGACCACCTGGAGTCCGCCGCCACGGCCTGGTACCTCGCCGAGCTCGCCGAGCGTGCCGTCGAGGAGCGTGCGTCCGCCCAGCCGGTGTACGCGCTGCTCAGGCGGGCCTGCCAGCTGCTTGACGACGGGATGACACCGGCGCGGGTGGCGCGCTGGTACGAGATGGACCTGGCCGACGCCCTCGGGGTGCGGCCGGAGGTCGAGCGGTGCGTCGAGTGCGACCGGCCGCTGGAGGCGGACGAGCGCTTCCGATGGGTGCCGGCGCTCGGCGGGGTGCTCTGCGAGCAGCATCCGGGCCCGCCCGCGGAGGTGGTCGGGATGTCGCTGGCCGCGCTGAAGCTGCTGCGGGCCTACCGCCGCCTGGACATCGAGGCGATCGCCGGGCTGCGGCTCCCGCCGACGGTGGAGGCCGAGGTGGAGGTGCTGTTGCGCCGGTTCATGCGCCATGCGCTGGAGCGTGACCCACGGTCGCTCACGTTCCTGGACGAGGTGCGCGCCCGTCATTGACGGCAGCGCGCTGGTCGGTCGGGCGCGGCCGGTGCGCCGCAGGGTGGTGGTGATCCGTTCGCGTTCGACATGGTCCGCGCGGGTGTTCCCATGGATGGGATGATGTCGCCCCCCGGGTCAGACCTCCAGGCCCGGTCCAGCAAAGGAGTCACGATGCGACGCCGATGGTCCGCCGCCAGCCTGGGTGCCCTGCTCCTCGCCACGGTCTTCGCCGCGCAGCCCGCGGCGGCCTGGACCGAGGTGTTCCACCAGGGCACCTACTACGACGAGCCCAACATCTACGACGAGCCGGGCATGGCCGGCGCCACCTGCATCTTCAAGGACAATCCCGGCACCAACAGCGACTGGCTGAGCAAGATCAGGATCCGGGAGCTCAACAGCCATTCGCCGTTCAAGACGAAGAGCAACGTGGGGTTCCGCCTGGCCATCGGCCGCAACATCCCGCCCCTGGGCGACAACAAGTTCAAGCCGTACTACCTCTCCTCGGAGAAGCGCGGCAAGGCGAACCAGGAGGAGGTCGCCTTCTACAACAAGACCTGGACCGTCCCCAACACCGCCACGAACCGGGCCAGCCGGTTCCGGGCCGTCATCCACCTCTACTTCTACCGCCCGAACGGTACGCTGGCGGGCCAGCTGCGGGCCCGGCTCCAGGTCTACGACAACAAGCTCGGCGGGAGCAGCTACGAGCTGGGCGTCCCGCCGGCCGCGGGGTGGTGCGACAACAGGTGGATCAAGTAGCCGACATCCCATCGCGCGCTCCAGGGACGACGCCCGGCCTGACCACCGGCCGGGCGTCGCCGATTCCTGCGACAATCGCGGCCCGCGACCGGCCCTGCCACCGCCGGCGTCCCAGAGGAGAACCCGCACCCGTGAGCATCCCCACCACCACCCCGGAGTCCGCCGTGCCCGCCGCCGACCCCGGGCCCGCCGTGGCGAACCTCGAGACGATCGTCTCGCTCGCCAAGCGCCGCGGCTTCGTCTACCCGAGCTCGGAGATCTACGGCGGCATCAACGCGGTGTGGGACTACGGGCCGTTGGGCGTGGAGCGCAAGAACAACGTCAAGCGAGCCTGGTGGCGCTCGATGGTCCAGGAGCGCGACGACATCGTGGGCCTGGACGCCGGGATCCTGATGCATCCCCAGGTGTGGGTCACCTCCGGCCACGTCGGCTCCTTCTCGGACCCGCTCGTGGAGTGCGCCACGTGCCGGCGCCGCTTCCGCATCGATGAGCTGCCGGGGGCCGAGGGCCTGTCCGCGACCGACCTGCGCGACGAGACGATCGTCGGTCGGCTGGGCCTCGCGTGCCCCGTGGACGGTGGTGCGCTGTCGGCCCCGCGCCGCTTCAACCTCATGTTCCAGACGTACATGGGGCCGGTCCAGGACGAGGCGAACATCGTCTACCTGCGCCCGGAGACCGCCCAGGGCTCGTACGTCAACTTCAAGAACGTCCAGCAGTCGAGCCGCAGGAAGCTGCCCTTCGGCATCGCCCAGATCGGCAAGTCGTTCCGGAACGAGATCTCGCCGGGCAACTTCGTGTTCCGCATGCGCGAGTTCGAGCAGATGGAGATGCAGTACTTCGTGCGCCCGGGGGATGCGGCGGCGGCCGCGTTCGAGGAGTGGCTGCCCAGGCGCAGGGCCTGGTACGAGCGCCACGGCGTCAGCCCCTCCCGCCTGCGACTCCGGGAGCACGCGCCGGACGAGCTGGCCCACTACGCCAAGAAGGCGGTCGACGTCGAGTACCGCTTCCCGTTCGGCTGGAAGGAGCTCGAGGGCGTCCACAACCGCGGCGATTTCGACCTTGGCAGTCACGCGCGGTCGTCGGGCGAGAACCTCGAGTACTTCGATCCGGTCAGCGAGGAGCACTACGTCCCCTGGGTCGTGGAGACCGCGGCCGGCGCCGACCGCGCGGCGTTCACGGTCCTCATCGACAGCCACCACGAGGAGGAGGTGAAGGGCGAGACGCGCGTCGTGCTGCGGCTCCACCCGGACCTCGCACCCTACAAGGTGGCGGTGCTGCCGCTGCTCAAGAAGCGTCCCGAGATCGTGGACCTGTGTCACCGCATCAAGGACGACCTGAAGAGGGACCTGATGGCGGTGTACGACGACACCGCGGCCATCGGCAAGCTGTATCGGCGGCAGGACGAGATCGGGACGCCCTGGTGCGTGACGGTCGACGTCGATTCCCTGGAGGACGGCGCGGTCACGGTGCGCGACCGGGACACGATGCGCCAGGAGCGCATCCCCGTGGCGCGCATCAGGCGCGCCATCCTCGATCGCATGGAGGCCGCAAGGGCGGACTGACGCGACCCGGGGACTCCGGCGGCCCCTGGCGTCTCACGACCAGGGTACCGGTACCGTCGGCCGGTTCCGGCGCGCACCGTCGGCTGCCAGACTCGTCGGCGTGAGCGTCGTACCGGGGACCCGTCCCGTCGCCACGCAGCTGTCGCCCGCCGCGCCGCGGGCCCCGGAGGACGCCATGCCTCGGGGCTGGCGCGGGGCCTGGACGCCGGCGCGCGCCCGCCTGTGGCTCCTCGCGGCCGCGATCGCCGCCTGGCTGCCGCTGCTGGGGGTGCCGCTGCGCGGCTGGCTCGACTTCAGCGCGTTCTATGCCGCGGGTCGGCTCGCCTTCACGCCCGCGGTCACCGGCCTCGACCCCGTCACCGCGTTCCAGGCGGCGCATGGTCTGCCCATCACGCCGTTCGTGTATCCCGCCGGCATGGCGCTGCCGTACGCCGTGCTGGCATCGCTGCCGTACGGCCTCGCCGCGGCGGTCCACGCGCTGCTCATGGCGGCGTTTCTCGGCATCGCCGCGGTCGTGGGCGCCGGGCTCGTCGGCCTGTCGCGCCGCTGGGTGTTCCTGGGCGCGCTCGCGTGGGCGCCCGCCGCCGCCGGCGTCGCATCGGGCCAGAACACGTCGGCGGCGCTCCTGCTGGTCGCCCTGTCGGCGACCGCGCTGGTCTCGCGGCGCGATCTGCTGGGCGGCGCCCTTGCGGGCATCCTCGCCTACAAGCCGCAGCTGGCGGCGCCGCTGGTCGGTCTGCTGCTGCTGCGCGGGCGATGGCGCGCGCTCGGGGCCGCCGCCGCGGTGGTCGCGATCCACTGGGCCTTGGGCGTGGTGGCCACGGGCGGTCGTCTCGATTGGCCCCGTGACTGGCTGGCCACGGTGGCGGCGTACCAGGGGCCGGACCAGGCGGCCAATGGCTGGCAGGCGATCAGCCTGCCGGGCGTGGCTGCGCGCGTCGGTGCCGGCCTGGGAGCGCCGTGGCTCGCCTGGGTGGGTCACGTCGCGGCGGCAGCGATCATCCTCGCCTGCGTGCCCGCGCTGCGGCGTGCGCCCTGGCCCGAGGCGGTGGCGCTGGCCACGACACTGGGCCTGCTCATCAGCCCGCACGCATGGGTCTACGACGCGGCGCTGCTGCTGCCGGCACTCGCGGTCCTGGCCGCGCGGGCGACCCGCCGCGGCTGGCCATGGCGCGATCGCTGGTGGTTCGCGGCCGCCTACCTGCTCGGGCTCGCGTGGCCCCTGGGAGGGGTCGTGGGCGTCACCGCGATGCCCCTCGTGGTCCTCGCCATGCCACTGGCACTGCTGGAGCGGGGACCGTTCCGGTCTCCGCCCTCCCTGGACGACGGCCGTCAGGCGCCCGTCGCGATGCCCGCTGCGGACGTCCGCTCGGTGGAGCACGGCAGCGTCTCCGACAGCGTCGCGAGGTAGCGATCGATCGCGGCGGCGGCGCGCTTGCCATCGCCCATCGCCAGGATGACGGTCGCCGCGCCGCGCACGATGTCACCCCCCGCGAACACCCCGGGGATGCTCGTCATGCCCTCGTCGTCCACGACGAGGTAGCCCCACTCGTTGACCTGGAGGTCCGGCTCGGTCGCGGTGAGCAGCGGGTTCGAACGGGTGCCGATCGCCACCACGACCATCTCGCACGGGACCTCGTGCTCGGATCCGGGCACCATCACCGGCCCGCGCCTGCCCGAGGCGTCGGGCTCGCCCAGCTCCATCCGCCCGCAGCGCAGCGCCCGGACCCAGCCGCCCGCATCGCCGAGCACCTCCAGGGGAGCGGTGAGCAGCTCGAACCGGACTCCCTCCTGCTCCGCGTGGTGCACCTCCTCGCGGCGCGCGGGGAGCTCGTCACGGCCGCGGCGGTAGACGATGATCGCCTCGTCGGCACCCAGGCGGCGGCTGGTGCGCACGGCATCCATGGCGACATTGCCGCCACCCACCACGGCCACCCGCTGGCCACGGAGCACCGGCGTGTCCGAACCCTCGCGGAAGGC
>JADLHW010000051.1 GCA_020848615.1 Thermoleophilia bacterium
CCGGCCCCCAGGCAGATGTCGCACTGGCGGTCCACCTCGGCGCCCCGGGGCGTCGTGCCGCCCGAATCAATCACGCCCGCGCCGCCGCACTCCTGGCACTCCAGCATGTGTCACCCCTTCCCCTGCCCGGCCCGGAGCCGCCGCAACTCCTCCCCCAGCCGCGCCGCGACCGCCTCGGCGTCGTCACGCCGGGCCTCGGCCTGGTCGAGCCGCTGCCGGAGCCGCAGGTTCTCCGCGCCCAGCTTCTCGGCGGCCGCGCGGGTCTGCGCGACCGTGTCCCGGTGCGCCGCCCGCGACGCCTGGAGCATCAGCTCCGCGCGGCGGGCGCGGGCTATCCACGCCTCCAGCATGGTGACCTTCGACGCGGGCGGGCGCGGCGGGTCGTTGTGGTGCAGGTCGTTCACGTCAGGCGTCCTCCGTGCTCGCGCCCCGCTTCGCCCACGTCGCCACCACGGCGACGCGGTCGTCCTTGCCCCAGCTGGTGTGCCGCCACCGCGCCCCGGCCAGCGCCGCCGCCTCGCGCGTCGGGAACACCTCGGCCTCCCCCCGGCGCCGGGTCAGGGCGTCGGCCCGGTTAATGATTCGGTCGGCCGCGAGGTATAGCGACGGCGGGTAGCCGCCGGGAAGTACGCGGACCAGCCAGCCGGCCGGCGGTGCCGGGTCCGGCGTCAACACATCTGCCATCCCTTCACCCTCCCTGTACCGCGGCGGGGCTGACGGCGCCGGCTCGGCCCCCCGGCGCCGGACGCCGCCGCCCCTGGCCGCGGTGAGTTACTGAGCCCTCGGCTTGCGCCGCAGGTCCGCCCACGCCCGCCACTGGTCGAGGACGGCCCTGATCCTCTGGTTGCACTCGCCAACGGCGGCGGCGATGCGGTCCCGGTCCGTGTCGTTGGCATAGCAGTCCTTGCAGACGTGGAGCGGGAACTCGATCAGTGCGTCGGCCCCGCCCGTCCCGAAAAACTCCTGCCGCGAGCAGCAGTAGCCGACCTGCCGCCGGCACACGGCGCAGCCGCGGTAACTGTCCACCTCCCGGTCGCACATGTCGCACGTCAGGACCGTGCGCCTCGTCGTCTGCGTCACCTCGCGCTTGCCCACGTCAATTCCTCTCGTACCACGACACTTCGCGCCGCTGCTCGTACACGCTGCGCCGCCCCCACGCCCCGCCCCGCGCCCGCAGCCCGCGCCCGACCGGCGGCGGGGGCCGGCGCAGCAGCCGGGCCAGGGCGGACACGACCGCGCCGGCCAGCAGCCACGAGCACAGGGCGAGCGTCGAGCAGATGAGCAGGGTCATGGGTTGGCCTCGAAAAACGCCCTGGCGAATCCCGGCGGCGTCGCGCTCCGCGCCGACCGCTTCCGTTTCGCCACCTCGGCCGAGTCTCTCGGCCGAACGCCAGCCATCAGGTGGACCCTGCTCCCCTCGGCCGGCTCGACCGATTGCACCGAGACGAACAGCGAGTCGGGAATCGGCACCGTGAAATCGCCCCAGAGCAGCGTCTTCTTCGTCCACGGGTCGCCGTAGTGGCACGGATCGAACACCATCGCGGGCGGCCCGAGCCAGCGCCGCAGCTTCCCCCGCGGGTTCTCCAGCGCCCACCACGCCGGCCGGCACACTGCCACCAGCCGCAGGCACGCATCGACCACCGCCAGCGCCTGCCGGTAGTCATCGTCCGTCCGCGGCCAGCGGTTTCCGGACGCCGCGAACACCGTGCAGGGCGGAGCGGCGAGGATGCCGTGGACGCGACCGGGGTACTCCAGGAGTCGCACATCCTGTCCTTGCTCAAGATCCACCTGGGTGACGGTGTAGCCCGCCTCCCGGTACGGTCCGGACCAGACGCCGGTCAGATCGCACAGGCTCAGGACGGTGCGCCCGGTCACGCCGCCGCCCCCCCCTCGTACTTGTCTTCCTCGTCGCCCTCGTCGTCGTCCAGCCACCGGAGCGGGTCCGGCAGCAGCACCAGCAGCGCCAGCCCGGCCGCGCACAGCCCGCACACCAGCCCGACCAGCCAGCCGGGGGCGGCCGAGCCGAGCCACCAGCCGCCCGCGCAGGCGGCCAGGGTGAGAATCAGTCGCGTCATGCGTCCTCCGTGAAAAGGGCCGCGTACACCGGCCGGTTGCGGGCCGCGTCGGCAGCCCGCAGTACCTTCTCGCGCCACCGCAGCGCCCACCGCAGGCAGTTGGCGCAACTCCGGTGCGTGCAGCCGGGCAGCGGCGGGTTCTTCCGCGCGTTGAGGCTCCACGCCATGCTGTCGGCGCTGGCGAGCGCGTCCCCGACGCGGGCCAGCCCCTCGACCTTGAAGCCGAACCCGTGCAGCCGGATGCCCCGCGCCGACAGGTCGCGCACCAGCCGCTCGACCGTGTCCGTGTTCTGACGCCGGCAGACGCTCCCCAGCCCCACGCGGGCCAGGGCGGCGAGGTCCACCCCGGCCGCGACGTAATCCTCTGCGTGCCGCAGGTAGTCCTCGTGCTCCCACCCCTGCAGGACCGGCACCGGCGGGAACTGGCGGCACCAGTCGGCCAGGAGCAGGTAATTCGAGAGCGTCCGTATCTGGTGCTCCCGGACCGACAGCCCCGTCTTCGCGACCATGACCGGCTCGCACATCCAGTCTTGCGGCGCCCACCACTCCAGGTTGCCGGGCCGGTCGAGCCACCGGCACACCTCGCGGAGGTACTGCCGCGGCGGAACCGTCCACCGGCCGTGGGCGGCCAGCTCGGAGAACGCCCCGCTGTCCAGCGCCCACGGGCCGCGAGCTGCCGGGAGGGAGTCGTAGCGGTACTGAATGAGCCGGACACGCGACACGAACAGCGGCACGTCGGTCCGGCCCAGCCAGCACACCTGATGCGTCCCCAGGTAGAATCGCACCTACGCCACCTCCCTCTCGTCGCCCCGCGGCCGGTCCAGCGGGGGCCGCCCCGGCTTCCCCGGCCGCCACTCACGCCACCCGTTCCGCCGCCGGCACTCCTCCCGCTTCGTCCGCAGGCAGACGAGGCAGTGCTGGGACGCCCCGTGCCGGGCGTCGCCGCACCGCACGCACAGCCCGTCCCGGCGGTAGCGCTCCCGCGCGCGTCCGCTCATCCGTGAACCCTCCTACTCGCACAGTCCGTACTTGCTGACGCACGCTCCGTCGGCCGCGTCCAACTCAATCAATGGCAACTCCAGCCGCCACTGAATCCGACGATGCGCCTGATCATCCCGCCCTCCCCTTGTGGTAGTTCCCACAC
>JADLHW010000052.1 GCA_020848615.1 Thermoleophilia bacterium
CAGCGGGTAGTCGAGGGCCTGCATCTCCCAGGTGACGATCCCGTCCTTGACATAGACGTTCCACGAGCAGGAGCCCGTGCAGTTGACCCCGTGCGTCGAGCGGACGACGTTGTCGTGCTGCCAGCGGTTTCGGTAGAACTCCTCCCACTTGCGGGTCTTGGGCTTGACGAGATCCTGGATCCAGCTCAACGGAGCCTCGATTCCTTCACCTGGTTGACCAACGCCCGGCGGACGCCGGTGAGCCGGCCCCGCCAGAGCAACAGCGCGAGGGCCGCGACGATCACGGCCAGTCCCACGGACAGGCCCAGCAGCTTCGCGGCGGCGTCGGAGGTGCGGCTCCGGTTGGGTGCGTCCGCGAGGAATGCGGTCAGGTCGGCCTGCTCCGACGCGGTGAGCGGCTCACGCTGGAAGATGGGGGCCATCGTCGGAAACGGCACGGACTTCAGCGCAGCCTGAAGTCCCTGCTGGCCACCGAACTTCGCGTATGCCCCGGTCAGATCGGGGCCGACCTGGCCGCCGCCGAGGGACCCGATCCCGGCGACCGAGTGGCAGGCCAGGCACGAGGGCCCGCCCTCCACGAAATCGTTCCCGCCCGTGAACAGGGCCTTGCCGCGTTCCGCGTCGCCGGCGGGCGCCGGTGTCGCGGGCGCGGCCGGCTCCGGCGTGGCGGGGGCCGGGGCGGCCGTGTCGGCGTAGCCGAGGTGGGTGAGCAGCGCGTCCGCCTGGGATTGGGTGACCGCCAGGTTCGGCATGGGCGCGCCGTACTTGGCGACCAGCTCCTTCGCGGTCGCGTCGCCGCTCGCGATGACGGTGTCGGGCGCGAGGATGAACTGCTCCGCCCAGTCGCGGTCGCGGCGGTCCGCGAGGCCGGCGAGGTCCGGGCCGGCCTTGTCGCCTCCGCCGATCGAATGACAGCCCTGGCACAGCTGGTCGAAGACCGCCTTGCCATCGTCGGCCGCCCAGGCGCCGGTGGCGGGCACGAGCACGGCCGCGGCCACCGCCAGGCCCGCCGCCACGCTCCGCACCCGCCGCCGCGACGCCTGCCGGTGCCGCCCAGAAGACTCCACGCTCTCCCCCCGATCGAGGCTCGATGACAGGAGCGAGGCTAGATCGGGTGCCCCGTGCGGGGCCTGGTCACAATTGACCAACTCGGGGCCGGCGCCCGTCCCGGCGCCGGCCCCGAGGACGTCCCGCGCGTCTAGGGGCCGGGGTCGACGCCCAGGTGCAGCCCGCGCCCGTCGCGGCGGAGCCGCAGCACGACCACGATCAGCCAGACGAGGCTCACCAGCGTGGCCGCCAGCAGCACGACGAACGTGTTCTCGGGTCGCCGCACGTCGCCCCAGTCCTGCGCCCAGGCGAACATGAGGGGCAGGACGAACCCGCCGAGCCCGCCGATCGCTCCGACGAGCCCCCCGACGGCGCCGACGTCACGGGGGAAGTAGTCGGCGATGTACTTGTAGACCGACGCCTTCCCGACGCCCATCATCACGCCCACGACGACGATGAGCACCGTGAACGGCGTGATGCCCATGGGGAACGACAGCACGAGGAGCGCGCCGCACATCACGATGAACGATGCGTAGGTGACCGGACGCGCCCCGATGCGGTCCGACAGGTACCCGCCGAGCGGCCGCAGGAGGCTCGCCGGGAAGATGAACAGCGACGTCAGGAAGCCGGCCTCCGTGAGCTCCATGCCGTAGACGTCGACGTAGTACTTGGGCAGCCACAGGGAGAGCGCGACGTATGCGCCGAAGACCACCACGTAGTAGAGGCCGAACCGCCACACCCGCAGCACGCTGAGGGGCCTCGACAGGTCCGCCAGGGTGCGGCCCTGCGCGGGACGGTGGTCGTGGCGGGGCGCCACGACGGTGACCGCGACGGCCGTCAGCACCAGCCCGATGGCGAACACGAACGGGACGAGCCGCCACCCGCCGGGGATCACGCCCCCCGCGGCGCCGCCCGCCGCCACCAGGGTGACCAGCGTCGGGGCGGCCAGCTTGGTGATGGACGCGCCGACGTTCCCGGCGCCGAACGTGCCGAGGGCGAACCCCTGCAGGTCGGGCGGGTACCAGGCGGACACCCATGCGATGCCCACCGCGAACGAGATGCCCGAGAAACCGGTGAAGAACGCCAGGACGAGCAGCTGCTCGTACGTGTCGGCGCGGCTCACCAGGAACGTCGGGACGGCGGAGAACAGCAGGAGGGCGGTGAACACCTTCCGGCCGCCGATGCGGTCGGTGAGGATGCCGAAGGGGACCCGCAGGACCGAACCGGTGAGGATCGGGATCGCCGCGAGCAGGGCGAACTCGCCGTCGCTGAGCCCCAGGTCCTTCCGGAGCGCGATGCCGACGATCGCGAACATCACCCAGACGGCGAAGAACACGGTGAAGCCGACCGTCGCCATCACCAGGACGCGGGTCCTGTCGCGCTGCTCGCCGGCGGTGACGGGGGTCGGGGCGCCGGCATCGGTCGATTGCCCGCGCGTGGATGAGGTGAGCGGAGTCATGCCCAGATCGTCCGTTCAGGCACTGCGTGCCTCCTGGTCAGTATTTGTCAACTGGCGGCGGCCGGCGGCCGTCCGGGGCGAACGTCACCCGGTGGGCACGGTCACGCGACGCGCCTTGGGGGCGCGTGGATGTCCACGCGCCCCCCGCACCACACGTCCTGCTCAGGAGCGCTTCGGGGCGCCCGGCCGCGCGTAGCGGACCCAGGTGATGACCGTGCACAGCACGGCGAAGATCACCCCGAACAGGTAGAAGACCCACGGGGAGAACGTGGTGAGCCCGACCCCGAAGAAGAACGGGCCGAACGCCGCGATCGCCGCCGTCCACCCGATGACCCCGCCGGCTTGCCGGCGCTCGAAGATCATCGGCATCTGCTTGAAGGTCGAGGCGTTGCCGATGCCGGCGAACAGGAAGATCACCAGCATCCCGTACAGGAACATGTCGAAGTCGGACCTCAGCGCCGAGGCGCTCGACAGGTCGGGGTCCAGGTAGAACATCGTGAACGAGATGGACCCGATGAGCCCGATGCCCGACACCAGCGTCCAGAACGCCCCGCCCATGCGGTCGGTGAGCGGGCTGAACAGCACCCGGGCGCCGGCGCCCACGAGCGGCCCCAGGAACACGTACTTCACGGGGTCGGGAAGGGTGTAGCCGTCGATCAGCACCTGGGCGGCGGCGCCGGCACCCGACACGATGTCGGGGTTACCGCCGCCGTACAGGTTCTTGAGCAGCAGGCCGAACTGGGCCGACAGGCCACTGAAGGTGCCGAAGGTCATGATGTACAGCAGCGTCATCCACCAGGTGTCCTGGTTCCGGAAGATGTCGAACTGCTGCCGGATGTTGGCGGTCACCGGGACCGAGCGCAGCATCGTCCACGCCAGCACCACACCCACGATGATGAACGGGATGTAGATCCAGGCGGCGTTCTGGTACCAGACCTCCTCGGCCGGCTGGCCCGGCTTGGGGACCATCAGCTGCGAGCCGCCCACCAGGGCGAACCCGATGAGCCACGGCGTCGCCAGCTGCACCAGCGATACGCCGAAGTTGCCGATGCCGGCCTGGATGCCCAGGGCGGTGCCCTGCTGACTGCGCGGGAAGAAGTAGGAGGTGCTGGGCATGAAGCCCGAGAACGCGCCGCCGCCGATGCCCGACAGGAACGCCAGCGTCAGCAGCCACCAGTACGAGGTGGTGTTGTCCTGCACCGCGATGCCCCACCCCACGCACGGGATGAGCAGCAGCACGGTGGTGAGGGTCACCAGCCTGCGGGTCCCCATGATCGGGGGCAGCACCATCCAGCCGATGCGCATCAGGCCACCGGAGAGGCCCGGCATCGCCGTGAGCCAGTACAGCTCGTCCTTGCTGATGTTGAAGCCCAGGTTGGTGAGCTTCGGTGCGATCGCGCTGGCGAGGAACCACGATGCGAAACACATCGTGAGGGTGAACGTGGTGATCCCCAGCGTCCGCCACGCGAGACCCTTGTCCCAGCGTTCGGCGTCTTCGGGATCCCAGTCCGTCAGCCAGTCGCGACCCCGTCGCACGGAGTCGGTACTCATGCGTGTTCCTCCTTCGAACCACCGGGAATCGGATTTCCCAACACACCGTGCTTCACGGGCGTGGTGCTCATGAGCCGCGCCGCGACGCGCCCAGCGGGCCGCCGGTGCGAGCCCGCACTCCGGACAGGGTGAGCGGTGTCATTGCTGCGATCGTCCGCGCGGTGATCACGGACGTCGTGGTCAAAACTGACCAGTTCGGCCCGGTACGCGCACGGGTGGGTGCAAACGTCACGGCGCAGGGCGCCGATGCTCATGCGTGTGCGCACCCTCGCCGCACCGGCGACCGGACGCGCCGTCGCCGGCGCCGCCGTGCGGCTCCGGATGGCGTTCGCGGGCAGGGGTGACGTTCCCGGCCGCCGGGTCTGAACGCTCATGTGTCCTTCCTCTTAGGTGAGCGACCGGGCGGCGGCGCGCGCGGCGCCACCACGCCTGCGGTACAGGATGTTGCTGCGGGTGAGGTACTTCACGGGCACGCTCCACGCGTGCACGAGGCGGCTGAACGGCCAGAGCATGTAGAGCAGCAGGCCGGCGATGACGTGGAGCCGGTACACGATGGGGGCCTCGGTGACGAGCGATGCGTCCGGCCGCAGCAGGAACACGTCGCGGAAGTAGGGGGCCACCGTCTCGCGGTAGTTGTAGCCGCCGGCGATGAGGTTCTCGCCGACCGTGGCGTACATCCCGGTGATGATCATCACGCCCAGCAGCACGGAGGTGAGCTTGTCGGTCCGGGTGGTCACCGTGCGCAGGCGGGCGTCCGCGCCGCGCCGCGCCATGAGCAGCACGAAGCCGACGAGCATGAGGGTGCCGGACCCGGTCCCCGCGACGACCGACACCGCGTGGTACATGTCCTCGGTGACCCCGGCCCGCTCGGTCACCGATTCGGGCACGAGGATGCCGAGGACGTGGCCGCCCAGCACCGCGAAGAACCCGAGGTGGAACAGCAGGACCCCGGCCCGGAGCCGGCGGCTCTCGAGCAGCTGGGAGGAGCGGGTCGTCCAGCCCACCTGATCGGTCCGGTACCGCCAGATGTGGCCCACCACGAACACCGTGATCGCCACGTACGGCAGCACCTCCCACAACAGCGTGTCGAGCCGGGTCATGCGATCCTCCTCACGGGTGCACAGGCGGCCGACGGACGCAGCGGTCCCGGCATCACCTCGGGCGGCGCGAACGGCTCCAGGCCCACCCGCTCATCCGGGGGTCCCTCGGCGGCCATGCGGCGCACCTCGTCCTCCTCCTCGGCGGTGAGCGCCGGCATCGTCTGGCACAGGGCCTCGATGACGGCCCGGAAGGGGCTCGCCGACCCGGCCAGCCCCATGCGCAGCAGCTCGATGACCGGCCGGTACTCGGCCAGCAGCCGCCCGCCCTCCTCGGGGCAGGCGTCGACGAACTCGAGCAGCACGGGCAGGTGGTCGGGCAGCTCGGGTCCCACGAGATCCATGCCGGCCGCCGCGTAGCGCTGCCGGAGCTTCAGGAGCGCGAGGCCGCGCTGCCGCCGGTCGCCGTGCGTCGCGAACGTCAGGTCCAGGCACGCGCGCTTGCTGAAGTCGAACGTCTCGGAGTACTCGCGCTGGACCTCGTCGCGCGTGGCCGTGCCCCACCACTCCAGGAACGCGCGGAGGGTGCGCACCGCGGCCGTCTCGGGCAGCGCGGCGGCGGCGCGGACCACCTCGGCCCGGTCGTCCAGCACGGACCGGTCCGGGTACCGGAGCGCGGTCGACATGATCAGGAACGGGCCCATCACGCCACCTGCGGGCGCGGGGTGAGCGGCGGGACAGCCGGGGCGCATCCGCATCCGTCGCCACATGCCTCGCCCTGCTTGTCCGGGGCCGGGGGCTCCTGGGGCGGGGCGGCCATGTGGAACGCCTCGACCGCCTCGGTCACCGTGGGGGTGCAGGCGCCGGGGCCGCCGGCGAACTCGAGGCCGCAGGCGCCCTGGGCGCGCGTGAGGTCCAGCGCGAGCTCGGCGTGCGCCTTGGGGATGACGAACCGGTCGTCGAACTTCGCGACCGCGAGGAGGCGGTACATCTCCTCCATGTGCGTCACCTCCATCCCCACCGACTCGGCGACGGCCGCGTCGCCGGTGCCGGTGATGGTGCGCTCGCGCATGTAGCTGCGCATCGCGGCGAGCTGCTTCAGGACGCGCCTGATGACGTCCTCGTCGCCGGCGGCGAGCAGGTTGGCGAGGTACCGCACCGGGATGCGGAGCCGGTCGATCGCCGGGAACACGTCATCGGGGTCGGCGTCGCTGCCCTCCCCCTCGATCATGCCCATCACCGGCGACAGGGGCGGCACGTACCAGACCATGGGCAGCGTCCGGTACTCCGGGTGCAGCGGCAGCGCCACGCGGTACTTCATCGCCAGCGCGTACACCGGCGACCGGCGGGCCGCCTGGATCCAGTCGTCCGGGATGCCGGCCAGGGCCGCCTCGCGGCGGACCTCGGGGTCCTCCGGGTCGAGGAACACGTCCAGCTGGGCGTCCAGGAGGTCCTTGGGGTCCGGGACCGACGCGGCGGCCTCGACCTTGTCCGCGTCGTACAGGACGACGCCGATGTACCGGATCCGCCCGACGCAGGTCTCACTGCACACCGTCGGCATGCCCGCCTCGATGCGGGGGTAGCACAGCGTGCACTTCTCGGCCTTGCCGGACTGCCAGTTGAAGTACACCTTCTTGAAGGGGCAGTTGCTCACGCACATCCGCCACCCGCGGCAGGCCTCCTGGTCGACCAGGACGATGCCGTCCTCTTCGCGCTTGTACATCGCGCCCGACGGGCACGAGGCCACGCAGCTCGGGTTGAGGCAGTGCTCGCAGATGCGCGGGAGGTACATCATGAACACGCGCTCGTACTCCATGCGCACGGCGTCCTCGACGCCGCGCAGGTTGTAGTCGGCCGCGGCGTGCTCGGGGGCCCCCGCGAGGTCGTCCTCCCAGTTCGGTCCCCACTCGATCGCCATCGGCTCGCCCGTCACCTGCGAGATGGGACGCGCCACGGGCTGGTGCTCGGACGGCGGCGCGGAGGTGAGGTGCTCGTAGTCGTAGGTGAACGGCTCGTAGTAGTCCTCGAGCTTCGGCAGGTCCGGGTTGAAGAAGATGTTGAACAGCCGCCGGCTGCGGCCGCCGCTCTTGAGGTCGAGCTTGCCCTTGCCGTTGATCTCCCAGCCACCCTTGCGCTCGTCCTGGTCCTCCCAGCGCTTGGGGTAGCCCTGCCCGGGCTTGGTCTCGACGTCGTTGAACCACATGTACTCGGCGCCGCCGCGGTTCGTCCACACGTTCTTGCATGTGACGCTGCAGGTGTGGCAGCCGATGCACTTGTCGAGGTTCATCACCATGCCGACCTGTGCCTTGATGCGCATCAGTACACCACCTCGGACTGCCGCTTGCGGATGACCGTCAGCTCGTCGCGTTGCGCGCCGCACGGCCCGTAGTAGTTGAAGCCGTAGCTGAGCTGGGCGTACCCGCCGATCATGTGCGTGGGCTTCATGTGGATGCGCGTGAGGCTGTTGTGCGTGCCTCCGCGCGTTCCCGACACCTCGGAGATCGGCACGTTGATGTGCCGGTCCTGCGAGTGGTACATGATCGATGTGCCCTCGGGGATGCGGTGTGACACCACCGCGCGGCAGGCGACCACGCCGTTGCGGTTGTACGCCTCGATCCAGTCGTTGTCCTTGACGCCGATGCGCTCCGCGTCCTCCGGGGCCATCCAGATGACCGGTCCGCCGCGGAACAGCGTGAGCATGTGCAGGTTGTCCTGGTAGGTCGAGTGGATCGACCACTTGGAGTGCGGCGTGAGGTACTTGACCGTCACCTCCGCGGCCCCGTCGCCGAGCCCCTGATCGCCGGAGTGCCGGGCGATATTCAGCGGCGGGCGGTATGCCGGCAGGCCCTCGCCGTACTCCAGCATCCACGGGTGGTCGATGTAGAAGTGCTGACGGCCCGTGAGGGTGCGGAACGGCACGTCCCGCTCGATGTTGATGGTGAACGGCGAGTACCGCCGCTCGCGGCTCTCCATGCCGCTCCACTCCGGGCTGGCGATCACCTTGCGGGGCTGCAGCTGGGTGGCCTCGTACTCGATGCGGAAGTCCGCGTTCTCGTGGGCGAGGTCGGCCAGCGGCGTCCCGGTCTGCTGCTCCAGGTGCTCGAAGCCCATCACGGCCAGGCGGCCGTTGGTGGTGCCGGACAGGGCGAGGATGGCCTCGCACGCCTGGTCGGCGCGGTCCATGCGCGGGCGGCCGTCCGCCGGCCCGCCCCGAACCAGGCCGTGGCGCTCCCCGAGCTCGCGGACCTCCTGATCCGGGACCCAGGACACGCCCTTCCAGGCCGTGCCGGCCTTCTCCATGAGGGGGCCGAGGGCCGTCAGCTTGGCGTAGACCGCCGGGAAGTCGCGCACCACGGGGACGAGCTTGGGCATGGTCTGCCCGGGGATGGGCTCGCACTCACCGTGCTTCCAGTCGCGGACGGGCGCGGCGATCTGGGCGAGCTCCTCCGGCGTGTCGTGCAGCAGGGGCGCCGCGACCACGTCGGTGCGCGTGCCCAGGTGCCGTTCCGCCATGCGGGAGAAGGACTCGGCGATCCGCGTGAAGATGTCCCAGTCGGTGCGCGTCTCCCACGGCGGCCCGATGGCCGGGGTGAAGGCGTGCACGAACGGGTGCATGTCCGTGCTGGAGAGGTCGTGCTTCTCGTACCAGGTCGCCGCGGGCAGCACGATGTCGCTGTGGAGGCAGGTCCCGTTCATGCGGAAGTCCAGCGTCACGAGCATGTCGAGCTTGCCGCCGGTGGGCGCCTCCCGCCATTCGACCTCGGTGGGTCGCAGGTGCGGCGGTGACTCCTCGGCCCGGTCGGCCGCGGTGGTGACGCCCAGCAGGTGGCGCAGGAAGTACTCGTGCCCCTTGCTGGAGGCGCCCAGCAGGTTGCAGCGCCACAGCGTGAGCACGCGCGGGAAGTTCTCGGGTGCCGAGGGGTCCTCGGCGGCGAAGCGCAGCGTCCCGGCCTTCAGCTCCCGCACGATGTACTCGGCGGGGGTGATCCCCTCGGCGGCCGCGGCGTCGGCGAGCTCCAGCGGGTTGCGGTTGAAGCTGGGGTAGCTCGGCAGCCACCCCATGCGGACGGCCCGGGCGTGCAGGTCCGCCACGTGGGCGCCGGCCATGAGGCCGGACCCCAGCGGGGAGGTCATCTCGTCGGCCGCGAACTCCTCGTAGCGGTACTGCTCGGTGGCCAGGTACCAGAACGGCGTCCCCGCCTGGTGCCGCGGCGGGCGGCTCCAGTCCAGCGCGAACGCCACCTGGGAGAACCCGGTGATGGGACGCACCTTCTCCTGGCCGACGTAGTGCGCCCAGCCGCCGCCGTTCACGCCCTGGCAGCCGCACAGCACGACCATGCTCAGCATGGCCCGGTAGATGAGGTCGCTGTGGTACCAGTGGTTGGTGCCGGCGCCCATCACGATCATCGAGCGGCCGTTGGTGCGCTCCGCGTTCCGCGCGAACTCGCGCGCGATGCGGATCACCAGCTCCCAGTCGACCCCGGTGATCTCCTCCTGCCAGGCCGGCGTGTAGGGCTCCGGGTCGTCGTAGCCGGTGGGCCACTCGCCGGGCAGGCCCGGGCGGGCCACGCCGAACTGGGCGGCCATGAGGTCGAACACCGTGGTCACCAGGTGCTCCCCGACCCTGCGGGCCGGCACGCCGCGGCGCATCACCCCGCCGCCCTCGGTGTCCCCCACGTCGAACCGGGGGAGGTCGAGCGCGACCAGCTCCTCGTGGGCGCCCAGCATGGTGATCGCCGGGTCGATGTCCCCGAGCTCCAGGTTCCAGCGCCCGGCGTTCTCCTCACCCCACCGGTGGCCGATGGCGCCGTTGGGGACGGCGGGGGCCCCGGCGGCGGCGTCCCAGACCACGGTCTTGGCGACGGCGTTCTGCTCGTCGCTGCCGAGGTCGGTGGCGCGCAGGAACGTCCCGGCCGCGTACGCGTCGCCGCGCCGCTCCAGCTTCACCAGGAACGGCAGGTCGGTGAACCGCTTCGCGTAGTCGGCGAAGTACGGCGTGGTCCTGTCGACGTAGAACTCGCGCAGGATGACGTGGCACATCGCCAGTGCCAGCGCCCCGTCGCTGCCGGCCTGCGCCGGGAGCCAGTGGTCGGCGAACTTGGTGTGGTCGCTGTAGTCGGGCGACACCACGACCGTCTTCTGGCCGCGGTACCGGGCCTCGGTCATGAAGTGGGCGTCCGGGGTCCGGGTCATGGGGATGTTCGAGCCCCACATCATCAGGTACGTGGCGTTCCACCAGTCCGCGGACTCCGGGACGTCGGTCTGGTCGCCCCAGATCTGCGGGGACGCCGGCGGCAGGTCCGCGTACCAGTCGTAGAAGCTGTTCATCACGCCGCCGATCAGCGACTGGTACCTGGCCCCGGCGGAGAAGCTCGCCATCGACATGGCGGGGATCGGGGAGTAGGCGACGACCCGGTCCGGGCCGTACTTGCGGATCGTGTGGACCTGCGAGGCCGCCACCAGGTCCGCGGCCTCCTCCCAGGTGGCCCGCATGAACCCGCCCTTCCCGCGCTGGGAGGTGTAGGCGGCGCGGGCCTCGGGGTCGTCCACGATCGACGCCCACGCGTCCACGGGGTCGCCGGTGCGGGCCAGGGCCGCGCGGTAGCGGCGGAGCAGCTCTCCGCGCACGTACGGGTAGCGGATCCGCAGCGGCGAGTAGACGTACCACGAGAAGGACGCCCCCCGCGGGCAGCCCCGGGGCTCGTAGTCGGGCACGTCGATCCCGTTGACCGGGTAGTCGGTCTGCTGGGTCTCCCAGGTGACGATCCCCTCCTTGACGTGGACCTTCCACGAGCACGAGCCCGTGCAGTTCACGCCATGGGTGGACCGCACGACGCGGTCGTGCTGCCAGCGGTCCCGGTAGGCGGACTCCCAGTCACGTCCCCGGGAGTCGAGCGCGCTCCACGAGCCGTCGCCCGCGATGCGCGCGAAGAACCCTCGTCTCTGGCTGGTGTCCGACCGTGCCACGGCTACCCCCATCCCCGTTCTTTTTTGTCCAGTCGATAATTGACTATTGGACGGGCGGGGCGATCCGGGGGGAGCGCTGCCGAAGGCCGCGGGAAACTACCGGTCCGGAACCAACGCTTCCCGCAGCGGGGGTCCGGGATCCGTCTCGCGCCCCGTCGACCGGCCGCACGGTGGTCGTCTACGGCCAAGTACTGAACCTCGCCCGAAACCGTGCCGGTGGGCCAATTCTTGTCTGTACCGCCGATCCGGGGAGTGCTTCAGTGGCGTCCGTGATCATCCGGCATCCCCATGGCGCGGACGGCGCCCAGGACCTCGTCCCCAGCGGGGCCCGCGCGCTGGTGCATCCCTCCCGGCAGCGCGTCGTCCAGGCGCTGAGCGCCCATCCCGACGGCATGACCGTCGCGCAGCTCGCGAAGGCCGTGGGGGTTCGCGCCAACACCGTCCGGCTGCACCTGGAGGCCCTGCTGCGCGCGGGGGTCGTGTCGGCGGCGCCCTCCCCGCCCACCGGGAACCGGGGGCGGCCCAGCAACCGCTACCTGCTGGCGCAACCCGACGCGGTGGCGGCGGTGGGCCACCGGGAGCTCGTCCAGATGCTGCTGGAGATGGTGCGGCGGGCCGGCCTCGGGGAGGACGACGTCGAGGTCGTCGGATGGGAGCGCGGCGAACGGCTCGTCCCCCGGGACGCCACCGTCCAGGACGCGGTCGCCATGCTGGCGCGGATGGGCTTCGCGCCCACCGACGTGGGCTCCGCCGCCCAGGCCGAGGCCGGCGTCCGGCATCTGTGCCTCCGGGCATGCCCGTTCAAGGAGGCGGTCCTCGCCGAGGGCGGCGAGCTGATCTGCGTGCTCCACCGCGGCCTGCTGCGCGGTGCGCTCGAGCGGACGACGGCCGAGCTCACCGCGTTCGAGCCGAAGGACCCGGTCGCGGCGGGCTGCGACGTGTGCATCGCCGACTCCGAGCCCGGGTGATCCCCCGCGCCGCGGCGTGGGAACATGCGGGGGCCCGGCCGTCCGGCCCGGAACGCGGCGGCCGAAGACCCCACCGGAGGAGCGGCCCTGCCCGACCACCTGCCCGCCGTCTACCAGCGCTTCGTCGATGAATACCCGGAGCTGATCGGCGCGCACCAGCGCCTCACCGACAGCCTGCACGGCGCCGGGCCCCTGGGGGCGCGCGAGCGGCGGCTGGCCAAGCTCGGCATCGCCATCGGATGCGCATCGCAGGGCGCCGTGCGCTCCCATGCCAGGAAGGCGCTCGCGGACGGCCTCACGCCGCAGGAGATCCGGCACGTCGCGGTGCTGGCGGTCAGCACCGCGGGCTTCCCGGCGGCCATCGCCGCGTACGGGTGGATCAACGAGGTCGTCGACGCAGCGACCGGGGCGGCCTGAGCCGGTCGCCGCGGAACGCCGCCCGCCGGCCGAGGGTGGCATCCTGTCCCTCTCGCACGCGTGACATGGGGAGGACGGATGCGGATCACCCGGAGCGGCACGCCCACGACCCCCGGCCCGGCGGACTGGTTCACCGGGGAGGTGCTCCTGGACCCGGTGGCGTCGCCGGACGACGGGTCCGGGGTGAGCGCCGCGAGCGTCCGCTTCGCCGCGGGGGCGCGCACCGCCTGGCACACGCACCCGCACGGCCAGACCATCCTCGTGACCCACGGGACCGGGCGCTGCCAGCGCCGCGGCGGCCCGGTGGAGGAGATCCGGCCCGGCGACCGCGTGTTCTTCGCGCCGGGTGAGGACCACTGGCACGGGGCCGCGCCCGGCGCGCCCATGACCCACCTGGCCATCGCGGTCGCCGACGCGTCGGGCGCCGCCGTGGCGTGGGGCCCGCACGTCACCGACGCCGAGTACGCCGGGGACGGCGCGTGACCGCCCCGGTGGAGCGCGAGCTCCGGGTGGAGACCGGCGACGGCCACATGTGGGTGTTCATCGTCCGCCCCGGCGGCCCGGGCCCCTTCCCGGTCGCGCTGGTCTACATGGACGCGTACGGGTACCGCGAGGCGATCAAGGGCAACGTGCGGCGGTTCGCCGCCGCCGGGTACTGCTGCGTCATGCCCGACCTGTTCCACCGCACCGGGGACCGGCGGACGCTCGACCCCGCCCGCAGCGGGCAGGAGGACCTCATCGCCGAGCTGCGCGCCCTGGTGGCCTCCGTGACACCGGCGATGGTCGCCGACGACACGCGGGACGCGCTCGCGGCGGTGGCCGGTGACCCCGCGGCCGGCGGCGGGCCGGCCGTCTGCGTGGGGTACTGCATGGGCGCCCGCATGGCGCTGCACGTGGCCGGTGCGATGCCGGAGCGGATCGCGGCGGCGGCGGGGATCCACCCGGGGTCGCTGGTGACGGACGCGGCGACCTCCCCGCATCACGACCTGGACGGGGTGCGCGGGGAGATCTACGTCGCGTTCGCCGAGCACGACCGGTCGGCGACCGCCGCGTCCGTCGCCCGGTTCGACGGCGAGCGCCGCGCCCGGGGCGTGGCGGGCGAGGTGGAGCGCATCGCCGGCGCCCGTCACGGGTTCGCGCTGCCCGACCTGCCGGTGTTCGAGCCCGCCGCTGCCGATCACGTCGCGGAACGCACCCTCGCGCTGTGGCGGCGCGCGGTGCCGCCGGGTCAGGCCGCCGACAGCTCCGGGTAGCGGGCACGCGCGGCGGCCACGACCGCGTCGAAGACCGCGCGGTCGATCGCCGAGCCCTCGCGCCGCACCGCACGCCGCTCCAGGCGCAGCAGCCGCCCGACGTCCGCGTAGCTCGGGCGGCGTCGCGGGTCCCAGCCGCCGGTGCCCACCGGCAGCTGGTCGCGGCGCTCGGGGTGGCGCTTGCTGGTGAGCGGCACGGCGGCCAGCCGGCCGCCCACGTACCCCAGCACCAGGACGGGCCGGTCCTTGCCCTGCGACGGGTCGTCCTCGAACGGCACCCACGTCCACACGACCTCGCCGGGGTCGGCGTCGCCGTCCATCGACGGGGCGTACTCCACGTCGACCCCGCCGGGGCGGGACGCCCGCGGCGCGGGCGCGGCACTCCGGCCACGGCGGCGCAGTTCCTGCTGGAGTGCGTCGGCGGCGGCGCGGGCGAGGCGGCCGACCAGGGGACCGAGCTGCATGCCGGGAACCCTAATGCCGGTGACGGCGCCCGGCGCATGGGGTATGACCTGCCCATGGACCGCGACGAGCCAATCGGCGGCGACGAGGGCGGCGAGCCCCCGTGCTTCATGGAGCGGGTGTGCATGCGCTGCGGCGCGTACACGGCCACCCTGCGGTGCCCGGTGTGCGGGCACGAGGCGGGTGACGAGGTGCCGGGCCCCGGCGCCGCTCCGGCCGGCTGACCGCCCTCAGGAGAGGGCGCCCCGCACCCGCTCGACGGCGACGGTGAGGTCGGCGCCCGCGCCCCACAGGACGGCGCGCGCCTCGAACGCCCGGATCACCTCGAGCGTGTCGCCCACCGTCGGCAGCTCCGGGTGGTGCAGGTACGACTCCCAGAACGCGGGGTCGTAGTCGTCGTCGTGGGTCGCGCGCAGGAACACGCCGTGGGCGGCGGCGAGCTCGCGGAACAGGCTCCCCGGCCCGGTGCCGTCGCGGGCCCTGCGGACCATGAGGTCCACCAGCTCCATCACGGCGGCGTGCGCGACGACCCGGACGTCGTCGATGAGTTCCTCTGGGATGGGGACGCCTGGGGGCGGCGGCATGCTCGACCTCTGCGGGGCCCGGCCCGCGGCCACGTGGGCGGACGCGCGGCCGCGTACCGGATCAATTCACCTCATTTGGTCCATCCAAACACACGGGATGCGCGGCCGTGCATGAGGGCCGGTGACGACGGCCTCCCCGGGCCGTCCCCGTGGTGCCCCGGCCCGCCGCCGATGCTGCCATCTTTACAACCACGTAGTTGTGCAGTACCGTGACGAGGCGGGCAGGACGACCCCGCCCACCCGGAAGGAGCGCCGTATGACCGCCGAAGCACCCGCCGCCCCCTGGATCGACATGCGCCGGGAGAACCCGGACGCGTATCGCGCCCTGGCCGCGCTCAGCCGCGCGGGCGCGCTCGAGACGATCACCCTGGAGCTGGTGAAGGTGCGCGCCTCGCGGCTCAACGGCTGCGGGCACTGCGACGGCGAGCACTCGGAGCTGGCGCTGGCGGCGGGTGAGGACCCGGCCCGCCTCGCGGCACTCGACCGCTGGGCGGACGCGGGGTGCTTCACCGCCCGGGAGCGCGCGGCACTGGCGCTCACCGACGCCATGACCCTGCTCCCGCTGAACGGGAACCCCCCGGCGGGCGTCGTGGCCGAGGCCGCGGTGCACTTCCCGGGCCCGGAGCTCGCCACGCTCATCATCGCGATCACCGGCATCAACGCCTGGAACCGGATCGCGCTCACCACCGCCATGGGGAGGTCGGGGGATGCCTGACGCGCGCATGTCCTACTCGGTGTCCGCCGTCACGGCCCTGGGCTACGACGACGCGGTCGCCGCGGCCCGCGAGGCCCTGGCCGCCGAGGGCTTCGGGGTGCTCACCGAGATCGACGTGAAGGCCACCATGAAGGCCAAGCTCGGCCTGGACCGCGACCCGTACATCATCCTGGGGGCCTGCAACCCCGGGTTCGCGCACCGGGCCCTGGAGGCCGAGCCGGAGCTGGGCGTGCTGCTGCCGTGCAACGTGGTGGTGCGGGTCGAGGACGGCCGCACGCTGGTGAGCGCCGTCTCCGCGGGGGAGATGCTGGGCATGGTGGGCAACCCCGCGCTGGAGCCCATCGCCGCCGAGGTGGGCGAGCGCCTGGAGCGTGTGATCGCGGCGCTCGGCGGCGCCTGAGCGCGAGGCCGCAGGGACCGGCCCGCGGCCGCCGCGGGCACAGCACCGGACATCTGGAGGACACGTGGCCCGGGTCGTGATCCTGGGGGCGGGCATCGCGGGACACACCGCCGCCCTCAGGCTGCGCAGGGCGCTCGGACGCCGCCGCGACCACGAGATCGTGGTGGTGAGCCCGAACGCCGACTGGAACTGGATCCCGTCGAACATCTGGGTCGGGGTGGGGAAGATGCCCGCCGAGAAGGTGGTGTTCCCCCTCGCGCCCGTCTACGCCAAGACCGGCATCGCGTTCCGGCAGGCGCGGGCGGTCGCGATCCGGCCGGAGGGCGACGCCGACGACCCCACGCCGGCCGTGGACATCGAGTACACCGACCCGGCGCGTCCCGGCGAGACCGAGCGCCTGCGGTACGACCACCTGGTCAACGCGACGGGCCCGCGCCTGAACTTCGCGGCCACGCCCGGCCTGGGCCCCGACGGGAACTCCCTGTCGGTGTGCACGGCCCGCCACGCCCAGCAGGCCGCCGAGGCCCTGCGTGCCACCATCGACCGCCTCAGGGCCGGGACGCCGCAGCGCCTGGTGATCGGCGTGGGCCACGGCACGTGCACGTGCGAGGGCGCCGCCTTCGAGTACGCGTTCAACGTGGAGCACCGGCTCCGGGAGGCCGGGGTGCGCGACCTCGCCGAGGTGGTGTACCTCACCAACGAGGCCGAGCTCGGGGACTTCGGCGTGGGCGGCATGACGTTCGAGCAGCAGGGGTTCGTGACCACCAGCGCCCTCTGGACCGCGTCGATCTTCCGCGAGCGGGAGGTGAACGCCATCCTCGGCGCCCACGTGCGCCGGGTGGACGCGGACCGGCTCGAGTACGAGCTGCTCGACGGCTCGGTGCACGAGCTGGCGTTCGACTTCGCGATGCTGCTCCCGCCGTTCGGCGGCCAGCCCATCGCCGCGTACGACCGGTCCGGGCAGGACATCACCTCCCGCATGTTCGCGCCCAGCGGGTTCATGAAGGTGGACGCCGACTACAGCGGCAAGCCGTACGAGGAATGGGCGGCCGCGGACTGGCCGGCGACGTACGAGTCGCCGGAGTTCCCGAACCACTTCGCGGCGGGCATCGCGTTCGCGCCGCCGCACCAGATCTCGCGGCCCCGCAAGAGCCCCAACGGCACGGTCATCGCCCCGGCACCCCCGCGCACCGGGATGCCCAGCGGGGTGATGGGCCGCACCGTCGCCGCCACCATCGCCGACCGCATCGGGAAGGGCGGCGACGCACCGGCCCACAGCGCGTCCATGACCCGCATGGGCGCCGGCTGCATCGCGTCCGCCGGCGCGGGCTTGCTCAACGGCAGCGCCGCCGGCATGACGATGTACCCCGTGGTGCCCGACCGCGAGCGGTACCCCACGGGCCGCGACCTGCGGCACACGCGGGGGGAGCTGGGGCTCGCCGGCCACTGGACGAAGGCCCTGCTGCACCACCTGTTCATCCACAAGGCGAGGGCCCGCCCGCTGTGGTGGCTCATCCCGGAGTGAGCGAGGTCACCGTGGAACGACTCCCGACGCATCCGTCCATCAGCGCCGCGCCGCTGCCGACACGCCGGACCCTGCGGCGCAGACGCAACCCGTTCATCCAGCTGCTGCGGTTCGCGCTCCTGAACGCCCGGATGGGCTACATCGCCCTGCGCGGACACCGCTGACCCGTCCGCCGGGCGGAGCCGCGCGCGGTGACGCGGGGGCTCGGACGGATCGCCGGCCGGCCGGTTAGCGGCCCGCTCCGGGCGGGTACCGGCCCCGGGATGCATCCGACCCCCCGGGCCCGGCCCGTCCGGGCGCCCGCACCACCTCACCAGGCGATTCCATCCGCGCGGCCCACCGCACCCGGGGTTCGCGCGGCGAGGGCCCGCGCGCGGGAACATTGCGTGATGGCTACCCCCCCGCCACGCACGACACACGCCGGCCGGCAGGTCCGCGACGTGAAGCGGAACCCGTGAGCGCCCTCACGCACACCGGTCCCGGAGCCTCCGGCCCGGACCCGCAGGAGCACTTCCACGCGAGGCTCACGGCGGGGCTGGGAAGCACCGTCATGGTCCTGGACGGCGAGTTCGACCTGGCCGCCTACGAGCAGTTCATGCAGACCCTGGCGCGCGCGGTGTCGGGCGAGGGGCGCGTGGAGATCGACACCTCGGGGGTCACGCTCATCGACTCCACCGGGCTGCGCGGCCTGCTGCAGGCGAGGAACCGGCTCGGCGACGAGCGCCTGCTGCTGGTGAACCCCTCGGGCGAGGTGTCGAAGCTGCTGGCCCTGTCCGGGACGCGGCACCTGTTCCACGTCTCGGAGCCGCCCCGCCCGTAGCCGCTCAGCGGCGCATCAGCAGCACCAGCGCCACGCCGACGAGCACCACGGCCGTGATGCGCTCCCAGGTGAGCGGGAACGCGGGCACCCCGAGCCATCCGAACCGGTCGATGAGGGTCCCCGCGAGCAGCTGCCCGGCGATGACGGCCACGAACGTGACGGTCACCCCCACCCGCGGCACGGCGAGGAGCCCCACCACCACGAAGAACGCGCCGAGCGCGCCGCCGAGGTACGCCCACCACGGGCCGCCGCCCACGTTGGACATGCTCCCGGCCTGGCCGGTCACCACCAGGGCCGCCACGAGGAACGCCAGGCCGGTGCCGAACGACATCACGGCGCTGCCGAACGGCGACCCCAGTGCGGTGCGCAGCCGGGCGTTGACGGGCGCCTGGGCGGCGAGCAGCGTCCCGGCCATGAGCGGAAGGACGGCGTAGACGATGCGGCTGCTGGTCACCCGGGGAGCATACCGGCCCTCAGCGGACGGCCCGGAACCAGCTGATCCCCATGGGCGCCGCGCTGTACCGCCTGCGTTCGCCGAGGTACGGCCACACGCGCCAGACGTACCGCTGCCCCGGCACGAGGCGCCGGGCGGGCATGCGCAGCGAGCTGCCCCGAGGGAACGCGGAGAGCACCTTCACGTACCTGGTGCCGGAGATGCGGAACACCTGCACGTTGTAGAGGGCCGCCGCGCCGGACCGGCGCCACCGCAGGACCCCGCGACGCGGCAACGGCGCGCCGGGGCGCGGCCGCAGGACGCGGGCGTTGCGGACCCTGGGGGTCGCGGGACGGCCGGCCGGCGCCACCGGAGCAGGTGGCGTGGCCACCGGGCCGGCGGGTGCGGGCGGCGGCAGCACGGGCTCCGGCTCGATGCGGTACGTGACCGTGACGGCGGTGCGGTTGCCGGCCGCGTCGGCCGCGGTCACGGTGAACGGGCGGGGCCCCCACGTGGCGGGGTCGGTCGTGCCGCTGGGCACCGGGTCGCCGGCGGGGACCGTGCCGGAGCACGCGCCCGCGGGCGCGGGCCCGGACCGGTCGCCGGCGAACGAGCAGGCGTACGCCGCTGCGACGGACTCCCCGGGGCGCACCGCCGCGCCGTCCGCGGGACGGGTGATCACCGGGGGCGGGGGCGGCGCCGCGTCGATCCGCAGGGGCACGCCGGGCGCGCTCTCCAGCGTCACGGTGGCGGTGTCGTCCACGGAGGCGAGGCCGGTGAACCGCGCCGTGCGGGTCACCGGCACGGTCGCACCGGTGGCGTCGGTGCCGGTGCCGTCCGGGAGGACCTCCTGCGGCGGGCACTCGGCGACGACCTCCAGGAGCGCCGGCGTGCAGGTGTACGTGGCGGTGACGGGCACCCGGTACCAGCCGTTGGCGCCCGTCGTCCCCTCCGCGTACGCCGGGTCGAGGGCAGCGGTGACGCTGCCGCCCACGGCGGGCGCCGCGGCGCCCAGCAGGACGGCGGCGGCCGCGGCGGCGGTGTGGCGGGCCGGGCTCATCCGCCCCAGAACGCCTCGATCGCGGCCGGGTCGTCCACCGCCACGCGCACGCGGGTCACCAGCCCGTCCCCGACGGTGATGAACAGCGTCTGGAGGGAGTCCAGCGTGCGGCCGTCTCGGGTGCCGCTGTTGCGCACCACGGCCGCGGCGCGATCACCGTGCACGCGCAGCGCCAGCGTCTCGGTGCTGAACGCCTCGGTGTCCTCCCAGGCCGCCGCGACCTCCGCGATGAGGCCCTCACGCCCCTCCACCGGCCCGTGGACGGGGCTCTCCCACACGGCGCCGGGGTCGGTGAGGCCGCCCAGGGTGACGAGGTCCGCCTCGGAGCGCGCGCGGAGCCAGCGGCCGATGACGTCGGGCACCACGTCGGGCATGGGATGATCCTCTCTCGCGTTGGCCAAGGACCCGTACCCGCACGGTTCGCGGGGCACTCCCCATTTGCGCGACGGCACGCACGACACCCCCGCGGTCTGGTACGCCGCCTACGGCAGCAACACCCGGTGGGAGGGGTTGCGGCGGTACCTGGCGCCGGGCGCCGCAACGCCGGGCAACCGCTGGATCACGCTCGCCCACGCCCTCTACTTCGCCGGTGCCTCCCGGCGCTGGGAGGGCGGGGTGGCGTTCGTGACCACCGGCCCGGGCCCGTCCACCCCCGCACGTGCCTGGCACCTGTCCGCCGCCCAGCTGCACGCCGTCGCCGCGGCCGAGAACGGCGTGCCCGGCATGCCGCCGCTTCCCCGCCCGTCGGACATCCCGCCGGGCGGGGTGGCGCTGCTCGCCGTCGACCTCGGGCCGGACGGGACGACCGGCAAGTACGACGCCCTCCTGCGGCTCCCGGACATCGCCGGCGTGCCGGCGGTCACGCTGACGACCTCACGGATCCTCCCCACCAGCCCGCCCGGCGCGGCGTACCTGTCCGCATGCCGTGCCGGCCTCGCCGGACGGGTGCCCGACGTGGACGCCCACCTCACGGCCGCCGTCGCCCGGGGAGCGCCCGCGGCCTGAGGGTAGGGCCGATGCCCGGTTCCGCGGCGCCGCGGCCGGGTAGCACCGGGGCGTGGACGACCGAGCCCAGCTGCGCATCTACCTCTCCGAACGCATCGCCCTGGTGCACGCGGCGATGCGCCTCGCCCGGCGCATGCGCGGGGGTCCGGCCGAGCCGGGCATGGCGCCCCTGCTGGGCGAGGCGTTGGAGGCGCTCGCGGATGACGCGGCCACGCTCACGTCGTTCCTGCGCCAGGTGGGGGCGGCGCCCCCGCGGCTGCGCATCGCGGGCGCGGCGGCGGCCGAGCGCCTGGGCCGGTTCAAGCTCAACGGCCGCGTGGCCGGCCGGTCGAGGCTGGCGGACCTGCAGGAGCTCGACGGGATGCTCGCGCTGCTCGGCCTGGCCGCCGGGGCCTGGGCCGCGATCGCGGATGCCGGCGTCGCCGCGGATGAGGTCGTCGACGGCCGGGAGGACCGCCTGCGCGACCTGGCGGGGCGCCTCGCCGCCTACCGTCGTGGACGGGCGGTGGGCGCCCTGGCCGCGGCATGAGGATGCCGCTGGGGCGTCGCCCGGTGGATGCCGCGGCCCGGGTGCGCTGGGCCGCCGGCTGGGCGGCCGGACTCGTGGTCGCGATGCTGCGGCACGCCGCGTCCCAGCAGCGCATCGAGCGGCGCCACACGGCTGAGCCGGGCCGGGACCCGCGCGTC
>JADLHW010000053.1 GCA_020848615.1 Thermoleophilia bacterium
CTACAGCAGGGCGGCGAAGCCCTCGGCCTTGCGGGTGGCGCCGAACACCACCACCAGGTCGCCGAGGTTGAGGACGGTGTCCTGCGTGGCGTACGTGAACTTGCCGCCGGGGCGCTTCACGCACAGCACCGTCACCTCGAACCGCTGCCGCACCTGGGCGGCGGCGATGCTCTTGCCCGCCAGCTCCCGCGGCACCGTGGTCTCGATGAGGACGAACTCGTCGTCGAGCTCCACGTAGTCGATGGTGCGGCCGATCATCGTGTGGGCGACGCGCACGCCCATGTCGCGCTCCGGGAACACCACCCGGTGGGCGCCGACGCGCTGCAGGATCGCCCCGTGCTGGGCGGTGATGGCCTTCGCCCAGATGCGCGGGATGCCGAGGTCCACCAGGCTGAACGTCGCCATGATGCTCGCCTGGATGTCGTTGCCGATGGCGACGACGGCGGTGCGGAACTGGTCGGCGCCCACCTGACGCAGGGCCTCCGGCGAGGTCGCGTCGGCGGTCACCACATGGGCGAGGTCGCCGCTGCACGCCTGGCACACGCGGGCGTCCGCGTCGATCGCCAGCACGTCGTGGCCCAGGCCGGTGAGCGTCTGGGCGAGGGCCTGGCCGAAGCGCCCCAGGCCGATGAGCAGGATGTCGTCCTTGCGGCTAGCCAACGAGCGGGCGCTCCTCCGGGAAGGTGAACAGGCGGTCCCGTTCGCGGGCCGCCAGGGCGACGGCCAGGGTGAGGGGACCGACGCGGCCAAGGTACATCAGGGCGACCAGCACCGACTGGCCGAAGTCACCGAGGTCGGCGGTGATGCCCGTGGACAGGCCCACCGTGCCGAACGCCGAGGTCACCTCGAACAGGCACTGGCTGAGGCTGTACGGGGTGGCGGCCAGCAGGGCGATGGTGCCGAAGGTGACGGCGTTGATCGCCAGGAACGCGATGGCCAGGCTCTGGCGCAGGACCGCGGTGGGCAGGGTGCGGCCGAACGCCTCCGCCTGCCGGCCGCCCCTCGCCTCCCCGATGACCATGAGCAACAGCACCGCGAACGTGACGACCTTCACGCCGCCCGCGGTGGACCCGGAGCCGCCGCCCACGAACATCAGCATGTCGCTCACCAGCAGCGACTCGTCGTGCAGCCCGGACTGGCTGATGGAGTTGAAGCCCGCCGTGCGGGTGGTGACCGACTGGAAGAAGGCGCTGAGGACCTTCGCGTGTCCGTCCAGGGGCTCCAGCGTCGCCGGGTTCCCGAACTCCATCACCAGGAACGCCAGCGTGGCGCCGAACAGCAGGATCCCCGTCGCGGTGAGCGTGAGCTTGGTGTGCAGCGTCCACCGCGCGGCGCGGCGCGGGTTCTTCCTGAGGTCCAGGAACACCGGGTAGCCGATGCCGCCCACGATGATCCCGAGGGCGATCGGCATGATCACGAACCAGTCGCTCGCGAACCCCACCAGGTTGTCGCTGAACAGCGCGAACCCCGCGTTGTTGAACGAGGACACCGCGTGGAAGGCGCCGCGCCACACGGCCGTGCCGAGCGAGGCGTCCTCCGAGAACCGGGCCGCGAGCGCCACCGCGATGACCGCCTCGCAGGTCAGCGAGAAGGCGATCAGGCCGAGCAGGATGCGCCGGACGTCGCTGAGGTTCACCACGCCGGCCTCCTCGGCGGCGATCATCCGGCGTCGCAGGCCCATGCGGCGCCCCGCGAGCATGAACACCACCAGCGCGGCGGACATGATCCCCAGGCCGCCCAGCTGCACCAGCAGCATGATCACCGCCTGACCGAAGACGGTCCAGTACGTGGCGGTGTCCACCACCGAATGCCCGGTCACGCAGACGGCCGAGGTGGAGGTGAACAGCGCCTCCATGAACGAGGCGTGCCCGGCGCCGGTCTTCGCCGCCGGCAGCATGAGCAGACCGGTGCCCGCGAGGATCGCCGCGGCGAAGGCGAGCATGACCACCTGGGCCGGCCGCAGCGCGCGGCCGCGCCTCACGATGAGCGTTCCGTGGCCTGAGACGGGCAGAGCGGGCTCCTCAGCCGATGAGCAGCTGCTCTTCGGGGTAGTCGTACAGCCGCTGACGCTCGCGCAGCGCCAGGGCGACGACCAGTGTCAGGGGACCGACGCGTCCCATGAACATCAGCCCGGTGAGGATGAGGTGGCTCGCGGTGGACAGGTCCGCCGTGATGCCCGTCGAGAGCCCGACGATCGAGAACGCGCTGATCACCTCGAACAGGATCCGCGCGAAAGGCTGCGGCTCCAGGATCATGAGGGCGAGGGTCGCGAACACGATCACGTTCACCGCGAGGAACGCCACGGACAGCGCCTGCCGGATGACCGAGTTGGGGATCGTGCGGCCGAACGCCTCCGCCTGCCGGCCGCCGCGCGCCTCGCTCACCACGATGAGCACCAGCACGATGAACGTGACGACCTTGATGCCGCCCGCGGTGGAGCCGGTGCCGCCGCCCACGAACATCAGCATGTCGGTGACCAGCCAGGTCTCCTCCTTCATGCCGCCCACGTCCACCGTGGAGAACCCGGCGGAGCGGGCGCTCACCGAGTGGAACCACGAATCGAGCACCCTCGACGGGACGTCCACCGCCCCGAGCGTCCTGGGGTTCGTCCACTCCAGCAGCGCGAAGGTGGCCGCGCCGAACGCCATGAGCGACCATGTCCCCACCACCGTGAGCTTGGTGTGCAGCGACCACCGGCTCGGGCGGCGGCGGTTGCGGCGCACCTCGAACAGCACGGGGAAGCCGATGCCGCCGATCACGATGCCGACGCCCACCGGCACCAGCACGAGGGCGTCACCGGCGAACCCGGCGAAGCTGTCGCTCTGCAGGGCGAACCCGGCGCCGTTGAAGGCCGACACCGCATGGAACGCGCCGTTCCACAGCGCGTCGCCGAACGCGTACCCGTGGCCCGTCATGAAGCGGGCGGTGAGCACCGCCGCCACCGCCCCCTCCACCGTGAACGTGACCACGAACACCCCGGCCAGCACGCGGCGCACATCCCGCGGGGACATCGCGCGGGCCTCGCTCTGGGCGACCATGCGGGCGCGGAGCCCGATGCTGCGGCCCGCGATCACCAGGACGATCGACCCGGCGGTGAGGATCCCCAGCCCGCCCACCTGGATGAGCACCAGGATCACCACCTGCCCGAACGTGCTCCAGTACTGCGGAGTGTCGACGATGGTGTGCCCGGTGACGCACACCGCCGAGGCGGACGTGAACAGGGCCTCCACGAAACCGGCCCGGCCGGGCCCCTCACGGCTCACCGGCAGCAGCAGCAGGATCGTGCCGACGAGGACGGCCGCACCGAAGCCGGCCACCACCAGCTGGCCTGGCCTGATGGCGCGGGATGGTCGAGGTGGACGTGGCGGCACGGCGGAATGGGATCGCGCCCGGCGGCGCGGAGGCCGCCCACGCTACTCCCGCGCCGGGCCGCCCGCACCTCCATCGGCGCCAGGCGCCGCCGCCACCGTGACCGGTGCTACGGTTCGCCGGTCCGCAAGGGGAGTATCCCGGGAGCGGCGACGTCGTCAGTACGGCCGATGTGGCCCGGCGCCGCCGGCCCCGTCACGGGGCGGGAGAGACCTTCGGGGAACGGGGCTCCGGGTACGGGGCCGTGACCGGCGTTTCCTTCGAAGGGTGTGAACGGGTGGCGATTCCCCTCTGGGCCTGGTTTGCGCTCGCCGCGCTCGTGGCGGTGCTCATCGCCGTGGACCTCTTGGCGTTCGGCCGCGGCGACCACGAGGTGTCCATCAAGGCCGCCCTGACCTGGAGCGTCATCTGGACGGTGCTGGGCGTCGCGTTCGCCGTGGTGATCCTGGTGTGGCACGACCGGGCGCAGGCCGGCGAGTACCTGTCGGGCTACCTCATCGAGCGGACCCTCTCGATGGACAACCTGTTCGTGTTCGCCGTCATCTTCGGCTACTTCGCCGTGCCGTACGGCCTGCAGCCCACGATCCTGATGTACGGCATCGTCGGGGCGCTGATCCTGCGCCTGGCGTTCATCCTCGCCGGGGCCGCCCTGCTGGACGCGTTCCACTGGGTGATCTACGTGTTCGGGGCGTTCCTCATCTACACCGCCTACCGCCTGCTGAACGCACACGGGGAGTCGGTGGAGCCGGACAAGAACCCGGTGCTCAGGCTCATCCGGTCGCGGATGAGGGTGACCGACGGCTACCACTCCACCAAGGTGTTCACCCGCATCGACGGCGTGCGCTACGCCACCCCGGTGCTGGCGGTGCTCGCGGTGGTCGCCACCACCGACGTGGTGTTCGCCATCGACTCCATCCCCGCGATCTTCGCGGTCACCCGCGAGCCGTTCATCGTGTTCGCCGCGAACGCCTTCGCGATGATGGGCCTGCGGGCCCTCTACTTCCTGCTGGCCGGCGCGATGCAGCGGTTCGAGTACCTGAGCCACGGCCTCGCCCTGCTGCTGAGCCTCGTGGGCCTCAAGATGCTGCTCTCCGGCGTGTTCCACCCGCCGGTGTGGGCGACGCTGGTGGTGATCACGGCGGTGCTGGGCGGCGCGGTGGCGTACTCGCTGTGGGTCACGCGGCCGGGCGCCAAGCACGGCCCGCCCCCCGCCGCGGTCTAACGGATCGGCGCCGCCGGGGCGACGGACTCCACCAGGGCCCGGGCGCCGGGGTCCTCCCCCAGCCGGGTCACCAGCGCCACCATCGCCCGCACCTCGGGGTCCGCCGGCCCCACGCGCTCCACCAGGCCGCGCAGGCACCGGGCGGGTGAGGCGGGCGCGCCGTCCTCGTCGGTGGTGACACCGGCGATGTCCAGCAGCATCAGCAGGCCCTCGTCGGCCCCGGTGGGGACCGGGAACTCGCCCTCCAGCGGCACCTCGCCGCGGATCCCCGCCGCCATCGCCGCGAAGCCCGCGTGGGCGACGATGCGGGCCAGCTCCTCCTGCCCGGCGGCCCGCAGCCGCCGGGCCGTGTCCCGCGGCGCGCCCAGGCGGTGCAGCCACGCCGCGCACAGCAGGCGCGCCCGGCGGTCGCGCTCCAGGCGGCCGGACCGGGCGATCCGCGCCGCCCGCTGGGCCACCCCGCGGGTGCGGGCGTACCCCGCCTCGTCCAGCAGCCGCACGGCGAGGTCATGGGCACACACCGGCTGGTGCGCCCCGCGCCACGCCTGGGGCAGTGTCCGGGGCGCGCTCAGCGCCGCAGGATGAGCGCCTGGTCGATGACCTGGTGCCCCTCGGCGTCCGCGCGGGCGCGCTCCCCCTCGGGGACCTCGGGCTCCGGGTCCCCCAGGAGCGTCGCCGTGAGCCCCTGCCCCGCCCGTTCCTGCGCCCGCCGCACCCACGCCTCCGGCAGGTCGGGGGCGAGCTCGGCACCCACCATCTCCGCGAGCAGCATGGTCCAGGCGCGCGGCACCACGTCGGTGTTGTACCCGCCGCCGCCCAGCGCGATCCACTTCCCGTCGCACGCCTGCGCGGCCAGTTGGTGCAGGCTGCGGTACAGCCGCGGGAAGGCCGCCATCGTGACCTGCAGGTGCGCCAGCGGGTCCTGGTGGTGGGGGTCGGCGCCGTCCTGGGTGACGATGACCTCGGGGGCGAAGTCCAGCACCGCCGGGCAGATGACCTCCTCCACGGCCCGCAGGTACGGGGCGTCGCCCGCGTACGGGGGCAGCGGCACGTTCACCGCGGTGCCCGTCGCCTCGCCGACGCCGCGCTCGGCGAGGCTGCCGGTGCCGGGGAACAGGTACCGCCCGCTCTCGTGCACCGAGCACGTGAGCACCCGCGGGTCCTCGTAGAAGATCCACTGCGTGCCGTCGCCGTGGTGGACGTCCACGTCGATGTACGCCACCCGCTCCGCGCCGGCGTCCAGCAGGGCGTGGATCGCCACCGCGGGGTCGTTGAAGATGCAGAACCCCGCGGCCTTGTTGGCGAACGCGTGGTGCAGTCCCCCGCCGGCGCTGAACGCCTGGTCGGCGCGGCCCTCCCACACCTCCATGGCGGCGGCGACCGACGCGCCGCACACCAGCGCCGCGGCCTCGTACATCCCGGGGAACGCGGGGGTGTCGCCACCCGGGGCCAGCCCCCACTGGGCGGCCTCGAAGCCGTGGGCGAGCATCGGGTTCGCGCTCATCCGCTCCACGGCCTTCACGTACGCCGGGGCGTGCGACCGCTCGATCTGCGCGCGCGTCGCCGGATGCGGCTCCACGGTGTACACGCCGGGCCAGTCCAGCAGCCCGTACGCCCGCATGAGATCGACGGCCAGCAGGCGCCGCAGCGGCGACAGCGGGTGCTCGTCGCCCAGGTCGTACGCGGCGGTGGCCTCGGAGGTGACGAACGCGGTCCTGGTCATGCGGTCATCGTCGCACAGGCCGGCGTCACCGGACGCCGAGCCGCACCCGCGCGCCACGCAGCAGGAACGTGTTGCCGCTGCGGTCGGCGGCGCTCACCACCACCCGGTACCGCGCGCGGATGCGCGGCACCGTGAGCGGCACGGTGAGCAACGTGCGGCGGGTGGTGGTGCGGCGGATCACCGCGCCGGTGTTCACCCAGCGGGTGCCGGCGAGGCGCTGCAGGCGGATCGTGACCGTCGCGGCCTCCGCCACCGACACGCGCAGACGCAGGGTGGGTTTCAGCAGCAGGCCGCCGCGCAGGCGCGGCGGGGTGAGGTCCACCGGTGCCGACGAGGTCACGGTGGGCGTCGTCGTCGTGCCGGTGCCGGGGTCCTCCGGGGTCGTCACCGTCGGGGTGGTGACCGCGACGGCCGGGGCCTCGACGGCGCCCAGGTCCACCACGGCCCTGCCGTCCCCGTCGCCATCCAGGGCGCGCACGGTGCCGACGAGGTCGGTCACGCCGGTGAGCGCCTGGGCCGGGTCGCCGGCATCGATGAGCGGGGAGCCCGCCTGCGGGGTGAAGTCCCCCTGCACCGGGTTCACGAAGGTCGCGGGGTGGGTGGTGACATGGTCGCTCGCGTCGATCGCGCCGGTGCCGCCCGAGGTGTTCTGGTCGACGTTGCCGGTGGCGGGCACGTTCGTCCACCGCAGGGTCACGTTCGCGGACCGGCCGCCCGCGGCCTCGCGGCGCACCGGCACCGCAACCCCCGCGATGATGCCGCCCTCCACGGTGACCGACGCCGTCTCGGTGCCGTCGTCGGCGGCGGCGGACACCCCGGTCTGACCGGCCGCGCCGTCGCCCGCGATCGTGACGCGGCTCAGGGAGATCCGGATGGCATCGGTGCCGGCGCCCGTGTTCCGGGCGCGTGCGCCGACCCCGTCGTCGCCCACCGGGCGGATCACCGAGTCGCGCACCGCCGCCCCTCCGCTGTCGGCACTGAGACCCACGGCCGCCCGGATGCGCGTGCGCTCCACCACCGCCTGGGAGCCGGACAGCCGGATCCCCGTGCCGTCCGTGGAGATGCCGGAGTCACGGATCGTGCACGCGCAGGGGGCCAGCACCGCATCGGCGCCCGCCGCGCCCTCCTGCACCACCTGCACGTGATCCAGCGTCGCGGAGCCGCCCATCACGACCCCCTGGGCGGCGATGCCGACCTCGTTGGTCACGAGGACGTCCCGCATGACGCTGCCGGCGAACCGCACGCCGCGCCGGTCGGCCGTGCCCACGAACACATCGAGGTCCCGCACCACGTGGGGACCGTTGACGACGGTGAGGGCGGCCCCGTCCGCGCCGAGCCCGGGGCCGGTGGCGATGATCGTGGCCTCACCCGGGTTGCCGGCGATCTCCACCGGCGACGTCGCGTCGTACGTGAAGCCCGCGGCCCCGGTGCGGGCGTACGTGCCGGGGCCGATGAGCACGCGGTCCGCGCCCGAGAACGCGGCGGCGGCATTGAGCGCGGCCTGGAGGTCTCCGGTGAACGTCCTGCCGGCGTCGCACCCGCCGCGGTCCACGCAGAAGTCCGCGGCCGACGCGGCGCCCGCCGTTGCGAGGACGGCCCCCAGGGAGGCGGCGAGGATCGGCAGGCTGCGGCGGCGCATTCGGGCACGCTCCGGGTCGTCGGGCGGGGAGGTCGTCCGGACCTCTTCGGCCCCGGCCGTCGGGCCCCTCCCGCCTCCCGCCGGCCGGGCGGCATCACCGGGGGCCCCCGGCACGGGCGGCGTCGCGGACGGCGGAGGGCTCAGGCGTCCGGCAGCACGGCGAGCACCCGTGCGGGCGCGCCCGATCCGCCCACCAGCGGCAGCACGCCCACGAACAGCAGCGCCCCGCGGTGCGGCAGGGCGGCGAGGTTCACGAGCCCCTCGAGGTGCCACACCCCGGCCGGCAGGGTCACCCGCCCGTGCACGGGGAAGTCCGTCGCGGCCCCCCGGTCCACGCTGAGGGTGTCGATGCCGACACCCACCACGCCGCGGGCCACCAGGAGCTCCGCCGCGTCCACGGCCACGCCGGGGAAGTCCAGGGCCCCGACGTACCGCGCCGGGTCGTCCAGGTGCCGGTCCCAGCCGGTCCTGACCAGGACGGCGCAGCCGGCCGGCACCCGGCCGCGGGCCGCCTCGTCCGCGCGGACCGCCGCGGCGGTGAGCGCGCCGTCCGGCGATCCGGGGGCGTCGAGCACCACGGCGGGCACCACCAGCCGGTGCGGCGGGATCGCGTCCGGCCCGGCACGACCGGCGACGAAATGGGCGGGGGCGTCGAGGTGCGTGCCGGTGTGCTCCGACATCCCCACCCGGCGGGTGAAGAACCCGTCGCGCGCAAGGTCGGACTCCACGGCGGCGGCCGGAGGGGCGCTGCCGGGCCACATCGGGGTGGCCGGCGAGAGCGGCTGGGTGAGGTCGATCACGCGGAACCCGGGCGGCGGCGCGCCCGAGGGGAGGGACTCCGGCATGAGCAGAGCGTAGACAGCCCCGGCGTGCGCGGACGCACGATTCTGGCATCACTCCACCTTAACCTGAGCCTGAGTCCAGCGGCGGCGGGCCTGGGCGAAATCTCACGGATGCTGGATCCGGCGGGCCCGGTGCCGATGCAGTTCCTGACGTACGTCCCGGAGACGGATCTCACGGACCAGACGCTTCGACAGCCCCACCGCAGGCACACCCGGCGCGCGCATCCCGCGGTGCAATCGATGGCGGCTGCCCCGAAGTCGGCGCCGGGCGGCCCGGAAACGAGCCGCCGGCCGGGCACGCTCGGGCTGCTGCTGCCACTCCTGGCGCTGCTGGTCGCCCTGATCGTGGCGCAGCCCGCGGCGGGTGCGATCGCCCAGGTCCAGGCCAGCCCCACCGGCAGCGGGAGCGGCGCCTCGGTCACCGCCACCTTCGGTACCGCGACCGCGGCCCGCAACCTGCTGGTGGCGACGGTGATGGACGTGAACGGCAGCTGCTCGACCACCACGTTCACGGCGCCCGTCGGATGGGTGCGGGCGGCCTCGGTGTGCCGCGGCGCCAACGGACCCATCGAGATCTGGTACCGCTCGAACGCGCCGGCCGGCATCACGGGCGTCACGTTCGGCACCGGCCACACCGGCGCGAACTCGCGTCTGCAGGTCACCGAGTGGAGCGGGGCCGCGATGGCCGGCGCGCTCGACCGCACCGGCACGAGCTCGAGCGCGACCTCGGGCACCGCGCCGTCGGTGTCCACCTCGGGAAACGTGTCCGAGAGCGGCGAGCTCGCGATCACCACCTTCCAGACCAGCGGGGGGCTCACGAGCCTCACGCCGGGGACCGGCTGGACGAACATCGGCTCCAGCGCCGCCACCGGGTTCATCGCCGACCACCGCATCGACCCCGCGTCCGGCGCCGCGCTGTCGGAGACGGTGACCGCGAGCCCGGGCACCACGTGGGGCGCCGCGATCGCGACCTTCCGGGCCGCGGAGACCACCGCGCCGAACGCGGCGGACGCCGTCGGCGGGCCCGCCGACTGGCAGAACACGGCATCGCAGACGATCTGGGCGAGCCGCGGCGACGACTACGGCTCCACCGGCGCATCCACGAGCCAGACCGCGCGGTACGAGTTCGACGCCGGCTCGGGGAGCACCGTCGCCGACCGCTCCGGCAACGGGTACACGCTGTCCCTCGCCGGATACACCTGGACCACGGACCGCTTCGGGAACCCGGCCTCGGCGATGGCGTTCGGCAGCGGCGGCTACGGCGACATCCAGGGCGACCTCAGCACCGGCGGCACGATGTCCGTCGCCATGTGGGCGAAGTTCGACACCCTCAACGGCAACTGGTCCCGACTGTTCGACTTCGGCGGCACCGACGCCACCGGATCGCTGAACAACTTCACCCTCTCCAAAGAGGGCGCGGGGAGCGACGACCTGCGCCTGGTGGTCGAGGACTGGGACTCGTCACCCACCTACGTCGACGCGATCTCCGCCACGGACGTCATCCAGGCGGGCAGGTGGCAGCACTATGCCGCGACCATCGACGCCACCGGGCTCATGAAGCTGTACGTGGACGGCGCCCTGGTCGCATCGGGCGGCTCCCACCCGCTGCAGACCGGCGTCCGCGACAACCACTACTTCGGCAGGTCCAACTTCGTCGCGGACGACGGGCTCCAGGGGGCGATCGACGGCGTCGTGGTGACCGACACCACGCTGTCGGCCGCCGACGTCGCCGCCGTGGCCGGCGCCTCGGGCGTGAAGCGGTACGAGTACCGCACCTCAACCGACGGCGGTGTCACGTGGGGCCTCGCGACCACGGGGTCCTCGCGCACCGTGACGGCCCAGGGCGAGACCCAGGTGCAGTACCGCGTGGTGGACAACCACGACCTCGCGGGGGCCTGGGGCCCCACCTCCCCGACGTCGGCCTCCACCGCCCGCATCGACCGCACCTCCCCCGGCACGCCGGGGGCCGCGGGCGGCAGCACCACATGGTCGAACGCGAACTCGGCGACGGTCACGGCCCAGCCGGGCACCGACACGGGCCCCACCGGTCTGAGGGGCAGCTACTTCAACAACCTGACCCTCTCCGGGTCGCCGGTCCTCACGCGCACCGAGGGCGTGGACGTCAACTGGGGTGCCTGGACGGCGCCGGACCCCCTGGTGAACGCCACCGGGTTCTCGGTGCGGTGGGAGGGCACCGTGACGGCCCCCACCACCGGCACGTACACCTTCCAGACCCAGTCCGACGACGGCGTCCGCCTGTGGATCGACGGGCAGCAGGTCATCGACGACTGGACCAACCGCACCATCACCACCGACACCGCCGCCCCCGTGACGCTCACCGCGGGGCGGGCATACCCGGTCGTGATGGAGTACTTCGAGAACGGCGGCGTGGCCGAGGCGCACCTGCTGTGGCACACGCCGACATCGGGGGGCTTCGTCGCGGTCCCGAGGGCGCAGCTCTCCCCGCTCACCCACGAGTACCGGCTGAGCACCGACGGCGGGACCACGTGGTCGCCCACCCCCGTGAGCGGCCCGCAGGCGACCGTCCTCGAGCAGGGTCAGACCCTGGTGCAGTTCCGCGCCACCGACGCCGCCGGGAACGTGTCGGGCTGGGGACCGGCCGCGGGCACGGCCGGCGCAACGGTGCGCCTGGACCGCACGGGCCCCGGCGGGAACCCCAGCGGCAACCTGGTGAGCAACGGGACGTTCGAGTCACCGGCCATCGGCTCCGGCTTCCAGAACGGCACCACCGGACAGGCCTACGGGGCCTGGAGCATCACCGCGGGCAACGTCGACCTGGTGGCCTCCACCGGGGTCGGCGTCTGGAACGCGGCGGACGGCAGCCAGTCCCTGGACATGAACGGCACGGGGCCGGGCACCATCAGCCAGACCCTGGCGACCACGCCGGGCACCGTCTACCGCATCACGTTCGCCCTCGCCGGCAACCCCGGCGTGGCGGGCGTCCGGGAACTGGCGGTCGGGTGGGGCGGGTCGACGCTCCGGACCGTCCGGTTCGACACCACCGGCCGCACCGGGACGTCCATGGGCTGGACCACCGTGACGCTGGAGGCGACCGCGACCTCCGGCAGCACTGCCCTCACGTTCCAGAGCCTCACCGCATCCGGCACGTACGGGCCGGCGATCGACAGCGTGTCCGTCGTCCCCCAGTCCGGTCCCACCGTGAGCGGCGGCTCGCTGTCCTGGCAGCCCGTCGCGTCGGTCGCGGTGACCGGCGCGTCGGCGACGGACGCGCTCTCGGGGATGTCGGGCTACGAGTACCGCACGAGCACCGACGGCGGCGCGAACTGGGGTTCCGCCACCCCCGGGACCACCGCCGCGATCACCGCCGAGGGCGAGACGCTCGTGCAGTTCCGCGGCGTCGATGCCGCCGGGAACGCCGGCCCGTGGGCGCCGTCGATCCCCACGGCGGGCAACACGGTCCGGATCGACCGCACCATCCCCACCGACCCCACCGTCTCCGGCGGGTCGCTGAGCTGGCAGGGCGTCCCGGGCGTCACGTTCGGCGCCACCGGATCGGACGGCGGCCCGAGCGGCCTGGGGAGCTACGGCTACCGCACCAGCACCGACAACGGCGGCACCTGGAGCGCCCCGATCGTCGGCGGCCTCTGGGGCGCCGACGTCTGGGTGTCGGCCGTCGGCCCGTCCGCGGACGTCCCGCAGGTGGGGGTCGACTCCGCCGGCAACGCCGTGGCGGTGTGGCGGCAGTCCAACGGCGTCAACTTCGTCATCTACGCGGCCGACCGCCCCGCGGGCGGCGCGTGGAGCGCCCCCACCGCGCTCACCTCAGGGGGCCCGGACCCACAGGCACCGGTGCTCGCGGTGGCCGCCGACGGCACCGCCGTCGCCGCATGGGTCCGCTCCGACGGGGGGGCGATCCGCATCCAGACGGCCGTCCGCAGCGCCTCGGGCACGTGGGGGGCCACCACGTACGCCTCCGTGGGGCCGGGCGCGAACAACCCGGTCGTCGCGATCGACGCGTCGGGCAACGCCGTCGCCGCCTGGGAGCAGAACGGCATCCTGTCCGCCCGGTACTCCGGCGGGTCCTGGAGCACCCCCGTGCCGGTGGGCGCCTCGGGCGCACAGCAGGCCGCCATCGCGATGAACGCCGGCGGCGAGACCGTGGTCGCGTGGAAGCGGACGGACGGCGCCAAGACCCGCATCGAGACCGTCAACCGCTCCGGCGCCGGCGCCTGGAGCGCCGTCACGATCCTCTCCGCGGCGGGACAGGACGCCCAGCAGCCGGACGTCGCGGTGAGCCCCGCCGGCGCGATGACCGCCGCGTGGAGCCGTTCCGACGGCACGAACCTCGTCATCCAGACCGCCGAGCGGCCCGCCGGCGGCGCCTGGGGCCCGGCGACCACGCGGTCCGCCGCAGGGGGGGACGCCGTCGTTCCGCGCCTCGCGGCGCACGCCGACGGCGCCGTCGTCGCCGCGTGGTCACGGAACGACGGCACGGCGAACCGCGTGCAGGTCATCGAGCGCAGCGCCGACGGCGCGTGGGGGCCGGTGGCGACCATGTCCGATCCCGGCCAGCCCGCCTGGGCCGCGAAGGTCGCCACGTCGGCCAACGGCGACGCGATCCTGTCCTGGTACCGGTGGGACGGCTCCCGCTACCGCGTGCAGTCGCGCGTGAAGCCGTCGGGCGGCACGTGGGGCGCCACCACCACGCACTCCGACGGCGGCGCCACGGCCTACCAGGTGCAGCCCGCGATGGCGCCCGACGGCACGGCGATCCTGGTGTGGCAGTACTTCGGCTCCCCCGGCCGCATCCAGTCGGCGGTGCGCACCGCCGACGTGCGGGCCACCGTGACGGGCGAGGGCACCACCCTGGTGCAGTTCCGGGCCACCGACGGCGCGGGCAACGTGGGGAACTGGGCCCCGGCGTCGGCCGTGGCGGGGAGCACCGCGAAGATCGACCGCACGGCACCCACGGGGCTCACGCTCACCGGCGGGTCGCTCCTCTGGCGCAGCGTGTACTCGGCGTCCATCACCGCCTCGGCGGCGTCCGACCCCCTGTCCGGCGTGTCCGGCTACGAGTACCGGACCTCCACGGACGGCGGCACGACGTGGAGCACGGCGACCTCCGGGGCCACGGCCACCGCCTCGGCGAACGGCGAGACCCTCGTGCAGTTCCGCGCCACCGACACCGCCGGCAACGCCGGGGCGTGGAGCCCGTCCTCGGCCGGCGCCACGAACACCATCCGCATCCAGCGCGGCACCATCGTCCTGCGCGGCCGGACCTCCACCGTGAACGGCGGCGGCGCGAGCATCGCGATCGCCGTCCCGCCGGGCACCGAGGCCGACGACCTGCTGCTCGCGCAGGTTGCGGCCGACGGCGGGGCGGGCACGACGATCACCCCGCCGGCCGGGTGGACCCTGATCGGCCGGACCGACACGGGGTCCACGGCGCACGCCACCTACCGGCGCACCGCGACGGGCTCCGAGCCGGGGTCCCACACGTGGACGTTCGGCGCCGGCGTCGGGGCGTCCGGCGGCATGGTGGGCTACTCGGGCGTGGAGCCGTCGTCCCCGACGACGGCGAGCACCAGCACCTCCGGGACCGGCACGCCGTTCAGCGTCACGGCACCCACCGTCACGGTCGCGGACTCGATGCTGGTGATCCTCCTCGCGCAGGACGCCGACGGCGCGCTCACGGCGCCCCCGACGATGTCCCAGCTGTACCAGTCGGCGTACCCGGGCCCGCGGCCCGGGGTCATCGCCCTCGACGAACCGCGGCCCACCACCGGCCTGCCGGGCGTGAAGGCGACCGCCGCCGCCCCGGGCGTGGCCTTCAACGCGCGGTCGCTGATCCTGCGGCCGCGCGACACGACGCCTCCCACCGACCCCATCGTGAGCGGCGGGAGCCTCGGCTGGCAGAACGGCACCTCGGTGACGGTGTCGCCCTCCGGCTCGACCGACGACAACACCGGGGTCGCCGGATACGAGCACCGGACCTCCATCGACAACGGGTCCACATGGACCGCGCCCACCGCCGGGTCGTCCGTGGCGGTCACCGCCGAGGGCACCACCCTCGTGCAGTTCCGCGCCGTCGACGCGGCCGGGAACGCCGGCGCGTGGACCCCGTCGACCCCCGGGGCCGGCAACACCGTCAAGCTCGACCGCACCCTCCCGGCCACGCCCACCCTCACCGGCGGATCCCTGAGCTGGCAGAGCGCCACCTCGGTCGCGATCACCGCGACCGGCGGCTCCGACGCCCTCTCCGGGGTGAGCGGCCACGAGTACCGCACCAGCACCGACGACGGCGTCACCTGGGGCACCCCCACCGCGGGCGCCACCGCCGTGGTGACCGCCGAGGGCCAGACGCTCGTGCAGTTCCGCACCGTCGACGGCGCCGGCAACACCTCCGCCTGGACGCCGCCCGCCTCCGATGCCACGAACACGGTCCGCCTGGACCGCACCGCTCCTTCGGCGCCCACCGTGAGCGGCGGTTCGCTGTCCTGGCAGAGCGCCGCATCGGTGACGGTGACCGCCTCCGGGGGCACCGACGCCGGCGGCTCGGGTCTCGCCGGCTACCAGCACCGCACCTCCACCGACGCCGGTGCCACCTGGTCGTCCACGGCCATCGCGGGCAACGCGGTGAGCGTGACCGAGCAGGGACAGACCCTCGTGCAGTACCGCTCGGTCGACGGGGCCGGCAACGTCGGCGCATGGGCGCCGGCAGGTCCCACGGCCGGCGGCACCGTGCGACTCGACCGCACCGCCCCGGGCGGCAACGGCGGCGAGGAGCTCGTCTCCAACGGCGGGTTCGAGACGCCCGCCATCGGCGGCGCCTTCGTGAACCAGACCTCGTCGTTCGGAGGCTGGACCCTCGCTTCCGGCAACGTGGACCTGGACAGGGCCTGGAATGCGCCGGCTTCCGGGAGCCAGTCGCTGGACCTCAACGGCACGATCCCCGGAAGCATCAGCCAGATCGTGAAGACCACCCCGGGGGCGACATATCGCATCAGCTTCGCGCTGGCCGGGAACCCGGGGCTCCCGGTCGTCAAGGAGGCGCTGGTCCACTGGGACGGCGCGCCCCTGCGGACGGTCCGGTTCGACACGACCGGCAAGAGCACGTCCGCCCCCGGGTGGACGACCGTGACCCTCGAGGCGACCGCCACGAACCCCACCGCGGTCCTGCGGTTCGAGGCGCGCTCGACCGGGAACGTGGGCGTGCTGCTCGACGACATCTCGGTGACCGAGCAGACCGGTCCCGCCGTGAGCGGCGGGTCCCTCGCCTGGCGGAGCGCGGCGTCCACCACGGTCACCGCAGCGGGCGCCACGGACGCCCACTCCGGGGTGTCCGGCCACCAGCACCGCACCTCCACGGACGGGGGTGCCACATGGGGCCCGGAGACCGCCGGATCCTCGGCGGCGATCACCGCCGAGGGCGAGACGCTCGTCCAGTTCCGGGCCGTGGACGACGCCGGCAACGAGGGCGCCTGGCGGCCGGCGGCGGCCACCGCCGGCTCCACGGTCCGGCTCGACCGCACCGCCCCCACCGCACCCACCGTGAGCGGCGGGTCGCTCGCCTGGCAGCGCGTGGCGTCGGTCACCATCACGCCGTCGGGCGCCACCGACGCCGGCGGTTCGGCGCTCGCCGGCCACGAGTACCGGACATCCACGGACGGAGGGGCCGGCTGGACCGGCGCCACCGCCGGCGCGTCGCATGCCGTGACCGCCGAGGGCGAGACCCTCGTCCAGTACCGCAGCGTCGACGGGGCCGGGAACACCAGCGACTGGGCCCCGGCCGTCGCAACCGCCGGCGCCACCGCCCGCATCGACCGCACCGCGCCGACCGCGCCCACCGTGAACGGCGGGTCGGCGACGTGGCAGAGCGTGGCCTCGGTCACGGTGACCGCCTCCGGAGGGACGGACGCCGGCGGCTCCGCCCTCGCGGGCCACCAGCACCGGTGGTCCACCGACACCGGCACCACCTGGACGGCCCCGGTGGGCGGGTCGTCGATCGCGGTGAACGGCGAGGGCGAGACCCTCGTGCAGTTCCGCAGCATCGACGACGCCGGCAACACCGGCGCATGGACACCCGCGTCCCCCGCCGCGGGCTCGAAGGTCCGGATCGACCGCACCGCGCCCACCGACCCCACCGTCTCGGGCGGGTCGCTCAGCTGGCGGTCCGTGCCCTCGGTGACCGTCACCGGCGGCGGGAGCACCGACGCCCTCACCGCCGTGGCCGGCCACGAGCACCGGGAATCCACCGACGGCGGGACCACCTGGACCCCCGCCGCGGCCGGCACCTCCGTGGACGTGACGGCGGAGGGCGAGACCCTCGTGCAGTTCCGGGTGACCGACACGCCGGGCAACACCGGCCCGTGGACGCCCGCGTCCCCCACCGCCGGCTCCACGGTGCGCATCAACCGCAGCGGCCCCACCGCGCCCACGGCCTCCGGCGGCTCGCAGGCCTGGCAGAACGCCACGTCGGTCACCGTCACGGGCTCCGGCGCCACCGTCGCCGCCGGCACGATCGCCGGGTACGAGCACCGCACGTCCGCCGACGGCGGCACCACCTGGAGCGCCCCGGCCGCCGGCGCCTCCGTCATCGTGACCGCCGAGGGCGAGACCCTCGTGCAGTTCCGCGCCGTCGACGACGCCGCGAACGCCGGCCCCTGGGGCCCGTCGTCACCCACCGCCGGATCGATGGTGCGGATCGACCGGACGAACCCCGGTGCCCCCACCGCCTCCGGTGGCTCGGCCAGCTGGCAGAGCGTGGCATCGGTGACCCTCAGCGCGGTGGGCGCCACCGACACCCCGGGCGGCATCGCGAGCCACGAGTACCGCGAGAGCACCGACGGCGGCGCCACGTGGAGCACCGCCGCAACGGGCGCCATGCGGATCGTGAGCACCGAGGGCGAGACCCTCATCCAGTTCCGCGCCGTCGACGCCGCCGGCAACACCGGACCGTGGAGCGCCACCGGCCTCGCCCGCATCGACCGCACCGCCCCGGCGGACGCCACGGTGACCGGCGGATCGCCGAGCTGGCAGAGCGTGGCCTCCGTCACCGTCGGCGGGACCACCACCGACGCCGGCGGGTCGGGCCTGTCCGGCCTCGAGCGCCGGAGCTCGACGGACGGCGGCGCCACCTGGAGCGCGGGGACCCCGGGCACGCCGGCGACCGTGACCGAGCAGGGCGAGACCCTCATCCAGTTCCGCGGCGTCGACGGCGCGGGGAACGCCGGAGCCTGGGCACCCGCCCCACCCGGCGCGGGCGGCACCGTGCGCATCGACCGCACCGGCCCCGGCGGGAACCCCGGCCCCGAACTGGTCGCCAACGGGGACGCGGAATTCCCGGCGATCGGCGCCGGGCCCATGGACACCGTCGCGCCCGCCGTGTTCGGCCCCTGGAACCTCACCGCCGGATCCGGCATCGGGATCGGCACCGCGTGGCAGGCGGGGAGCGGCGTCCAGGCGATCGCGCTCAACGGCTCCGCCGGGCCGGCCACCCTGTCGCAGGCCATCCCGACCTCGGCCGGGGCCGTCTACCGGATCCGGTTCCTGCTCGCCGGCGACCCGACCGGCGGTCCCGCCGTGAAGGCGCTCGGCGTGAGCTGGGCCGGGACGGTGCTCCGCACCCTGCGATTCGACACGACGGGGCGCGGCACCGCCGACATGGGCTGGACCGTCGTCACGCTCGAGGCGACCGCGGGCTCGGCCTCCACCGCGCTGGAGTTCCAGAGCCTCACGCCCGGGTCGCACGGCCCGGCCATCGACGACGTGTCGGTGACCGAGCAGTCCGGTCCCACGGTGAGCGGCGGGTCCCTCGCCTGGCGGAACCAGGCCTCCACGACCGTCACGGGCTCCGGCGCCACCGACGCGCTCTCAGGGGTCGCCTTCCACGAGCACCGCACCTCGACCGACGGCGGCACCACCTGGGGCGCCCCCGCCGCGGGAGGCGCGGTCACCGTGACCGCCGAGGGCGAGACCCTCGTGCAGTACCGCGGCGTCGACGCCGCCGGCAACGCCGGCCCCTGGGCACCGGCCACCGGCACCGCGGGCTCCACCGTGCGCCTGGACCGCACCGCCCCCACCGCCCCGAGCGTGGGCGGCGGGTCGAACGGCTGGCAGAGCGTGGCCTCGGTCACCGTGACCGGCTCGGGCAGCACCGACGCGGTGTCCGGCGTCGCGTCCCACGAGCACCGCACCAGCACCGACGGCGGCACCACCTGGGGCACCCCGGCGTCCGGCGGCGCGGTCACCGTGACCGGCGAGGGCGAGACCCTGGTCCAGTTCCGCACCGCCGACCAGGCGGGCAACACGAGCGCCTGGGCACCCGCCACCGCGACCGCCGGCTCCACGGTGCGCATCAACCGCACCGGCCCCTCCGCACCGACCGTGAGCGGCGGGGCCGTGGGCTGGCAGAGCGTCGCCTCGGTCACCGTGGCCGGCTCCGGCGCGACGGTCGTGGGCGGCGCGATCACCGGGTACGAGCACCGCGCATCGGTCGACGGCGGCACCACCTGGGGGACCGCGGCCGCCGGGGCGACCCTCGACGTGACCGACGAGGGGCAGACCCTCGTCCAGTTCCGGGCCACCGACGACGCCGGCAACACCGGCCCGTGGGGTCCGTCCTCGCCCACCGCCGGCTCCACGGTGCGCATCGACCGCACCGACCCCACCGCCCCCGCCGTCACCGGCGGCTCGGCGAGCTGGCAGAACGCGGCCTCGATCACGGTTTCCGGGTCCGGCGGCAGCGGCGGGGTGAGCGGCCTCACCGGGTACGAGCACCGCACGTCCACCGACGGCGGCGCCACCTGGGACACGCCCGCGTGGGGCCCATCCTTCACCGCCACCGCCGAGGGCGAGACCCTCGTCCAGTTCCGCAGCGTCGACAACGCCGGCACCGCCGGCGCCTGGACACCGGCGTCCGCGACGGCCGGCTCCACCGCCCGCATCGACCGCACCGACCCGACGGACCCCACCGTGAGCGGCGGGTCGCTCGCCTGGCGGAGCGAGGCCTCGGTCACCGTGACCGCCACCGGCGGCACGGATGCGGTCTCGAGCGTCACCGGATTCCAGCACCGCGAGTCAACCGACGGCGGCACCACCTGGGACACCGCGGCCGCCGGCGACACCGTCGACGTGACGGCGGAGGGCGAGACGCTCGTGCAGTTCCGCAGCGTCGACGCCGCCGGCAACACCGGCGCCTGGACACCCGCGACGGCGACGCCGGGGTCGACGGTCCGCATCGACCGCGGCCTGCCCACGGTTCCCACCGTGAGCGGCGGATCGCTCGCCTGGCAGAACATCGCGTCCATCGCGCTCACCGGCGGCGGCAGCACCGACGACCTCGGTGCCGTCACCTACGAACACCGCACCAGCACGGACGGCGGCACCACGTGGAGCACCCCGGCTTCCGGCGACACCGTCGGCGTGACCGCCGAGGGCGAGACGCTCGTGCGGTTCCGCGCCCTCGACGACGGCGGGAACGCCTCCGCATGGTCCGCGGCGGCGACGGCCCGCATCGACCGCACGGTCCCCACCGCCCCGAGCGTGGACGGCGGGTCCCTCACCTGGCGGAACATCGCATCCGTGGCGGTCACCGGCTCCGGGAGCACCGACGCGGTGTCCGCCGTCGCCGCCTACGAGCACCGCACCAGCACCGACGGCGGCACCACCTGGAGCGCCGGCGCCACCGGGGGCGCGGTCACGGTGACCGACGAGGGCGAGACCCTGGTGCAGGTGCGCAGCGTGGATGCCGCGGGGAACACCGGCGCCTGGACGCCGGCCGCCGCGACCGCGGGGTCCACGGTCCGCATCGACCGCACGGACCCCACGGCACCCACCGCCGGCGGCGGGTCACTCGCCTGGCAGAGCGTCGCCTCGGTGACCGTGAGCGCATCCGGCGCCACCGACGGCGTCTCGAGCGTCGCCTCCCACCAGCACCGCACCTCCACCGACGGCGGCACCACGTGGTCCGCCCCGGCCGCGGGCGCCTCCGCGGACGTCACGGCCGAGGGCGAGACCCTCGTGCAACTGCGCGCCGTCGATGCCGCCGGCAACACCTCCGCGTGGAGCGCCTCCGGCACCGTCCGCATCGACCGCACCGCCCCCACCGACCCAACGGTGAGCGGCGGCAGCCTGAGGTGGCAGGGGCTCGACCAGGTGACGGTGGATGCCACCGGGAGCACGGGCGGGCCCAGCGGCCTGACCGGCCACGAGCACCGCTCCAGCACCGACGGCGGCGCCACCTGGAGCGTGGCGGCGGGCGGGTCGTCGGTGACCGTGACGCACATCGGCGAGACGCTCCTCCAGTTCCGCGGCGTCGACGGCGCCGGCAACCGCGGCGCCTGGGTGCCGGCCCACGCCGGGTCCCCGGACGCGGTGGGCACCGTGCGCCTCGGGGAGCTGGAGATGGGCCCGCAGCAGCGGATCTCCACCACCGGCCCCGACGGCAACGCCGGCTGGGACGCCATCTGGCCGGACGTCGCCCACAACCCGGACCGCAACGAGTACCTGGCGGTGTGGACCGCCGACACCGGCACCGCCCGGGAGGACGAGGTGTGGGCGCGCCTGGCCGACGGCTCCGGGTCCTGGACCGGCTCCGCGTTCCGGGTGAGCGACATGGGCCCCGACGGCTCCGCCCTGTACACCGCGTGGGAGCCCCGGGTCACCTACAACCCCGACGCCCGCGAGTACGTGGTGGTGTGGAGCGGCGACGACAACACCGCCCCGCTGGTCGACAACGAGAACGAGATCTTCGCGCAGCGGATCTCCGCCGCCGGCGCCGAGGTGGGCGCCAACGACGTCCGCATCAGCGACATGGGCCCCGACGGCAACGCCGCCTACGACGCCCTCAACCCGCGCATCGCCTACAACGGCGCCGCCCACGAGTACCTCGTGGTGTGGGAGGGCGACGACAACACCGCCCCGCTGGTCGACAACGAAACCGAGATCTTCGCGCAGCGCCTGTCCCCCGCCCTCGCCGAGGTGGGCGCCAACGACGTCCGCATCAGCGACATGGGCGCCGACGGCAACGCCGCCCACGACGCGTCCCGCCCGGACGTCGCCTGGAACCCGGTGGCCGGCGAGTACCTCGCGGTGTGGAGCGGCGACGACGACACCGGCCCGCTGGTCGACAACGAGAACGAGATCTTCGCGCAGCGCCTGTCCGGCGCCCTCGCCCAGACCGGCGCCAACGACGCGCGCATCAGCGACATGGGCGCCGACGGCGCCACCACCGCCGCCGCGCTCACCCCCGCCGTCGCGGTGAACCGGGCCGACGGCGGGTACCTGGTCGCCTGGAGCGGTGACGACGCCTCCGGCGGCACGGTGGACGACGAGTTCGAGATCCACGCGCAGATCCTCACCCCGGCGGGTGCGGAGACGGGCGTCAACGACCGGCGCATCAGCGGCATGGGCCCGGACGGCTCCGCCGTGTACCGCGCCCTCACGCCCGACGTCGCCTGGAGCGACGCCGCCGACCAGTACCTGGTGACCTGGACCGGAAACGACGACGCCGCGGGCCTGTCCGACAGCGAGACCGAGGTCTACGCCCAGCGGCTGCTGGCGACCGGCGCCGAGCACGGACCCGACGACCTGCGGGTGTCGGTGATGGGCGCCGACGGCGACCCCGCCGACACCGTCGGCCGGCCCGCGGTGGCCGCGCCGGACGGCCGCCTGGCCTTCCTCGCGGTGTGGGACGGCAGCAACAGCTCCCCCGGTGGCATGGCCGCCGGCGAGAACGAGATCTTCAGCCGGCTGATCGCCGTCGACGTGACGGCGCCGACCGCCCCGTCCGTCGCCGGCGACAGCGCCGCCTGGCAGAACCTCGCGTCCATCACGCTCACCGCCTCCGGCGCCACGGACGCCGAGAGCGGCGTGGTGCGGTACGAGCACCGCACGAGCACCGACGGCGGCACGACCTGGACGGCGATCGCCACGGGCCCGGCCGTCACCGCGACCGCCGAGGGCGAGACGCTCGCCGAGTTCCGCGCCGTGAACGGCGACGGCAACGGCAGCGCATGGGTGCGCGCCACCGCCCGGATCGACCGCACCGCGCCGGCCGAACCCGTCGCGGCCGGCGGGTCGCTCGCATGGCGGAACGCCGCGTCGGTCACCGTCACCGCCTCGGGTTCCTCCGGCGGCCCGTCCGGGCTGGCCTACGAGCACCGCACCAGCACCGATGGCGGCACCACGTGGACCACGGGCACCGCCGGCGGGTCCGTTGCGGTGACCGCCGCCGGCGAGACCCTCGTGCGGTTCCGGGCGGTCGACGGAGCCGGCAACGCCAGCGCCTGGGCCCCCGCCGCCGGAACCGCCGGCGCGACCGTCCGCCTGGACCGGACCGCCCCCACCGCGCCCACCGTGTCCGGCGGATCCCTCGCCTGGCAGAACGTCCCGTCGGTCACGGTCACCGCCACGGGGTCCACCGACACCGGCGGCTCGGGGCTGTCCGCCTACGAGCACCGCACCAGCGCCGACGGCGGCACCACGTGGACCGCCGGCGCGGCCGGGGGCTCCGTCGCCGTGACGACCGAGGGCGAGACCCTCGTGCAGTTCCGCAGCACCGACGGCGCCGGCAACGCCGGCGCGTGGACCCCCGCCGCGCCCGCGGCCGGCGCCACCGTGCGCATCGACCGGGGCCCGCCCCCGCAGGTCACCGGCGTGACCGCCCCGGCGGACACCAACCTCCCGCCGGCGATCTCCTGGAGCCCCGCCGCCGACGCGGTGAGCTACGTCGTGACCCGCGATGGGAACGAGGTCGGCACCGTGTCCTCCGGCACCGTGTTCACCGACACCGGCGTGCCCGCCGAGGGCACCTACGTGTATCGGGTGATCGCGGTGGACGGCTCCGGCAACCGCGGGGCGGCGTCCGCGCCGGTGACGGTGACCTACGACACCACCCCGCCGGCGGCCCCCGCGGCCGGGGGCCTCTCCGGCGGCGGCGGCGCCTGGACGAACGCGGCCTCGGTGACGGTGACCGCGACGCCGCCCGGCGGCACCACCCTCGAGCACCGCACGTCCACCGACGGCGGCACCACCTGGAGCGCCCCGGCCGCCGGGGCCGCGGCGACGGTGACCGCCGAGGGCGAGACCCTGGTGCAGTTCCGCAGCGTCGACGCCGCGGGCAACGCGGGGGCCTGGGTGCCGGCCACCGCGAGCCCGGCGACGACGGTCCGCATCGACCGCACCCCGCCCGACGCCCCCACGGGCCTCACCGGCGGCGGCACCGTCACCGACGACCCGGTCGTCGGCTGGACGGCGGTGCCCGGCGCGGTGGCCTACACCGTCCTGCGCGACGGCGCCGCCATCGGCACCGCGACCGGCACGAGCTTCACCGACACCGACGTCGCGCTGCCCGGCACGTACGTGTACCGCGTGGTCGCCACCGACGCGGCCGGCAACGACTCGGCGAGCTCCGGGCCGGTCACCGTGACCTTCACCCCCGCCGACACCATCGCCCCGAACACCACCATCGGCGGGGCGCCGGAGGGCGGCACCAACGTGCCGCTGGTCACCCTCACCCTCACCGCCGGCGAGCCGTCCACGTTCCAGTGCCGCATCGACGGCGGCGCATGGACCGCGTGCCCCGCCACGTGGGTCGCGGGCCCGCTGAGCGAGGGCGTCCACACCCTGGAGGCGCGCGCCACCGACACGGCCGGGAACACCGACCCCTCCCCCGCATCGGTGAACGTGACCGTCGACACCACCGCCCCGCCCGCACCGGGCATCACCGCGACCGCCGACGCGGGCCTCCCGCTGGGCTCCCGCGCCGGAGCGGTGCTGCTGGCCACCACCATGAGCGGCGACGCCGTCCGCGTGGTGGTGACCGAGGGCGCGCGGGTGGTGGCCGACGGTCCCGCCGGCCCGCTCACCGACGCCGGCCTCTCCGACGACACCGCGTACGGGTACTCCGCGGTCGCCCACGACGCGGCGGGCAACGCCTCGGCGCCGGCGACCGCGACGGCGACGACCCCCGACCGCACCCCGCCGGCCCAGCCGGCACCGCCCACCGGCAGCGGCTACCCGATCGCCGTCACGTGGCCCTCGGTGCCGGGTGCCGCCACCTACGTGCTGGCCCGGGACGGCAGCACCGCCGCCACGGGCACCGGGACCTCCGCGACGGACGCCGCGGCGGTGGACGCCGCCGCGCCGCCCGCCCCCACGGGCCTGGCCGCCACCGTCGGCACGGACGGCACCGTCGGCCTGTCGTGGGCGCCGGTGACCGACCGCGGCACCGACTACACCATGGCCGTCCGGGCCGTCGACGCGATCGGGAACGCCAGCGTGTTCTCCCCCGGCACCACGATGACCGCCCGCTCCGGCGTGAGCGCCTACCGGGTGATCGTGGACGGCACGCCGGTCACCGACACCCCCTCCACGGCCTTCGGGGTCACCGGGCTCAGCCGCTCCGCCGACCACGTCATCACGGTGGTCGCGCTCGACCACGCCGGCAACGCCTCCCCGGCGTCCACGGGGGTGACCGTGAACATCCCCGCCCCGTCCGCGGGACCCGTGACGCTGCGGATCACCGCCGGCGACCGGTTCGTGCAGCCCGGCAAGCCCGTCACGTTCAGCGCGGTGCTGGACGGCGTGAGCGCACCGGTCACCTGGACGCTGGACTCCGGCGTCAGTGCCGGGGGCATGTCCGTGCAGCACACCTACACCGAGCAGGGCAAGCGGCTGGTGCGCGCCACCGCGTCGGTGTCCGGGACGACCGTCGCCACGGCGATCGTGGAGATCGTCGTGGACGGCACGCCGCCGGTCGTCGACCTCACCGCGGGCGCCATCTCGGTGGCCGTGAGGGCCTCCGACCCCGAGAGCGACATCGACCGCATGGAGTGGTCCGACGGCGGCGGCGCCCCGCAGGCCGTCGACCCCGTCGCCGGCATCCCCCTGAGGCCCGGCGCGAACCGCATCACCATCCGCGCCTGGAACCGCGCCGGCCTCATGACCGAGGTGGTCCGCGACGTGGCCCGCGACACCGCCAAGCCCGTCCTGCGCGTGAGGGTCCCGGCGATGGTGGTGGGCCGCAAGGCCACCATCACCCTCACGGGCGCCGACGCCGGGTCGGGCTTCGCGCACTTCGAGTACGGCACCAGGCGCTTCACCGCCCCCACCATGAAGATGGTCGTGCCCAGCGGCCGGCGGATCTTCGTGGGCGCCGTCGACCGCGCCGGCAACCGCGCCGTCGCGTCCTTCACGGTGCAGCGCGCCAAGAACGTCCCGAGGTCCACCCGCATCGCCTGGACCCCGGGCCAGCCGCGCCTGAAGGGGCGGCAGGCGATCCTGCTCCGCAGCGTCCAGGACCAGCTGAAGCTCCTCAGGAAGCTGCCCGTCAGGGCGAAGCCGGTGGACCGGTACACGAAGCGGCTGGCCGCGACGGTCACGAAGTACCAGCGGAAATCGAAGCTGAGGGTCACGGGCGCCGTCGACTGGCCCACCCGCGCACGGCTCATCCGCGACCTCGCGAAGGTCACGCTCACCGTCAACGGGGGCTGAGGCCGGGACGCCCCCCCGGGGGGGCATCTCCTCCACGAATGTTGCGGGAAGCTCACAACGGCCCCCCGGGACGCCGATGACACGGATGCCCCAGGGGAGGACGTCCGTACATCGTGGATGGGAAGACCGACACGGCAGGGAATGCCATGCGGGCGCTGATGCGGCGCCTGTGCCGGCTCGCCGTTCCCATCGCGCTCCTGCTTGCGGTCACCGGGACGGCGGCGGCGGGCGTGACGCCCGCGCCGCAGCTGCGGGCATCGGTCACCGGCGCCGACGGGACCGCCACCTGGGACGCGACCGACGCCGCCGTCGCCCACGACACGCGCCGGGACCGGTACCTGGTGGTGTGGGCGGCCTCGAGCTCCGACCCGGACGAGATCGAGATCTTCGGGCGGGTGGCGGACCGCCTGGGACGGTGGACCGGCCCGGCAACGCGGCTCTCGCAGATGGGGCCGGAGGGGAACGCCGCGTTCGACGCCGACACCCCGGACGTCGCCTACAACGCGGCCACCGACCGGTACCTGGTCGTGTGGAGCGGGGACGACGCCCACGACGGCGAGTTCGACGTCTACGCACAGCAGGTCGACCCGAACGGCGGGGAGGTCGGCGGGGACATCCGCCTCTCGACCGCCGGTGCGCCCGGTGACCTCACGCGGCGCGCCGACGCCCCGGCCGTCGTCCACAACGCCGTGGCGAACGAGTTCCTCGTCGTGTGGAGCGCGGACGACACCGGCGCCGACGACGAGTTCGAGGTCTACGCGCAGCGCGTGAGCGCAAACGGTGCCGAGCTCGGCACCGACGACATGCGGATCTCGGACATGGGGCCCGACGGGAACGCCGCCTACGACGCGGTGGCCCCGGACGTCGCGGTGTCCGCGGCGGGCGGGTACTCGGTGGTGTGGGAGGGAGATGACGACACCGCTCCCCTCGCCGACGACGAGCGCGAGATCTTCCTGCAGCGCCTCACCGCGACGGGCGCCGAGACGGGCACCAACGACGTCCGGATCTCGGACATGGGCACCAACGGCAGCACCCTCTATGCGGCGAGGACCCCGGCGATCGCCTACAACGACGCGTCCGGTGAGTTCTTCGCGGTCTGGTCCGGCGACGACAACATCCTGGGCCTCGCCAACGACGAGCGGGAGATCTTCGGCCAGCGCCTGTCCACCGCCGGAGGCCAGCTCGGCACCAACGACCAGCGGATCAGCGACATGGGTCCCGACCGGTCGACGGCCTTCGGGGCCTCCGATCCCGACCTGGCGTACTCCCCCGCCGCGAACGAGTTCCTGGTGACCTGGCGCGGCGACGACGACACCGGCGGCCTGGTGGACGACGAGCAGGAGGTGTTCGCCCAGCGGCTCGGTCCCGGTGCCGCCGAGATCGGCACGAACGACATGCGCGTCTCCCGGATGGGGGGCACCGGCACCCCGGCCACCGGCCGGGAGGCCCTTGCGCCCGCCGTCGCCGCCGCGACGAGCACCCGCCGCTGGATGATCGCCTGGCACGGCGACGACGACAGCGGGAGCCTCGCCGACGGCGAGTACGAGGTGTACACCTCGCTGGTCGGCTGGGAGCCGTCGATCGACCTGGGGACGGCCGGGAACCTCCGCATCCGCATCGACGGGGCCGCGGCCGGCGCGGAGACCGGCTCCACGGTCACCGATGCCGGTGACGTGAATGGCGACGGGATCGGTGACGTGCTGGTCGGCGCGCCGTCGGCCACGGCGGGCGGCGTGAACCGGGCGTACGTGGTGTGGGGCACCGCCGGCAGCGCGAACGTCACCGTCGACCTCGCCGGCCTCGGCACCGCGGGCTTCGCCATCACGGGCCTCGGGACCGGGCAGCGCACGGGCCTCGCGGTGACCGGCGTCGGGGACCTCGACGGGGACGGCCGTGCCGACATCGCCGTCGGCACCGACGACGACCGCAACGGCCGCACCGACTCCGGCTCCGTCCACGTGATCTTCGGCAAGACGACCAGCACCGCGGTCGACCTCACCGCGCTCGGCGCCGGCGGGTTCCGCATCGACGGCCCCGAGGCGGGCGCCCTGGCCTCCCGCGCCCTCGCCGCGGGGGACGTGAACGGCGACGGCCGGGCCGACCTCGTGATCGGCGCGCCGGGCACGGACGACGCGTCCGGTGCCGACGCGGGCGCCGTCTACGTGGTGTACGGCACCGCCGGCGCCGCCGACATCGACCTCGCCGCCCTGTCGCCCGCCCACGGGTGGCGCATCACCGGGCCGGTCGCCGGGGTCCGCGCGGGCGTGTCGGTCGCCGCCGGCGACATCGACGGGGACGGCGACGCCGACGTCGTGCTCGGCACGGGCCTGGCGGACAACAACGGGCGCACCGACTCGGGGTCCGCATGGGTGGTGTTCGGCGGCCCCTCCGGCGGGGACGTGGACCTGGCCGACCTGGGGTCGCGCGGCTTCCGGATCGACGGGGCCGCGGCGGGTGACGGGGCGGGGCCCGTCGCCGTCGCCGGCGACATGAACGACGACAACCGTGCCGAGGTCGTGGTGGGCGCGCCGGGCGCGGACCCGTCGCGACGCTCCGGCGCCGGGACGGTCGCCGTGGTGTTCGGCACGGATGGCACGACCACCCACGACCTCGGCGCGCTCGGTTCCGGCGGCTTCCTCGTCGCCGGGGCGGCGGCGGGCGACGGCCTGGGCACCACGGTCGCCGCGAGCCGCGACGTGGACGGCGACCGGCGCGGCGAGGTGATCGCCGGCGCACCCGGTGCCGACCCGTCGGACCGCGTCGACGCGGGCTCCGAGTACGTGATCTTCGGCCAGGCGACCACCGATGACATCGACGCCGGGGGCCTCGGGGCCCGCGGCCTGCGCCTCGACGGGGCGGCCGCCGGGGATGCGCTGGGCGGGCGGGGCGGCACCATCGCCGACGTCACCGGCGACGGACGCCCCGAGGTGCTCGCCGGGGCACCGTTCGCGGACCCCGCGGCCCGGACCTCGGCGGGACGCGCGTACGCGGTGTCCCCCGCCCTGCTGATGCCGGGCGCCGCCACGGCACCGGCCACCGGGGTCCTTCCCGCGGGTGCCACGCTGAACGGGGTCGTGTCCCCGCGGGGCCAGGTCACCCGGTACTGGTTCGAGTACGGCACCACCGCGGCCTACGGCACGGCGACGACCCCGGCGAGCGCCGGGTCCGGCACCTCGCAGGTGCCGGTCTCCGCCCCGGTGTCCGGACTGCCGGGCGACACCCTGCACCACTTCCGGCTGGTCACCGAGAACGCCGACGGCCTGCGCGCCCACGGTGCCGACACCACGGTCACCACCGACGCCACGCCGCCCACGACCCCCACCGCGAACGGCGGGAGCCTGTCCTGGACCTCCGCCGCGTCGGTCACCATCACCGGGTCGGGCGCGACCGACGCGCTCACCGGGATCGCCCGCTACGAGTACCGCACCAGCACCGGCGGCGGCGCTTGGAGCGGGGCGGTCACGGGCTCGTCGGTCGCGGTCAGCACCGCCGGTGAGACCGTCGTGCAGTTCCGGGCGACCGACGGCGCGGGCAACCAGTCCGCATGGGGTCCCCCCGTGGGCACCGCGGCGGGCACCGTCAGGATCGACCGGACCGCCCCGTCGCTGCCGACGGTCACCGGCGGGAGCACGTCCTGGCAGAGCGTCGCGTCGGTGACCGTGTCGGCATCCGGCAGCACCGACGCCCAAGCCGGCCTCGCCGGCTACGAGTACCGCACCGTGGCGAACGCCACCGTGGTGCCCGGCGCCGCGGCGACCGTCACCTCCGAGGGCGAGACCATCCTGCGCTTCCGCGCGGTCGACGCCGCCGGCAACGCCTCGGCGTGGACGTCGGCCACGGCGGACGGGCCGAACACCGTCCGGATCGACCGGACCGGGCCCACGGTCCCCGGCGCCACCGGCGGCGGTGACGCATGGCAGAACATCGCGTCCCTCGCGATCTCGCGCACCGCGGCCACCGATGCCGGCGCGGGCGTGGCCTCGTACCAGTCGCGCACCAGCACCGACGGCGGGGCGAACTGGACGGCGCCGGTCACCGGGGTCACGGTGACGGTGACCGCCCAGGGGGAGACGCTCGTGCAGTTCCGGGCGATCGACGGCGTCGGCAACATCTCCGACTGGGGCCCGTCGCACACCCCGGGCCCGACCACCGCGGGCACCGCCCGCATCGGCACCCAGTTCGGCGTGGACCTCGCGAACACGTTCAACGTCCACCTGCGCATCGACGGGGCTGTGGCCGGCGACCGCATCGGGCTGGGGGCGCTCGCGCCCGCCGGGGACGTCAACGGCGACGGGATCCAGGACGTGCTCATCGGGGCGCGGTCCGCCGACCCGGTCTCGCGGACCGACGCCGGCGCCGCCTACGTGGTGTTCGGCCGCGCCACCCCCGGGGTCGTCGACCTGGCGAACCTCGGGACCGGCGGCTATGCCATCCGCGGTGCCGCCGCGGGCGACGCGGCGGGCACCGCCGTCGCATCCGCCGGGGACGTCAACGGCGACGGCCTCGCGGACGCGCTCATCGGCGCGCCCGGTGCCGACCCCCTGTCCCGCTCCAACGCGGGCGCCGTGCACGTCGTGTTCGGCTCGGCCGGCACCGGGACCATCGACCTCGCGGCACCCGGGTCGCGCGGCTACCTCATCGCGGGGGCCGCCGCGGGGGACGCGGCGGGCACCGCCGTCGCATCCGCCGGGGACCTCGACGGGGACGAGCGTCCCGACGTCGCCGTCGGCGCGCCCGGCGCCGACCCGTCGTCCCGGGCCGACGCCGGTGCCGTGGCCGTCGCCCACGGCCAGGCCGGCACGGCGACCATCGACCTGGGCACGGCCCCCGGCCCGCGCGTGTCCGGGGCGGCGGCCGGCGACCACACGGGCACGGCACTGGCGGGGGTCGCCGACATGAACGCCGACGGCCGCCCGGATCTGGTCATCGGAAGCCCGGACGCCGGCCCCGTGTCGCGCGCCGGGGCCGGCACGGCGTTCGTGCTGTTCACGCCGCCGACGGGCACCGTCGACCTCGCGAGCCCCGGGACGTCCGGGTTCGCGGCGCACGGCGCCGCCGCGGGTGACCGCCTGGGCGCCGCCGTCGCATCCGCCGGCGACGTGAACGACGACGACCTGCCGGACGTGGTGGTGGGGGCACCCGCCGCGGACCCGTTCAACCGGTACGACGCCGGCGCCGCGTACGTCCTGTACGGCGGGGCCGCCACCGCCACCCGTGACGCGGCGTCCCTCGCCGGCACCGGGTACCGCATCACCGGCGCCACGGCGGGCGGCGGGCTGGGCGGGTCCGTGGGCCCCGCCGGCGACGCGAACGGCGACGGGCGGGACGACGTCCTGATCACCGCCGCCGGCGAGGGCTACCAGGCGCGCTCCGGCGCGGGGGCCACCTGGCGCGTGCACGGCCTGGCCGCCCCCGCCGACGTCGACCTGCGCGTGCTGGCCGCCGCGGGCGGGACCCGCATCGACGGGCTCACCGCCGGCGACGGCACCGCACCCGCCTCGGGCCTGCTGGACCTCGACGCCGACGGCCGCCCGGAGGTGCTCGCCGGCGCACCCGGCGGCGACGCCAACAACCGCACGGACTCGGGCTCCGTGCGGGTCGTCATCCCCTCGGACGCGCCGAGCGTCCCGGTCGTGAGCGGCGGGTCGCTCGCCTGGCGCTCGGTGGCCTCCACGGCGATCGGCGCCCGCAGCTCCACCCCCACCGCCGCGGCGGCACCCGTGGGCTACCAGTACCGGACCAGCCGTGACGGCGGCGCGACCTGGGGCGCGCCGGCCACCGGCGCGACCGCCACGATCACCGACGAGCAGGAGACGCTCGTGCAGTTCCGGGCGGTCGACGCGGCCGGCCGGACATCCTCCTGGGTCCCCGACCACCCCTCCGGCCAGCCGGCCGCCGCCGGCACCGTCCGCCAGGACCGCACCCTCCCCACCGTCCCGTCGGTGAGCGGCGGCAGCGCCGCCTGGTTCGCGTCCCCCGCATCGCGGTCGGTCACGGCGACCGGATCGACCGATACCGGCGGCTCCGGGTTCAGCGGCTACCAGTACCAGACCAGCACCAACGGGGGGACGTCCTGGGCGCAGGCATCCGGCTCGGGCGTGAGCATCGCGGCCGTCGGCGAGACGCTGGTGCAGTTCCGGTCCGTCGACGGAGCGGGCAACGTCTCGGCGTGGGCGCCCACCCACCCCTCCGGGGATCCGGTCCCCGCCGCGGTGGTGCGGATCACCGGCGCGGCGTCCGGCGACCTGCTGAGCCCCGCGAACATCCGCCTCACGATCGAGGGCGCGGCCGCGCAGGACGGGCAGGGCGGGCTGCGCGTCTTCCCGGCCGGCGACGTCAACGGAGACCGCATCGACGACATCGTGGTGGCCGCGCCCGCCGCGGACCCCTCCGGGCGCGACGGCGCCGGCACCGTGCACGTGGTGTTCGGCCGCACGGACCTCGCGACCGTGGACCTCGCGTCCCCCGGGTCCGCGGCGCTGCGCATCGACGGCGCCGATCGCGGCGACGCCCTGGGCACCGGTGTCGCCGCGATCGGCGATGTCGACGACGACGGCCGCGCGGACCTGCTCCTCGGTGCGCCGGGGACCGACCCCTCGGGCCGGAACGACGCGGGATCCGCGTACCTCGTGCTGGGTCCGGAGCGGGCCGACCCGATCGACCTGGCGACGCCCGGGGCGGCGGCGGTGCGCGTCGACGGCGCCGCCGCCGGGGATGCGCTCGGCACGACCGCCGCCGCGCCCGGCGATCTCGACCGCGACGGGCGGGCGGACATGGTCCTGGGCGCGCCCGGGGCCGACCGCAACGGCCGGGCCGACTCCGGATCGGCGTACGTGGTCCACACGCCCGCACCGGGCAAGGACCTCGACCTCGCCGCGTTCTCCGGCGCGGGGTACGTCATCGACGGCACCGACGCCGGGGACCACCTGGGGACGTCCGTCGCGGGCGGCGGCGACGTCAACGACGACGGCCTGCCGGACGTGGTCGTGGGCGCACCCGGTGCCGACACGCTGAAGCGCGCCGACGCGGGCGCCGCATACGTCGTGTTCGGGGCCGCCACGCCATCCGACGTGGACACGCTCTCGCTCGGCGCCCGGGGCCGGATGCTCGCCGGGGGCACCGCGGGCGACGCGCTCGGCACCCGGGTGGCGATCGCGGGAGACCAGAACAACGACCGGCGGGCGGACATCGCCGCCACGGCCCCGGGCGCGGACGCCAACGGCCGGGCCGGATCCGGCAGCGCCGTGGTGTTGTGGGGCGCGACCTCCACCGGCACGGCCGACATGGCCGCCCTCGGGACCGCCGGGTACCGCATCGACGGCGCCACCGCGGGCGACGCCCTCGGCGAGGGCCAGCTGTCGGCGACGCCGGACATCGACGGGGACGGGCGCCCGGAGCTCGCCGTCGGCAGCCGCACCATCGGCATGCGCGGCCGGTCCGCCTCCGGCGCCGCGTACTGGGTGTTCGGGGCCGCCACCACGACGAGCGTCGACCTGCGGACCCACGGGGGCCGCGCGCTGCGTCTGGACGGCGCCGCGGACGGCGACGGGCTGGGCGGCGGGGTCACGGCCGTCCCGGACCTCACCGGCGACGGCCGTCCCGAGCTCGTGGCCGCGGCACCCGGCGCGGACCCGCGGTCGCGGACCGATGCCGGCGGCGTCTCGATCGTGTCCCCCACCGTCCTCATGGCGTCGGCCGAGACCCTGCCGGTCCTCGTCGCCGAGAACGGCTCGGCGCAGCTGCGGGCCGTCGTGAACCCGCGCGGGACCGCGACGACCTGGCGCTTCGAGCACGGCGCGACCACCGGCACCCCGGTGTCGGCCGGGTCCGGCACCGCGGACGCGACGGTCACCACGACCGCCGGCCTGTTCCTCCCGACGGGGTCGACCTACAACACCCGCGTCATCGTGACGAACGCCGCCGGGTACTCGACGTACGGGGTCAACCACACCTTCGTCCCGCGCGACGTGATCCCGCCCACCGTGCCCACCGCGAACGGCGGGTCGATCTCGTGGGTCGACCGGCCGTCCGCCACGATCACCGGGGGTGGCTCCACCGACACCGGGAACTCCGGCCTCGCGGGCTACGACCACCGCATCAGCACCGACGGCGGCAACACCTGGAGCACCCCCACCGCGGGGGCCGCGGTGACGATCACCGCCGAGGGTGAGGCGCTCGTGCAGTTCCGCGCCCGCGACGTGGACGGCAACCTCTCCGCGTGGGGGCCCGCGACGCCCACCCCGGACTCGACGGTGCGCCTGGACCGCACCTCCCCGACGGCCCCGGCGGTCACGGGCGGCAGCACCGCGTGGCAGTCCGCCGCATCGGTCACGGTCACCGGGGCGGGCGGGACCGACGCGGCCTCCGGGGTCGCCGGGTACGAGTACCGCACCAGCACCGACGGCGGCGCCACCTGGACCCTGGAGGCCCCGGGATCCGGGATCGGCATCACCCTGGAGGGCGAGACCCTCGTCCAGTTCCGGACCGTCGACGGCGTCGGCCGCCCGTCGGCCTGGACACCCGCGAGCCCCACCGCGGGTTCCCAGGTGCGCCTCGACCGGACCGCACCGGCGGCGCCGACCGTCACGGGCGGAAGCGGCGCCCCCCAGAGCGTCCCGTCGATCGCCATCTCGGCGACCGCGACCGACGACCTGTCCGGGCTCGCGGGCTACGAGCACCGCACGAGCACCGACGGCGGCGCCACATGGAGCACGCCGGCGCCCGGGGCGTCGCTCACGGTGACCGCCGAGGGGACCACCGACGTCCAGTTCAGGGCCACCGACACCGCCGGCAACGTGGGTGCCTGGGGTCCCGGCACCGGCGGGACGGGACGGGCCCGCATCGACCGCACGCCCCCCGCCGCCCCCGCGAACCTCACGGGCCCGTCCCCCGCCGTCACCCCCACGCTCACCTGGCACGCCGTGGGCGACGCGGCCGGGTACGTCGTGGTCCGCGACGGCACCGAGGTGGGCGCCCCGTCCGGCGCCACGTGGGCCGACACCGGCCTCACCGGCGAGGGCACCCACACCTACCGGGTGCTCGCCGTCGACGCGGCGGGCAACCGCAGCGACCCCTCCGGCCCGCACGACATCGAGCGCGACACCACCCCGGCCGCCGACCCCGTGATCGCCGCCGGCAGCGAGGGCTCGCTCACGTGGCGCAACGTGGCCTCGGTCACCATCGCCGTGGACGCGGTCCCCGGGGCGGTCGTCCAGCACCGCACGAGCACCGACGGCGGCGCATCGTGGAGCGCCCCGGCGGCCGGGGCATCCGTCGCGGTCACCGCGGAGGGCGAGACCCTGGTCCAGTTCCGCAGCGTCGACCCCGCGGGGAACGCGGGCGCCTGGGTGCCGTCCCACACCGGTGCGCCGGCCGCCGCCGGCACCGCCCGCATCGACCGCACGCCGCCGCCCGCCCCCACCGGCCTCGCCGGGGCCTCGCCCACCGCGGCGCCCGCCCTCACCTGGACGGCGGTGCCCGGCGCGACCGGCTACGTGGTCACCCGCGACGGCGTGGCGGTCGGCGGCCCCGCCGGCACGACGTTCACCGACAGCCCGGTGCCCGGCGAGGGCATCCACCAGTACCGGGTCGCCGCCGTCGACGCGGCCGGCAACCGGGGCGTGGACTCCGCCCCGGTCGCGATCACCGTCGACGTCACCCCGCCGCCGCCGCCCGGCGGACCCGCCGCGGGCAGCGAGGGGTCGCTCGCGTGGCGCAACGTGCCGTCGGTGACCATCGCGGTCGACCCCACCGCCGGGGCGACGACCGAGCACCGCACCAGCACCGACGGCGGCGCGACCTGGAGCACGCCCGCCACGGGCCCCTCGGTGGTGGTGACCGCGGAGGGCGAGACCCTCGTGCAGTTCCGGACCGTCGACGACGCCGGCAACCGCAGCGTGTGGACGCCGGCCATCGCCGGCGGCCCGGTCGCCGACGGCACCGCCCGCATCGACCGCACGTCCCCCGCGGCCCCGACGGGGCTCGCCGGGGCGTCGCCCACCAACGCGCCGGCGATCACCTGGACGGCGGTGCCGGGCGCGACGGCGTACGCGGTGACCCGCGACGGCGTCGAGATCGGGACCGTCCCCAGCGGCACCTCCTTCACGGACGCGCCCCCGCCGGCCGAGGCCACGTACGCGTACCGGGTCATCACGATCGACGCGGCCGGCAACCGCAGCGCCCCGTCGGCCGCGCACGCCGTGACCGTGGACCTCACCGCGCCGGCGGTTCCCGTCGTGCCCGGCGCCGGCTCGGATGCGTCGCTCACGTGGCGGAACGCGGCGGCCGCCGTGGTGACGGCCGACCCGGTCCCCGCGACCACCACCGAGCACCGCACCAGCACCGACGGCGGCGCGACCTGGAGCGCCCCCGCCGCCGGTGCGTCGGTGACCGTGACGGCCGAGGGCGAGACGCTCGTCCAGTTCCGCGCCGTCGACACGGCGGGCAACGCGAGCGGGTGGGGCCCGGCGCACGCCGCCGGACCGGACGCGACGGCGACGGTCCGCCTGGACCGCACGCCGCCGCCGGCGCCCACCGTGAGCGGCGGCTCGCTGGACCCCACCTCCGTCGCGTCCGTCCCCGTGACGGCCACCCTCGCACCCGGGACCACCGCCCGGTACCGCACCTCCACCGACGGCGGCGCGACCTGGAGCACGCCCGCGCCCGGGACGACGGTGACGGTGACGGCCGAGGGCGAGACCCTCGTCCAGTTCCAGGCGACCGACGAGGCCGGCAACACCGGCGCCTGGGGGCCGTCCCACACCCCGGCCGCCGCCGGGGCGACGGTCCGCATCGACCGCTCCGCGCCCCCGGCGCCGGTCATCACCGCGACCGCGGACGTCACGGTGCCGCGCTCGAGCGGTGCCGGACGCGTCGACCTCCTCACCACCGTCTCGGGTGACGCGCAGGCCGTCGCGGTCACCCAGAGCGGCCGCGTCGTCGTCGACGGCCCCCCCGGCGCGCACACCGACGCCGGGCTCGCGGACGACACCACCTACGCGTACGAGGCCGTCGCGCGTGACGCCGCGGGAAACCTGTCCCCGGTCGTGAGCGTCGAGGTCACGACCCCGGACCGCACGGCCCCGGCTCAGCCCGCGCCCCCGACCGGCTCGGGCTACCCGGTCGAGCTCACCTGGCCGGCAATGCCGGGCGTCGACGCCTACGAGGCGTCCCGCGACGGCGCCAGCGCCGGCACGGGGCCGGGCACGTCCCGGACGGACGCCGCGGCCGTCGACACCGCCGCGCCGCCCGCTCCGGCAGGCGTCACCGTGACCCCCACCGGCCCGGGCCGCGCGGCCATCGCCTGGGACGCGGTCACCGACCAGGGCACGACCTACGAGTTCGCCGTGCGGGCGTCGGACGCCGAGGGCAACACGTCGGCGTTCTCCCCCGCCGCGCAGATCGTCGCCCGGTCGGGTGTCGGCCGCTACCGCGTGCTGGTCGACGGGGTCCAGGTCACGGAGACCACGACCCCCGGGGTGGACCTGGAGGGCCTCACGCCGAACACGCCGCTGGCGGTCACGATCGTCGTGCTCGACCGGGCGGGCAACGCATCGCCGTCGTCGGCCCCCGTCTCGCTCACGGTGCCGGCCACCCCGGGAACGCCGCGCCTGCTGCTGACCGCCGACCCGGCCTACGTCCGTCCCGGCGACCCGGTGCGATTCCAGGCGGTCGTCGACGGCCCGTCGGGCGGGGAGGTCACGTGGGACCTCGGTGACGGCAGCGCCGCCGCCGGGGCGGCGGCGCAGACACGGTACCCGGCGGCGGGACGGCGCCTCGTGGAGGCGACCGTGACGGCCCCCGACGGGACGCAGGTGCGCGCCGCGATCCAGGTGGTCGTCGACGACGTCCCGCCGACCGTCGAGATCACGCAGGCGGGCGCGGTGGCGCAGGTCGGCGCGAACGACGACGCGTCGGGACTGGAGCGGCTGGAGTGGCTGCCCGGCGCCGGCCAGCCGGCGCGCGCGGTCCCCGGCGACGGCATCCCCCTCGCCGAGGGGCCGAACACCGTCACGGTCCGCGCGACGGACCGCGCCGGCAACGTCCGGGAGGTCACCCGCACCCTCGTCGCCGACCGCACCGCCCCCACGCTCAGCGTGCGCATCCCGGCCCTGGCGATCGGCAAGAGCGGCGCCGCGGTGCTGACGGCGGCGGACACCGGGTCCGGGCTCGCCGCGATCGAGTACGCCGGCAAGCGGTTCCCGGCCCGCACCGCCAAGCTGGTGCTGCCCGCCGGCCGCCGCGTCACCGTCGCCGCGATCGACAACGCGGGCAACCGCCGGGAGGCGACGTTCACCATCCGGCGCGTCGCGAACGCCAAGCGCGGCACGCGCCTGGTGCGGGCCCCGGGCGAGCCGAAGCTCAAGGGCGACCAGAAGGTCCTGTACACGACCACCTGGGCGCAGCTGCAGGTGCTCGGCAGGCTGCCGAAGTCCGCGAAGCCCAACGGCCGCTACACCAAGAGGATGGCCGCCGCCGTCACCAAGTACCAGAAGAAGGTGAAGCTCAAGGGCACCGGCATCGTGGAGCCGAAGACCCGTGCCCGGCTGGCGAAGGACGTCGCCAAGAAGGCCCTGGTGATCACCGGGCGGTGACCACCGGGGTGGCCACGGCGTGGCCTCATGCCGCCCGGGCGTCCCGCCGCGCGGGACCGGTGACCACCACGGCACGCTGCCCGACGCCGAGGCAGGAGGGGCAGGCCCGCCGTTCCATCGCCCCGGCGCCGGGCGTGCGCGTCCAGATGACGCGCTGGCCCCAGCAGCCGCCGCAGGGCTCCCAGACGGTGTCGAGCTCCTCGGACATCTCGGGCGGACTTCCCATCACGGCCTCCTCGGCGGGAGCGGCATGCGCGGATCGATGTCCCAGGATCGGGCACCCGGCGCCGTGAGCGGATGGACCGCGGGACAGGATTCCCGCCGGCGGCGTTGTCCACGTGTCCGGGCCGTGCCCGAGAGCCGCGCGGGCCGCCCGACGGGACCCGCTACGCGGGAAGGGGCGTCACCACCGTCCAGGGGACGATGGCGCGCGACACCACCAGCCCCGCGGCGACGTACGGGTCCTCGGCGGTGAACGCCTCCGCCTGGGCCGCGTCCCGGAACACCAGGAGCCCGCGGGCGGGCGGATCCCCGAGGGCCCCCGCGATGACGATGCGCCCGTCCGCGTGCCACGCGGCGATGAGGGCGAGGTGCCCGTCCCGGTACGGCGCGCGGCGCTCCTGCATGTCCGGCGGGTACTCGTAGTGCAGGGCGCTGAGGATCTCCGGCATCCGCGGAGCCTACCGCTGGCGCCGCACCCGCAGCGTGTAGCCGGTGGTGCCGCGGGCCGCCCGCACGTCCACGTACACGCGGCCGTCGCGGGCCGCCCGCACGACGGCCACCTGCCGCTTGCCGGGGCGGCGGGACAGCGCGAGCAGGTTGCGCGCCGCGTTCCCGGCCACGCGGGTGGACACGGTGGTCGTGCGGGGGCCCCACAGCGACAGCTCGAGCCGACCGGCCGGCGCGGTGAGCTCCACCCGCACGCGCTGCCCGCGGCGCACCCGCACCGCGTACACGTCGTGCGGGTCGTCCTGCTGGTCGACGTCGGCCTCCAGCACCAGCGGCGCGGTGGCGCTGGAGAGGTCGGTGGCGTTGCCGAGGTACGCGACGTCGTCGTTCACCTCGCCGCCGTCGTCCGGCGGCACGGGGGTGGTCACGGCCCTCGCGACGTCGATGACGCCCCAGCCGCTGCGGTCGTCGCGGCCCTTCGGGCCGACGTCCCGCGCGGTGACCTCCAGCTGCCGGGCCACCTGGTACGGGGTGAGGGCGTTGCCGTTGGCGGCCTGCACCAGCGCGGCGACCCCCGCCACGTACGGCGCCGCCATGGAGGTGCCGTCACGGAAGGCGTAGCCGGGGGCGACCTCGTCGTCGGCGACCTCCCTGGGGACCGTCGACAGGATGTCGACGCCCGGCGCGATGATGTCGACGGAGCGGTTGTGCTGGCTGAACGCCGCCACCCCCAGCGGGGTGCGGCAGTCGGGCGTGCGGTCCGGGCCGCACTGCGCGCCCACGCCCAGCACCCGCCGGTACGCGGCCGGGTAGAGCAGCTTGTTCTCGCCGTCGCCCTCGTTGCCGACGGCGGCGACGATGAGGGCGCCGTGCCGGGTCGCCCAGTACACGACCCGCTGGAACGCGTAGGTGTCGCCCGGGCCGCCGGCGGAGATGTTGATGACCCGTGCGCCGTTGCGGACCGCCCACCGGATGCCGGCGATCATGTCCTCGTCCAGGAACTCCCCGTCGCGGGACGCGACCTGCACCGGCATGAGCCGCGACTGGGCGGATGCGGGGGCGACGCCCACCACGCCGATGCCGTTCGCGGGCGCGGCCGCGACGCCCGCAACGTGCGTGCCGTGGCCGGTGCGCCCCCAGTCGTCCACGTTCAGGGGGTTCCGGCCCGGGATCACGCTGTGCGGCGCGACGATGACCGCCGCGTTCGCGCCGCTCCACTCCGGGTGCTGCAGGTCGAGGCCGCCGTCGAGGACGGCGATGATGGGGCGCGGCTCCCGCCCCACCAGCTGCGGGTCCCACCCGTCGTGCTGCAGGCCCCACTGCCCGCCGCTCTGGGTGTCGGTGAGGGGCGCCAGCGGGATGGGCGCGAGCGGCGACGCGGGCGCGGTGCGCTCCGCGGAGCGGCGCACCAGGGGCCACTCCGCCGCCCGCACCCGCGTGCGGCGCAGCACGGCGTCGCGGATGCCGGCCCGGCGGGCCGGGGCGAGCCGCCACACGCCGGCGCCGGGCGCGAGGGGCGTGACCTCACCCAGGCCGCGCAGGCGGGCCGCCGCGGCCGCCGCGCCGGGCACGTCGGTGAACGTGACCATGAGCCCGCGGGCGGCGGGCGAGGTCTCGCCGAACGCGCGGGCCGGGGTGGCCTGCGCCCCCGCGGCGGCCGGGGCGGCCACCGCCAGGGCCCCGGCGGCGAGCGCGATGAGCCTACGGAGCGACATACCCGTTCGTGATCGGCATGCGGCGGTCCTTCCCGAAGGCCCTCGGGGTGACCTTGATGCCCACGGGCCCCTGCCGGCGCTTGTACTCGGCCCGGTCGATCATGCGCAGCACGCGCCGAACCGTGGGCGCGTCGTGGCCGCGGGCGACGAGGTCCTCGGCGTCCAGGTCGTCCTCCACGTACCCCTCGACGATGGGGTCGAGCAGTTCGTACGGCGGCAGGCTGTCGGTGTCCAGCTGGTCAGGGCGGAGCTCCGCGGTGGGCGGGCGTTCGATGGTGGCCTCAGGGATGACCTCCCGGCCCGCCTCGGTGTTACGCCAGCGGCACAGCCGGTACACCCAGGTCTTGGAGATGTCGCGCAACGGCGCGAACCCGCCCACCATGTCGCCGTACAGGGTGCTGTACCCCACGGACATCTCGCTCTTGTTGCCGGTCGCGAGCACCAGCGCCCCGCGCTTGTTGGAGAGCCCCATGAGCAGCGTGCCGCGGGCGCGGGCCTGGAGGTTCTCCTCGGTCACGTCGCGGGCCGCGCCGGCGAAGGCCCCTGCCAGGACCGCCTCGAAGGCGGCCACCACGTCGGCGATGGGCAGCGTGATGAGCTCGATGCCGAGCGCCGCCGCCAGGGCCGCCGCGTCGTCCTCGCTGCGGCGGCTGGTGTACACCGACGGCATCGACACGCCGAGCACCCGGTCCCCGCCCAGGGCGTCCACGGCGAGCGCCGCGGTGAGCGCGGAGTCGATGCCGCCCGACAGGCCGATCACCACCCCGCCGAAGCCGTTCTTGCCCACGTAGTCGCGGATGCCGGTGACCAGGCCCTCCCACACCTCGGCCTCCGGGACCGGCGGCGTGGCGAGCACCGCCGACACCGGCTCGGCGGGACGCGACGGCAGGACGCCCTCGATCTCGACCGCCCGCGCGTTGGCGGCGCGGGGCAGGCGGCGGCCGAGGGGCTCCCGCAGGCGCCGGCGCACGGCGAGGTCGCGGTCGACGTCGGCGACCATGAGCACCTCGCTGAACTGCGGGGCCCGTGCGGTGACCAGCCCGCTGGCGTCGGCCACCAGGGAGCGTCCGTCGAACACCAGCTCGTCCTGCCCGCCCACCAGGTTGCAGAAGGCCAGCGCCGCCGCGGAGTCCGCGGCGCGCGTGGCGAGCATCCGCTCGCGGGCGTCGGCCTTGCCGCGGTGCCAGGGGGACGCCGAGATGCAGGCGATGAGGTCCACGCCCGCCGCGGCGAGGTCGCTGGCGACGGGCGACGGGTACCAGATGTCCTCGCAGATCGCGATGCCCACGCGCATCCCGGCGATCTCGACCACCAGGGGGGCGTCGCCCGCGGCGAAGTACCGGGCCTCGTCGAACACCCCGTAGTTGGGCAGGAACCGCTTGCGGTACACCGCCTGCACGCGGCCGTCCGCGACGACCGCCGCCGAGTTGAAGCAGTCGCCGTCCCACTCCGGGAACCCGATGACCGCGGCGCCGCGGGTGACGCCCGCCGCCAGCTCCTCCACGGCCCTCCGGCAGTCGCGCGCGAAGCGCGGGCGCATGAGCAGGTCCTCGGGCGGGTAGCCCGAGATCGCGAGCTCCGGGAACAGCACCAGGCCGGCGTCGGCCTCCCCGGCCGCCGCGAGGGCGTCGGCGATGCGGCCGGCGTTGCCCTCGATGTCGCCGACGACGGTGTTCAGCTGGGCCAGCGCGAGGCGCATGCGTCCCTTCGGGGCGAGGTGGAGATGGGCGCGTCCCGGCTCCCGCCGCCGCGTCGCGGTAGGCTGGGGTGCCGCGTGTGAACGATACGCCCTGGGCAGTACGGCCCGACCGGCCGCGCCCTGGCGGGAAGGATGGTTCCGAGGATGAGCAGTCTGCCGCCGCAGCGTTCGGGTCCGGGTGGTCTCCAGGGCGGAGGCGGCCGGGGCGGTCCCGGACAGCAGTCCGTCCCCCGCGGCATGTCACCCGCGCAGGGCGCGCAGGAGGCCGAGCGCCGCCTGGGCATCCCCTGCTTCCACGTGGGCCAGCGCGTGTCCGGCCTGTTCGGCTGCGTCGCCTGCCAGTTCCAGATCCGGAACCGCAAGGGCCTGCCCACCTGCCCGCAGTGCGGGGAGATCATCTGGGGGTACCTCGAGGACGGCCCCCGGCCGGTGCCGGAGGGCGAGGAGGCGGTGCAGGTGCCGGACCCCGCCGCCGGGCAGCAGCCGGTCTCGGTGGAGGAGGGCGTGGACCTGGGCGGCGGCGCGCCCGAGGTGGTGGTCGAGGAGGGCGTGAAGCTCGAGTAGGCCCGCCCCCCATCCGGGGAGGAGAGCCCATCCGGAGCGGGGGGTATTCACGCTTTCTTCACATTCGCCGTAGGAAACGCTTACGACTGACGCAGGCTCCGGCTCACGAACCTGGCGCACGATCCGATGTACGGGCGAAGGACCGCCCGCCGTGCCGTCCGGATTCGAGGTGCCGTGCCCCGCGCCCTGCGCGTTCTCCTGGTGTCGCTCATCGCGCTCGCCCTCGTCGCGGCGACCGCCTCCGCGGCCTCGCGCGCCCGCCAGCCGCGCCTGCAGGACCTGCAGGCCCAGCAGTTCCAGGCCCAGGGCAACGGCACCGTCAGCCTCGACGGCGGCTTCTCGGCGATCGGCTGGATCACGGCCTCCCGGCGCACGGTCATCCGCCTGGTGGACCGCGCGGGCGACGCCAAGCTCATGCTGAACGGCCGCGACGTCCCGCTGCGGCGGCGTCAGGTCAAGCTCACGGGCGCCGGCGGCCGCTACCTGGTCACCGGCACCCGCTACACGCTCGAGGTTCGCGGGGTGCAGGGGCTGGAGGCGTCCGGCGTCGGCTACGTCCGGTTCCAGGGCCGCGGCCAGTACAACATCGCCGGCGGCAACTCGGGCGTGTGGAACGCCCTCCGGATCCTCATCGGCTCCAGCCCGAACGGTGGCGGCGGGAACGGCGGCGGTGACAGCCAGCGCCGCCGCGCGGGTGCGCTGGCCGCGCCCGACGCCACGCCGGTGGCAGCCCCCTCAGGGGTCGCCGAGTGACCACCGTCCCGGTCGCGGGACTTCCAGGTGCGCCGGTACGGGGGTTAGCATCGTCGGCGATGGCCGACTCCACCGCCGACCACGTCCTCATCATCGAGGACGAGGCGAACATCTCCTCCTTCGCCCGCATGTACCTCGAGGCCGCCGGCTTCCGGGTGTCCGTCGCGGAGCGCGGCGACGACGGGCTGCGGATGGCGACCGAGGAACGCCCGTCCCTCGTGCTGCTGGACCTCATGCTGCCCGGCATGGACGGCTACGAGGTCACGCGGCGCCTGCGGGCCGAGGGCAACCTGCCCATCATCATGCTCACCGCCAGGGACGACGCGGTGGACAAGGTCGTGGGCCTCGAGCTGGGCGCCGACGACTACGTCACCAAGCCGTTCAACCCGCGTGAGCTGGTGGCCCGCGTCCGCGCGGTGCTGCGGCGCACCGACGAACGGCAGGTCGAGCCCGCCGGTCCCGAGGACACGGTGCTGGAGCTCGGCAGCCTGCGCATCGAGGTGGGCGGCCGCGAGGTGTTCGCCGACGAGGAGCGCGTCGCCCTCACGCCCAAGGAGTTCGACCTCCTGGTCACCCTCATCGAGAATCGGGGGATCGTCCTCACCCGCGAGCAGCTGCTGGAGCGGGTGTGGGGCTTCACCTTCCTGGGCGACTCGCGCACGATCGACGTGCACGTGCGCCAGCTGCGCCGCAAGCTCGGAGACGCGTGCCCGATCCAGACCGTGTGGGGAACCGGCTACAAGGTGGCCGCGAAGCGGTGACCTCCGGGGGCACCGCCCCCGGCGCGCCGCCGTCGCGGCGCCGGCGGCGCCTGCCCCCGTGGCGCACCCTGCGCGGGCGCCTCGCCCTGGGCGCGCTCGCCGGCCTGTTCGCGGCCGCCCTGGTGTTCGGGGTGGTGTCGTCGAGCCTGGTGCGCACCGAGAGCTCCCGTCAGGGCCGTGAGGACTTCGACCAGCTCACGGTGCGGCTGGCGGCCCTCATCACCGTCCGGCTCGAGCGCCAGGCCCTGGAGGGCGGCTGCAACGCGTTCCGGCGGGCGGACCTCGAGGCGTACCTGGGCCGTGGGGCCCGGCTGTACGTCCTGGACGGCTACAACGCGTTCTGCGTCGGCAGCGTCCTGCGGTACGGCGACATCCCCATCGCCCAGCGCCCCCAGCTCGACGAGGGCGAGATCCAGACCAACGGCTTCGAGCGCCTCGACGAGGCGTTCGCCGCGGCGGGCGCGGACCGCGTGGCGACCGCGGCGATGGTCACGCTCGACAACCGCCCATGGACGTACATCGTCCTCTCCAAGCCGCGCAGCGCCGTGTCCACGCAGTGGAAGGACGTGGCGCCCAGCCTCATCATGGCGGCCCTCATCGGGTTCGTGCCGGCGCTGCTGCTCACGCTGCTGCTCACGGCGCGGGTGACCCGGCCCCTGGAGGAGATGGAGGCGGCCGCCGACCGCGTCGCCGGCGGCGACCTGTCGGCCACCGTGCCGCCCGCGGGCACCGCGGAGCTCGACCACCTGGGTGCCGCGTTCAACGGCATGGTCACGCGGCTGCGGGAGCGGGAGGACAGCACCCGCGAGTTCCTCATGAAGGTCACCCACGACCTGCGCACGCCGCTCACGGCGATCCGCGGCCACGCCGCGGCCCTCGCGGACGGCATCGTCCCGGAGCAGCAGGTGCCGCGGTCCCTCGCCGCGATCGAGGGTGAGGCCGGCCGCCTGGAGGCCATGGTCGCCGACCTGCTGGACCTGGCCCGCATCGATGCCCGCCGGTTCCGGATGGACCACGGCCCCGTGGACCCGGAGGAGGTGCTGCAGCAGGCCTTCGACGCCCTCGCGCCCGACGCCACGCGCCGCGAGGTCACCTACACGCGCCGCATCGCCCCCCTGCCGGTCATCGTGACCGACCCCGCGCGCCTGCGGCAGATCGTCGCGAACCTGCTGGACAACGCGCTGCGGTGGGTCCCGGAGGGCGGCCTGGTGGTGATGGAGGCGGAGCCCGGCATCAACGGCGGCCTGCGCGTGCGCGTGGGCGACAGCGGCCCCGGCGTCACGCCGGCCCTGCGCGAGGAGATCTTCCAGCCGTTCCGTTCGCACGAGACCCCGGACGGCCGCACCGGCGTGGGCCTGGGCCTGGCGATCTGCCGGCAGCTCGCCCGTGAGCTGGGCGGTGAGGTGAGCGTGGACGACGCCCCCGAGGGGGGCGCCCGGTTCGAGCTGCGCCTTCCCGCCGCGCCGCCGGGTCACGCGCCGCCGAACGGCCCGCTCCTGCGGACGCCCGCGACAATGGGAAATTCCTAACACCGGCACCGCACCGGCATCACCGGTGTTGCCCACAATGCGGTCATGCCCACCCTCGTCCACGTGCTGATCGCCGGTGCCGTCCTCGCGGTCCCCACCGTCCAGCCGGCCGTCGCCGCCATCGTTCCGCAGGGCATCCTCGGGGCGAGCGGCAGCGGCGTCTTCGTCCTGGACGGCGACGCCGCGGTGCTGGGCGTGGTGCGCGGCCCCGCGGTGATCCTGCTGCAGGACCGCGCGGGCGACGCCAGCCTCCGCGTGGCGGGTCGCGTCGTGCGTCCCACACGCACCCGCGCGGGCTCCCCCTTCGTCACGGTGCGGCGCATCAAGCTGGGCAGCGTCCGCCGGCGGTTCCTGGTGTCGGGCTCCAACATGCGCCTGCGCGTGGAGTCCGCCGACATGACCGTGAACGCCTCGGGCCGCTTCCGCGTGCGGCTCACCGGCCAGGGCAGCTACACCGTCGACGACGGCTCCCCGCAGGCGTGGGTGGCGGGGGCGGTGGTGAAGGTCGGGCTCGCCAAGAAGCGCCGCCGCGGCTGACGGCCGGCGGCCGCGTGGAACGACGCGGGGCCCGGCATCCGCCGGGCCCCGCCGATCGCGCGGACCCGTCTACGCGGTGGCCTCCTCCGGGTGCGGGGCGAGCACGACGTCGCCGCGCTCCCCGGTCCGCACGCGCACGGCCTCCTCGACGGGGATGATGAAGATCTTCCCGTCCCCCGGCTCGCCCGTGTGGGCGAGCTCGAGGATCGTGTCGACCGCGCGGTCGAGGTCGGCGTCGTCGACGACCATCTCCAGCTTCAGCTTGGGACGTAGGAAGATGGTGGTCTTCGAGCCCCGGTAGCTCTCGGTGAACCCCTTCTGCCGGCCCGAGCCCTTGACCTCGCTGATGCTCATGGACGGCAGGCCCATGGCGGCGAGGCGGTCTCGGATGGCGTCGAAGGCCTCGTGGCGGATGAACGCCTCGATCTTCTTCACGATGACCAGCTCCCTTACGACGCGGTGGCGGGCGACGTGGCCGGCGATCCCGGCGCGGACACGCTGATGGCGGCGGCCGGCGAGTTCTCGGGCGTGGCGCCCGGCACGTCGATGAACTGCTCCGGGTACCCGAACATACCGTGCTCGGAGATGTCGAGACCGGACGTCTCGTGCTCCTCGCTCACGCGCAGGCCCACGGTGTACTTGATGGCCAGGAACACCACGGCGGTGAGGCCGCCGGTGAAGCCGACCGTCGCGGCGATGCCGTAGAACTGGACCCACAGCTGGCCGAGGCCGCCGCCCACCAGGAGCCCCTCGCGGGAGTCGAGGCCCACCAGGTTCACGATCACCCCGTCCATGCGCTCGGAGGTGCCGAACAGGCCGATTGCCAGGGTGCCCCAGATGCCGGACACGCCGTGCGCGGCGAGGGCGCCGAGCGGATCGTCGATCTTCAGCTTCTCGACGGCGACCACGACCAGCGGGATGAGCAGCCCGGCGACGAGGCCCACCACGATGCCCGCCCAGTAGTCGATGAACGCGCACGGCGCGGTGATGGCGACCAGGCCGCCGATCGCGCCGTTGCCCATCTGCGAGACGTCGAGCGTCTTGAAGAGGGCCAGGGACATCACGGTGGCGCCGATGATGCCGGCGGCGGCGGCCAGGTTCGTGTTGACGATCACGTCGACGAAGTCGAGGTTGTTCGCGAGGAGGCTGGAGCCGCCGTTGAAGCCCATCCAGCCGAACCACAGGATGATCACGCCGGTGATGGCCAGCGGGATGGAGTGACCCGGGATCGGGATCGGCTTGCCGTTGCGGAACTTGCCGATGCGCGGACCCAGGATGAGCGCCCCCATGAGTGCACCGAGGGCACCCTGCAGGTGGACGATCGAGGAGCCGGCGTAGTCGAGGAAGCCGTCCTTGAACAGCCAGCCGCCGCCCCACGTCCAGTGGGCGACCACGGGGTAGATGAACCCGGCGAACGGGATCGCGAACAGGACGTACCCGATGAACTTCGTGCGGTCCAGCATCGAGCCGAACACGATCGCGAGCGACACGGCGCAGAACACGACCTGGAAGAACCAGAGGCTGGTGATGCTCGCCGTCGCCGCCGAGTACACGTAGTCGGCGGACGTCGGGAAGCCCGTGCTGGAGAAGAACCAGCCGGCCGTCCCCCAGAAGTCGTTGCCGTTCCCGTAGGCCAGCGCGAAGCCCGTGGCCCAGAACATGAGGATGGCGATCGACATGTTGATGAGGATCTTCGCCATCACCGCGCCGGCGTTCTTCATGCGCGAGAGACCGACCTCGAGGAGGGCGAAGCCCGCCTGCATGAGGAGCACGAACGCGGCGGCGACCGCGACCCACACCGTGTCCACGGCGGTGATGAGCGTCCCGATGCTCGTGGCGAGCTCGTCGGTGGTGGGCGGCGCGTCCTGCGCCGCGGCCTGGACGGGCGTCACCATGAGCAGCAGCAGGGCCAGCCTGAGTGCCTTGGATCGCATGGCTCTCCTTGACGAGGTGTTTTCCGGACCGGCCCGCACGGGGGCCCAAGGTGCCGTGAATGTAGGAACGGGACCCCCTCCGGGGCTTTGGCCCGCGGGAGAAGGTCCCGGCGCCCGTCTTCTCCCTCGGGCGAAACGGGCGGTCCGGTCCGGCGCGTCGTAGGCTTTCCGGATGCGGTCCGGCGTCCGGTGGTCCACCACAATCGCGGGAGCGGTCGTCGCGTCCCTCCTCGCGGCCGGCTGCGGCGGGGCGGCGGACGACGACGCCACCGTCTCGGCGCCGGCGACGACCGGGGTCGCGCCCACGCCGGGCCTGCCCCCGCAGACCGCGGGCTTCGCGACGTGGCCGCGGCTGAACTCCCGGCCCATCGCCGAGTCGCCGGACACCCCGCACGGCGACGACAAGGTGGTGCGGCTCAACCGCGACCTGTCACGGGTGGTGCGCGACGGGCGGCTGGTGACGCCCCTGCCGCCCGGGACGGTGGTGCTGAAGACGGGGAGGCGGGGGTCCGACGCCATCGCCTTCGTCTCGGTGATGGAGAAGGTCCCGGACTACGACCCGCAGCACGGCGACTGGCGGTTCACCGAGTACGCGCGGACCGCACCGGACGCCGCCTACACGCCCCTCGCGGAGGCGTCGGCGTGCTGGGACTGCCACGCCTCGGTGGCGAAGGATCGCGACTGGGTCTTCACCGAGCCGGACTGAGCTGAGCGCGGCGGGCCCGGGGCGCTCGGCCCGCCGCTCGACGCTCAGGAGCGGCTGCCGACGCCCGTGGCGATCCAGTCCAGGAGCCAGGAGGGGTTGCGGCTCTGGGTCCACACCTCGCCGGGGCCGGTGAACTCGAACACGAAGCCCTCGCCGCTCTTCAGCGAGTGCATGGTGGAGGCCACCCGCCGGAGGATGCTGCTCACCGTCTCGTCGTAGGCCACCATGTGGCCGGAGTCCACGACGATGGTCTCGCCGGGGGCGAGGGCGACGCGGTCGAGCGCCCCGTAGCAGGACAGCAGCACCGTCCCGTTGCCGGAGGCGCGGATCATGAACCCGCCCTCCCCGCCGAACAGGTTCTTGAAGCCGCCCCACTTGGCGTCGATCTCGACCCCGGCCTCGGAGGCGAGGTACGAGCCGCGCTGGATGAACAGCGCCCGTTCGGGCAGTACCTCGCGCTCGATGACGTCCCCCGGGAGGTTCGCCGCCACGTCGACCCATCCGCCGCCGTCCGGCGCCGTGAAGGTCGTCACGAACAGGGACTCGCCGCCCAGGACCCCGCGCTTGAGCGACTTCATGAGGCCGCCCTCCATGCGGGCCTCCACCGCGACCCCGGGCGATGTCGCCATCATCGCGCCGCTCTCGGCCCGGACGCGTTCGCCGGACGCCAGCCCGCAGCGGGCGACGGCGAACGCGGGGGAATGCCGGATGCTGATCTCCATGGTGCCTCCCGGTCGTGTGCTGACCCGGGGATCGTAGGCCGCGCCGCGGGCGGGCGTCGGCGGCTCAGGCGGCGGGGGCGCCGGCGGGATCGCCGTGCACGCGCACGGTGTCGCGGCCGCCGCGCTTGGCGGCGTACAGCGCGACGTCGGCCCGTTCGTAGAGCTGCTCCGGCCGCACCCCGGCGTCCACCGCGCAGACCCCCGCGGAGCACGTGACGGACCCCACCTGGGGGTGCGGTTCCGCCCGCATGCCCTCCAGCAGGCGGGCGACGGCGATCCGGGCGCCGTCGGTGCCGGTGCCGGGCATGATCCACGCGAACTCCTCCCCGCCCACCCGGAACACCAGGTCGGACCCGCGGGCCGCGGTCCTGATGCGGGCGGCGACGTCGCGCAGCACCTCGTCGCCCACCGCGTGGCCGTGGGTGTCGTTCACGCGCTTGAAGTGGTCGATGTCGAGCAGCACCAGGCCGGCGGGCGTGCCGCGGTCCGCCGCGGCGGCGACCGTCCGCAGGGCGTCCCAGAACACGCCGCGGTTCCCGAGGCCGGTCAGCTCGTCGCGCTCCGCCCGTTCGGTGAGGGCGGCGCGGGCGTCGGCGGCGGTGCGGGCCATCGACAGGAGCTCCGCGAGCCGTGCGGCGAACGCCGGGTCGTCGTCGCCGCCCGGGACCTCCGCGCGCGCCGCGCGGGCGGCGTCCACGACGACGTCGAACCCCCGGCCGGTGGCGGCGGCCGCCGCCACCCGGGCGAGCGCCCGCTCCCGCAGCTCCCGCACGTGCTCGTCGGTGACGTCGGTGACGGTGCACAGGTGACGCCGTTCGTCTCCCGCCCCGGAGGGCACCGCCTGCACGCGCAGCCGGACGCGCTGGCCGTTGGGGTATGCGACCCACGCCGCGTCGGCGAAGCGGTTCCCGGTGGCGAGCGCGGACATGAGTCCCCCGGCGAGGCGGGCACGGCCCTCGGGCTCCAGCGCCGGCCGCAGCAGCGTCTCCCCCACGAGCCCGGCGACGGACACTCCCAGGAGCTCCGCGCACCGCTGGTTCGCGAACTCCACGGTCCCGCCGGCCGTGAGGATGCAGATGCCCACCGGGATCTCCTGGGCGAGCGCCCGGAACCGGTCCTCCCGCAGCCGGGCCGCGGCCTCCGCGGCGTCCCGCGCCACCGACTGCCGGTACAGCGCCGCCCGCACCTCCCGCTCGCGCCGGCCCGCCTGGAGCAGCACCAGCACGGTGAGCCCCCCGATCGCCAGCGAGGCCGCCGTCACCGAGGCCGGCAGCACCCAGCGCGCCCTCGGGGGCGGGGTGACGTGCACGTGCAGGGTCCGCCCGGTGACGCCGGCCGGCACCGGTGTCCCGCCGTTCCCCGGGCCGCGGCGGTGGACCTCGATGGACGCCCGGGCCCCCTCCGGGAGCGCCGCCTCCACCCGGTCCTCCAGCGCCGCGACCGGCACCGTGAGGCTCACGAGCCCGGCGAGCGCGCCGGCATGCCCCGTCCCGGGGGACGTCCCGCCGGCGCCGGAGACGGGGACGACCAGCACGATGCCCTCCGGCCGCGACGGCACGGGCAGCGGGACCGGCGGTGACATCGCGAGCCCGCCGCCCGCGATCGCCCGCCGGGCGGCCTCGGCGCGTGCGGGGTCGGACAGCAGGTCCACGCCGACGCCCCACGCCGCCCCGGGGCGGGCCGCCATGGCGCCCGGCAGGTACGTGTCCCGGTCGGGCGCGCGAACCCGGGCGCCGGATGCGTCGACGGCGACGACGGGGGCCACGGCCCGTTCGAACGCCGCCCGTCCGGCGCGGCGCACCACGGGGTGCCAGACCGCGTCGCCGGCGTCGCCGACCGCGAGGGCCCCGAAGCGCCGGAACCCTCGCGGGTCGACGTCCCGGCTCGCGGTGATGAGGCCGCGGGCGCCCTGCAGGGCCGTCTCCCGCACCGCGAGCTCCCGCTCCAGGGCGTGCACGGCGGCGGCCGTCGACGTGTCGCGGAGGTCGGCCTCGGCGCGCGCCTCCAGCACCACGGATGCGCCGCTCGCCGCGAGGACCGCGGCGACGATGCCGGCCACGGCCACGCCGCGCCGGAGGCGCGGGACGTGCGGGGTGTCGTTGAGGAGGCGCGGCATTCGGCGGGTGCGCACGGGGGTCCTTCGGCATCGGCGGCGCCCCGCCGGTCTTGAGGGCCGGTGGACCCGCGGCCCGGCCGAACATCCGGGCCGGATCTTTCGCCCGAGGGCCAAGGAGCCGGACGCCGCACGCCGGGCACACTCGCCCTGCGAACGCGGTGGAGTGCACTGCCCACCCGGTCAGCCGCCGTTCGCGAACGGCACGGGAACGCGTGCGGGTCGGGGGCCGTCCCCTCCCCGGCCCGCCGCCGACCGCGTCACGCGACGGCCCGGGCGGCCTCCACGAGACTCCCGATGACCCGGCTCGCCGGGTCCGCCTCCGGGTGCCACTGCACCCCCAGCAGCCACCCGCCCTCGCCCTCCACGGCCTCCACGACCCCGTCGTCGGAGTACCCGGTGGAGATGAGCCCGGGGCCCAGGTCCCGGATCCCCTGGTGGTGGTGCGACACCACGGTGTGCCGTGTCTCCCCGGCGGCCCGCGCGGCGAGCGACCCGGGGGTGAGGTCCACCGGGTGCTCGTTGCCGGCGAACGCCCCGAGGACGCGCCGGTGCTCCTGCGTGCCGTGCGTCTCGGGCAGGTGCTGCCACAGGGTCCCGCCGAACGCGGTGTTGATGACCTGCAGGCCGCGGCAGATGCCGAGCACCGGCAGTCCCCGCGCCGCCGCGTCGCGCACCAGGGCGATCTCCACGCCGTCCCGGGTGGTCTGCGCCGCCTCGGCCGTCGCGTGGGGCTCGTCGCCGTACCGGCACGCCTCGATGTCCGCGCCGCCCACGAGCAGCAGCCCGTCGACGAGGCCGGTGAACGACCCGGGGTCGGCCTCCACCGCGGGGTCCGGCGGCAGGAGCAGCGTCCGCCCGCCGGCGTCCCACACGGCCCGCAGGTAGTTCGCGGCCACCAGGGCCGCGGGCATGTCCCACACCGCCCACCGAGCGCGCTCCAGCGGCGTGCACACCCCGATCACCGGTGCTTTGGTCATCCCGTCCTCCACCCCATGTCCGTGAGGCGCCCGTGCACCACCACGTACTTCGCGCCCCGTCCGCGTCCGCCGAATACCACCGACACGGTCTCGCCCTCCGCCAGCGCCAGCTCCGGCGGGAGGCGCCGCGCCGCCGCGGTCGCGATGCGGCCGTCGGCGGACCGCACGTGCAGCAGGTGCCGGCCGCCGAGGTACCGGGCCTCCAGCCGGGGCCGCCCGACCATCACCCCGCCCACCACCGCGTCGAACGTGTGCGAGCACGCCGGGCACTTCACGCTCACCATCCGGCCCGCCTGGTCCGGCACCGCGGACAGCGTCGAGCACACCGGGCACGGCAGCTCCCGCAGCCGCGGGCCCTCGTCCCGCCGGGACCGCCGTCCCCGGTCGTACCGGGACCGCTCCGCCGCGTCCCCCAGCACCTGCCACGCGGCGTTCACGCGCTTGGCCATCAGCTCCGCGCGTTCCCGCTGCACCTCGTTGGAGAACCGGTCCGGGTGGAACGCCATGAGCTGGAACCGCCACGCCTCGTGGATCTGCTCCAGCGTGGCGTCCTCATCCACCCCCAGGGTGGCGTAGTGATCCGCGTCCACGGCGGGAGGATAGGGCGAGGGCCTACCCTCGGCCCAGGATCGAGCACGGGTCGATGGCGACGGCGGTCTGGAAGAGCTGGACGTTGCCGTCGCCGTCGACGACGAAGCAGCCGCCCTCCGGGGACATGACGTCGCCGAGGTACTCGCCCTGGCCGTCCTGTCCGGCGCGGACGATGCGGAACGCGCCGGGGTCGGCGTCCGGGACCTGCCGGCCCTCGGCGAGGCCCGCGGCCCTGCCCTCCGCCACGCCCTGGGCCTTCCCCTCCCTGTGGCCCTGGGCGAGACCGGTCTTCAGGCCCTTGGCGGTGCCGTCCTTGGTGCCCTGCGCCTTGCCGTTGCGGAAGCCGTTCTTGTACGCCTGGCCACGGGCCGCCTCGGCGTCGTGGACGCGGTCCTCGGAGTACGTCCACCCGCCGTACGCGCCGCCCGCGGCGGCCGCCAGCAGCACGATGGCGCCGCCCGCGGCCCAGCGGCCGCGGCGCCTGCGGCGACGGGGGGCGACGGGCGCTCCGGGCGGCGGGGGTGGCGGCTTGGCGCCCTTCACGCGGGTGGGGGCGTCCATCACCCGCGTGCCGCCCGCGCCCTCGTCGCCGGTGGTGAAGCGGCGCAGCACGCCCGTGAGTCCCTCGGCCCCGGCGTCGGACGGCGTGAGGGCCGGGGGCTGCCACCCGGCCAGCGCCGAGCGGAGGTCCGCGACGAGGTCGCGGGCCTGCCGGGGCCGCGCGTCCGGGTCCTTCGCGAGGGCGCGCGCCAGGGGCGCGTCCAGGGAGGTCGGGAGCACCGGGTTCGCCGCGGTCACCGACGGCGGCCGCTCGCGCACGTGGGCGAGCACCACGGCGCTCGGCTGGCGGTGGACGAACGGCGGGCGGCCGCACAGCACCTCGTAGGCCAGCACCCCGAAGGCGTAGATGTCCGACGCCTTCGTCGCCGCGTGCCCCGCGGCCTGCTCCGGCGAGATGTACTCGACGGTGCCGAGCCACTCGCCGCGGTGGGTCATCCCCGGCTGGTCGAGCAGCCGCGCGACGCCGAAGTCGGTGAGGAACGCCCGGTCCTCGCTGTCCAGCAGGACGTTCGCGGGCTTGATGTCCCGGTGGATCACGTTGTGGCGGTGGGCGGCGTCCACGGCCTCGGCGATGTCGTCGAGGATCGCCAGGGCCCGGTGCGGTGCGATGGGACCGTCCAGGGACACGACCTGCCCCAGCGACAGGCCCACCACCAGCCGCATCGCGATGAACGGCACGCCGTCCACGTCGCCCGACTCGTAGACCGTCACGATGCGCGGGTGCTCGACGCTGGCGGCGGCGACGGCCTCACGCTTGAACCGGGCGAGGGCCGCGGCGTCCTCGACGTGCGTGAAGACCTTCAGCGCGACGGCGCGCTCGGTGCCCACCTGCCGCGCCCGGTACACGGCCGCCTGCCCGCCGCTGCCGAGCGGCGACTCCACCACGTAGGTGCCGAAGCGATCCCCGGGGACCAGTTGCACGCCCACTCCTCCACCGACTGCGGAGGATGGTAGGGGAACGGGCCGCCGCGCCGGGGAACCCGGTCGCGGCGCGTCAGGCGGCCGGCAGGCGCACCTCCGCCACCAGGCCGCCGCCGTCCCGGGCCCGCAGGGTCGCCGTTCCGCCGGATGCCCGGGCGAGGCGCTCGACGATGGCGAGACCCAGGCCGGAGCCCTCACGGCCGCGCGTCGTCCAGAACCGCTCGAACGCCGAGGCGATCTGCTGCGGGGTCATGCCGGGGCCCCGGTCCGCGACCGTGATCACGACCCAGCCGTCCTCCCGCGCCATGCCCACGCGCACCTCCCCGTGCGCACCGCTCGCGAGCAGCGCGTTGTCGAGGAGGTTGTCGAGGATCTGCTCCACGGATCCGGCGACCGCGCGGGCCCGCACGGACCCCTGGGGGGCGTCCAGCTCCATGCGGACGGACTCCTCCTCGGCGAGCGGCGTCCATGCCGCCACGCGCTCCCGCACGGCCTCCCCCACCTCCGTGGCGACGGGGGCCCCCTCCGCGCGGTCGGCCCGCACGAGGGTGAGCAGCCCCTCCACCAGCCTGCCCAGCCGGTCCGCCTCGCCCAGGGCGCCGTCCAGGTCCTCCCGTCCGCCCGGTGGGATGTCGCTCTCCAGGTTCTCCAGCCGCAGCCGCAGGGCGGTGAGCGGGGTGCGGAGCTGGTGGGAGGCGTCCGCGACGAAGTCGCGGTGCGACGCGAGGAGCGCCTCCAGCCGGGCGGTGGAGACGTTGAAGCGGCGGGCGAGCTCGCGCACCTCCGCGGGGCCGCGGTCCTCGTGCGCCCGCACGGTCAGGTCCCCGTCGCCGGCCCGGCTCGCCGTCGCGCCGAGATCCTCCAGGGGACGCGCCACCGAACGGGCCAGCAGCCACCCGATGACCGCGACGGCGGCGAGCACGACGGCCGCGATGCCCACCAGGGCGAGCCGGTACCGCAGCACACGGTCGTCGAGCTCGCCGGCGCTCACGCTCACCCGCACGGCGCCGTGCACGCGCCCGCCGGAGGCCGATGGCACCGCCACGTAGACGATGCGGTGCCCGAGGGTCTCGGACCTCCGCTCCCCCACCGCGGGCCGTCCCGTGAGCGCGGTCGCGATCTCCGGCCGGCTGCTGAACGACCGGCCCTCCGGGCGGGTCGTGTCGGTGTCGACCAGCAGGGTGCCGTCGCGGTCGACGATCACCGCCCGGGAGTCGGTGCCGGCCGCGTACCGGTCCACGATCACACGCAGGTCGTCGTACGGTCCGCCGCGTTCCAGGAGGTCCTCGCTGATCGACGCGAGCGCCACCGCGTCCCGTTCGATGCGGGACTCGAAGGCCTGCCGCTCGGTGCGGCCGTGGATGACCCCGAGGGGGATCTCCAGCGCCAGCAGCACCACCGCCGCAAGCGCCAGGTAGCTCGCGACGAGGCGGCGGGTCACGGTTCGCGCAGGCGGAAGCCGATGCCGCGCACCGTCTCGATGAGGCCCGGGTCGCCGAGCTTCTTCCGCAGCGCGCTGATGTGCATGTCGATGGCCTTGCTGGGGCCGTACCAGGTGGTGCCCCACACCTCCCGCAGGATGCGGCGGCGGTCCACCGCTGCGCCCGGGTCCTCGGCGAGCAGCGCGAGGACCTCGAACTCCTTCGGCGTGAGGGGGACCTCGCGGCCGTCCACCGACGCCCGCCGGGCCCGGGTGTCCACCGTCAGGGGACCGGCCTCCAGGGTGCGGGGCTGCTCCGGCCCGGCGTCCACGCGGCGCATCACCGCGTGGATGCGCGCGATGAGCTCCCGCATCCCGAAGGGCTTCACCAGGTAGTCGTCCGCCCCCAGCTCCAGGCCCACGACCCGGTCGACCTCCTCACCCCGGGCGGTGACCATGATGATGGGGACGCGGGACCGGGAGCGCAGCTCGCGCGCGACCTCGTAGCCGTCCATGTCCGGCAGGCGCAGGTCGAGCAGCACCATGTCGGGCTCGGGGGCCTCGAGCGCCTGCCGCCCGTTGCCGGCCCGCTGCACCTCGAAGCCCTCACGCCGCAGCCCCTCCGCGAGCGGCGCGGCGATCGCCTCGTCGTCCTCCACGACAAGCAGCCTCATGGCCGGATCATTGCGCGTCGGCCCCGGCGCCGCGCGGAGCCCTGGACGAACCCTTACCCGCCGCTGGGGAACCCCTGGGCAACCGCAGGGCCCCACCGGGGGCCGGCCGGACGACACTGGGATCGTCCGCTGGAACGACCCCCGGAGGTCCACCCGTGAACCCCGTCCACCGTCGCATCGTCGCAGCCATCGTCGGCCTCGCCGCCGTCCTCGGCGTCGTCGCCCTGTCCCGCACCGCGGCGCTCGGGCCCGGCGAATCGTCCGCGGCTCCGGCCGCGGCCGCCACGACCACCACCACGACCACCGGGACGGGCGCCGCGGCGGCCGCGAGGGAGCTCGCGAGGGCACGCGCCGACCTCAAGCGCGCCATCGCCGAACGCGCCGCCGCCAGGACCACGCCACAGACGCGCACCGTGGTGCGGCAGGTGCCGGCGGCCACCCCGGCCGCGCAGACCTGGAGCGACGACGACCACGGGTACGACGACGACGACCACGAGTACGGCGACGACCACCGGGACGACGACGACCACGGGCACGAGTACGACGACGATCACGGGGAGGACGACTGATGGACGCGCGCACCCTCAAGGGCTACGCCGGCGCAGTGACGGCCCTGGCCGTGACGGGCGGCTGGTTCGCGATCTCCGGGAACCCCTTCCCCGGAACGCAGGCCGCCCCCGCAGCCCCGCCGGCCGCGACCGCCGCGACGACGGTCACGGACCCCGCCGTCCGGCGCGACCTGGCGCTCGCCCGGGCGTACCGCCGGACCGCCGCCCAGGTGCGCGGCGACACCGCCGTCCGTGTCGAGGCCGCGGCGAACGCCACCCCCCGCACGGTCACGATCACCCAGGCGGCGCCCGTCGCCGCCACCCGGAGCTCCTGATGCGCACCCGCTCGTTCCGCGCGATGGGCACGGAGGTGGAGTTGCTGGTCGACGCCGCCGGCACCGTCGCCGATGTCGCCATGGGGGCCGCCGAGACGGAGGTGCGGCGGTTGGAGGAGGCGCTGTCGCGGTTCGACCCGCGCTCGGAGCTGTCCCGGCTGAACCGCCTGGGCCGGCTGGTGCCGGGCCCGGACCTGTTCCGCGTCGTGCACGCGGCGCTGGACGCCCGCGACCGCACCGGCGGGCGGTTCGACCCCACCGTCCTGCCCGCCGTGCGGGCCGCCGGCTACGACCGCGACCTGGGCGAGGTCCGGGACGCGGACCCCGGTCCCGCGGGCCCCCCGGTGCCGGGCGGCGGCGGCGTGCGGTTCGACACCCGCACGGGTGAGATCGTCCTCGGCCCCGGGGTGCAGCTCGACCTGGGCGGGATCGCCAAGGGCGACGCCGCCGACCGCGCCGTCCGGATCCTCGCCCAGGCGGGACCGGCCGTCGCCGTCGTGGGCGGGGACGTCGCCGTGAGCGGCCCGCGCCGCGGCGGCGGCGGCTGGCCCATCGCGGTGGACGGCACCGGCCTGGTGCTCAGCATCGCGAGCGGTGGCCTCGCGACCTCCGGCACCGACCGGCGGCGCTGGACCCGCGGCGGGGTGCCACAGCACCACGTCATCGACCCGGCCACCGGCGCGCCCGCCTGCACCGACCTGGTGCGCGTGACGGCCTCGGCGCCCAGCGCCACCGAGGCGGAGGCCCTGGCCACCGAACTGCTGCTGCGCGGCAGCTCCGACGGCGGGCGGCGGGCCGGGGAGCTGGGCGTGGCGGCGGTCCTCACCACCGCCGTCGGCACGGTCCTGGCGGGGGTGCTGGCGTGACGGACCCCACGTTCTGGATCGCCGCCCGGGTGACCGGGCTGGTGGCCTTCGGCCTCATGACGGCCACCATGCTGTTCGGCCTGCTGGTCGCGGGCCGTGGCCGCCCGGGGTGGGCGCGGCCCGCGGACGTCGTCGACCTTCACCGGACGCTGTCGCTGGGGGCGCTGGTGATGACCGGGCTGCACGGGATCGCCCTGGTGCTGGACCGCGCGGTCGACATCCCCGTCACCGCCCTGCTGGTGCCGGGCATGGTGCCGTACCGGCCGCTGTGGACCTCCCTCGGCGTGGTCGCCGCGTGGGTCGCGGTGGCCGTCCACGTCTCGTTCTCGCTGCGCAAGCGGATGGGGCCGAGGGTGTGGCGCAGGCTCCACTTCGCCACCTACGGCGCCTTCGCGCTGGCGGCGGCGCACGGCCTGGCCGCGGGCACCGACAGCGGAAGGAGCTGGGCGCTGGGGCTGTACGGTGGGGCCGTGGGCTCGGTGGCGGCGGCGACGGCGTGGAGGGCCGGCGTGGAGCGGCGGAAGGCGGCCCGGCCGGCGACGCGGACGGCGCCGACGCGGAGGAACGCCCCGCCGGTCTCGGAGGCCGCATGACCGCGCGCAGGCGGCGCATCGCGGCCGTCGGCCTGGGCCTGGCGGCCGCGACCGCCGCGGTCACCGCGAACCTGGTGCTGCTCGGCCAGGTCCGGCCGGAGGACCCCATGGGACGCCTGAGCCCCGCGCTGGGCACCGCCGTGCGGTCCACGGGAACCGCCCCGGCGCCGGCCGACACCCGGACGACGACGGCGCCCGCGACGACCACCACCCCGACGGTGACGACCCCGCGGGACGGCGACGACGACAAGGACCACGACCACGACGGCACCGGCGGCGACGACCACGACGACGACTAGGCAGGGGTTTCCCGAAGCTCAGTTCGGCGGCCGCACTGACGATTGCCTGGCCGTGCCCCTGCATCCTGTTGGGCGCCCACCGAACGGAAGGAACGCGGACCGATGTCCTCGCACGTGTTCGACCTCAGTGAGACCGCCACCCACGAGCTCGTGGCGAAGCAGCTGCACTCCCTCGCGGACCAGCTCGCCAAGGGCGAGCTCACCCTCGCGTACGACGAGTGGCACGCCCCCACGGTGGTCATCGACCCCGTCGAGGTCGTCGTCGACCTCAAGCAGAAGCGCCACCACGTCGAGCTGCACATCGACATGCGCTGGCCCACCGAGGTCCAGCACTAACTCCGGCAGCACCCCCGGTCCCGCCCCGGCACATGCCGGGGCGGGATACAGCCCTCCCCATCGGCGCCGGGACCTGAGGTACCGTAGGCCGCGATGCAGTGGCCGCTCTTCGACGGCGTCCCCGACGCCGATGTGCAGCGCGTGCTGTCGATCGCCCGGCGGCGCGCCTTCCAGCGGGGCGAGGTCGTGTTCCACGTCGACGACCCGGCGGACACCCTCCACCTGGTGGTCTCCGGCCGGTTCGCGGTGCGCGTGCAGACGGCGGTGGGCGACATCGCCATCCTCAACGTGGTGGGCCCCGGCGAGATGTTCGGGGAGCTCGCGCTCATCGGCGACGGACGGCGGTCCGCGACCGTGGAGGCCCTGGAGCCGGCCGAGACGCGCTCCATCCACCGGCCGGACTTCGAGCGGCTGCGGGCGGAGCACCCGGCGGTGACCGAGGTGATGGTCGCGGTGCTCGCCGCCCGCGTCTCCCGGTTGTCGCGGCACCTGCTGGAGGCCCTGTACCTGCCGTCCGACAAGCGGGTGCGGCGGCGCCTCGCCGAACTCGCCCGCGTCTACGCCCCCGGCGGCGGCGAGGCCCTCATCCCCCTGCGGCAGGAGGATCTGGCGGGGCTCGCCGGCACCTCCCGCGCCACGGTCAACCGCGTGCTGCGGGAGGAGGAGGCCCGGGGGACGGTGCTCCTGGGACGGGGCCGCACCACGGTGCTGGACGTCGCCGCGGTGGAGCGCCGCGGGCGGTAGCTACCGCCGCCGCGGCGCCCGGGCGAGCGCCACGTACGTGCGGCCGGCCCTCACGCGCACGTTCCGGCGCAGCCGCAGGTCCCGCACGGTGACGGTGCCCTCGGTCACCCGGATGGTCGTGCGGTCGCAGAAGTCCGTGATCTCCCAGGCCGTGCCGTTCGCGACGGCCACCGCGTACCTGCCGCTGGTGCGGTAGCGGCCCTTCACCTTGATGCGCAGCCGCCGCTTCTTCTTCTTCGCGGCGAGCTCGCCCGTGGCCCGCGCCGCGGTCCCGCAGTTCAGCGGCGCGTCGAGGCGGAGGTCCGCGATGGCGGTGTCCGCGATGGGCTGGACCATCAGGAAGCTCCCCAGGGAGGCCTCGGCGGTGGCGTCGGGACCGCCGTCGGGGTCGCGCACGGTGAGGCCGATGGTGCCCCCCGTGGCATCCACGCGGGAGGCGTTGGGCGCGAGGTCCGGCTCCTGGACGGCGATGGCGGACGGGCCGCCGCGCGGGCGGACGGTGACGGTGCCACCGCCGGGCGTCACCCGGATCGTGCGCAGCGGCTCCGGCGGGGGCACCTCCCCGGTGTCGCTCACCAGCCGCACGCGGCTGTTGCCGGTGTCGCCGACCAGCAGCCCCGTGCCGCGGAACGTGAACGCCTGGGGGCTGTCGAGCTGCCCGCCCTGCGCGGGACCGCCGTCGCCGGCGAGTCCGCGGCGGCCGCCGGCGACGGTGAAGACCGCGCCCAGCGGGGTGATGCGCCGCACCCGGTCGGTGCCCGCGTCCACCACCACCAGGCCGCGGCCCAGGGGGGCGACGTCCGCCGGCGAACCCAGGGCGGCCGCGCTCGCGGGCCCGCCCTCGGCGTCGAAGCCCACGCCGCCGCCGGCGACGGTGGTGATGGTGCCGTCCGGGGCGACCTTCCTGACGCGGCGGTTGCCGGCGTCGGCCACCAGGAACCCGCCGTCGGCGGACACCGCGACGCCGCGCGGCGTGTCGAGGGCCGCGGCGGTGGCGGGCCCGCCGTCACCCGAGAAGCCCCGCACGGTGCCGGCGACGGTGCTGATCGTGCCATCGCCGGTGATCTTCCGGATGCGGTGGTTGCCGGTGTCGGCCACCAGCAGGCCGCCGTCGGCCAGGGGGGCGAGCTCGGTGGGGGTGTCGAGGCGCGCGAGCGTCGCGGCGCCGCCGTCGCCCGCGAGCCCCCGCACGGTCCCGGCGAGCGTGGTGATCGTGCCGCCCGGGGCGATCCTCCGGATGCGGTGGTTCCCGCTGTCGGCGATGAGGATGGTCCCGTCGCCCAGCACCACGACGTCGGTGGGGGCGTTGAGCTGGGCGTTGATCGCAGGCCCGCCGTCACCGGCGAGGGCCGCGGTGCCGTCGCCGGCGATCGTGAAGATGCGGCCGTCGGGGGCGACCCGCCGGATGCGGTTGTTGCCGGTGTCGGCGATCAGCACCGACCCGTCGGCCTGGATGCCCATCCCCTCGGGGCGGTTCAGCAGGGCCAGGTCCGCGCGGTCACCGTCGCCCGCGAAGCCCGCGACCGTGCCGGCGAACGTGCTGATCGTGCCGTCGCCGCCCACGGCGGCCGGCGCCGCGGCGAGCAGCGCGGCGGCGAGGACGGCGAGGTGTCGGCGGCGAGCGGTCATGGCGGGATGCTGCACGGCAACCCTACTTCGGTCCGTCGCGGCGGCGACACCCGGCGTGTTCGCGTCACGACACCGTCTACTGTCCGCGCATGCCGCGCGCGTCCCGCCGCCGGGTCCTGCTCATCGCCGCCATCGGCGCCCTGGCCGCCGCCCTGGCCCTGCTCGCCCGGTCGTCCGGCGTCCTGGACCGGCAGGAGCGGAACACGGTGGACGCGCGGTTCGCGGTGCGCGGCGACCAGGGCCCGCCCGCGGACGTCGTGGTGGTGGGCATCGAGGACAGCACGACGCGGGCGCTCGGCAGATGGCCGTTCCCCCGTGACGTGCAGGCGCGCATCATCACCGCGGTGGCGGCCGCGAAGCCCCGGGTCATCGGGTACGACATCGAGTTGCGGGACCGCACCACCGACGCCGCGGACCTCGCGATCCTGGACGCCATCGACGCCGCCGGCCCCATCGTGCTGGCGACCACCGGTGTCGACCAGAACGGCGACGCGGACCTGTTCATCGACCCGGCCTCGCTGCGCGACGCGGGCATCGCCGCGGGGTTCGCGGCGTTCTCGGACCGGGGCGCGCCGGGGGCGGTGGTGCGATCGGTGCCGTACGAGCTGGAGGGCCTTGCGTCGTTCGCGGTGGCCCTCGCCCGGGTCGCGTCCGGCCGGCCGGTCCCCCGCGACGGGTTCGGGGACGGCGGGGCGATCATCGACTACGCCGGCGAGGCCGGCACGGTGCGCACGATCCCGGCCATCGACGTCCTGCGCGGCGACGCGTCGGCGGCATTGCGGGACCGCGTCGTGATCATCGGGGCGACGGACGCGCGGATCAACGACGTCAGCAGGGTCCCGGTGGGCGACCTGCCGATGCCGGGGCCGGAGGTCAACGCGAACGCCGTCGCCACGATCCTCGCCGGCGTCCCGCTGCGCGACGCGCCGGGGTGGCTCGACGCGCTGGTGGTGGTCGCGTTCGCCGCGGGCGGCGCGCTGCTGGGCCTGCGACGGTCGTCGTGGTTCACGCTGCCCGCGGTCATCGCCGCGGGCGTGCTGTACGTGGTCGCCGCGCAGGCGGCGTTCCAGGCCGGCACGGTGCTGGAGGTCGTGTATCCGCTGCTGGCCCTGCTGCTGGCCGGGGTGGGGGCATCGGCGGTGAACTTCGTCGCGATCGACCGGGAACGGCACCGGGTGCGGGCCGAGTTCGCCCGCTTCGTGCCGGCCGCCGTCGTGGACGACGTCATCGCCAGCGCCGGCACCGGCCGGCGGCTGGGCGGGCGGCGCCTGTACAGCACCGTGATGTTCGCCGACCTGCGGGAGTTCACGACCCGGGCGGAGCAGCTGCCGCCGGAGACGGTGATCGAGGTGCTGAACCGCTACCTCACCGGGATGAGCGACGCGGTCCTGGACCATGGCGGCACGCTGGTGTCCTACATGGGCGACGGGATCATGGCGATCTTCGGCGCGCCCATCGAGCAGCCCGACCACGCCGACCGGGCGGTCGACGCCGCGCGGGAGATGCTGCGCGTCCGCCTCCCCGCGTTCAACGCCTGGTGCGCGGGCGCGGGCCACGGCGAGCCGTTCCGCATGGGCATCGGGCTGGTGAGCGGACCGGTGATGTCCGGGAACGTCGGGTCGGACCGCCGGATGGAGTACGCCGCGGTGGGCGACACCACCAACAGCGCCTCGCGGCTCCAGGGGCTCACGAAGGACACGCCGCACATGGTGCTCATCGCGGACACCACCCGGGCCGCGCTCACGCGGGTCGCGGCGGACCTCGTGCCCGTGGGCGCCCTGGACATGCGCGGCAAGGCCGTGCCCACGGCGGTGTGGACCCTGGCCGCTCCCGCCGTCCCTGGACCGGGGGACGCCGCGGAGCGTACGGTCGGCCCATGACCGGCCGTCTCGTCCTCCTCGCCGCGGCCGCCGCCGGCCTCGTCGCCGCGCCCGCCGCCCCTGCCGCCGATCCCACGCTCATCCGCGCGGACTGCCGCTTCCGCACCGAGCGTCCCGCGCAGATCGTGCTGGCGTGCGGTGACGGCAACGCCGTCCTGAACGATCTGGTGTGGAACGGCTGGGGCGCCGGCACCGCCACGGCCACCGGGACGCTCGGCACCAACACGTGCGACCCCACCTGCGCGGGCGGCACGTTCGTGACGTTCCCCGCCACCGTCCGGGCCGACCGGCGCCGGCGGTGCACCGGCTCGTCGTACGGCTACACGCGGCTGCGCGTCGCGTACCCGGGCGACCGTCCGCCCGGCGCCCGGAGGTCGTTCATCGCGCCGTACCCGTGCCCGGGGACCGCGTCGCTGGGGACGGTCACCGACAACGGGGTCACGTTCGCGTTCACCGCCGTGCGGAGCGGCCGTGACCGCCGGGCCGGGCTGCTGCGCATCGTGGCCCGCAGCGGCGGGAGGGTCGTCGCGGGCACCACGGTCGCCGCCGGCCGGTGGCCGGCCCTCACCACGACGGGTGCCGTGGACCGCGGGCGCGTGGCACGGCTGGGGGCCCGCGCCGGGGTGTTCGCGGAGGTCACGGACGCCGCCCTCGATCAGCACCTCCGCTTCGAGGCGCGCCTGCGCGGCACGCGGCTGGTGCTCCGCCGCTCGGCGGTGGGATGACCGGCGCGGCGGTCGTCTTCGGCGCCCGCAACCTCGGGCGGGCGGTCATCGAGGACCTCATGGACTCCGGATGGCCGGTGATCGCCGTGGCCCGCTCCGAGGCGACCCTCGCGGGCGCGGCGTTCGCCGGCGCGACGGCGCGTCCCGGCGACGTGACCGACCCGGACGACGTCGCGGCGATCCTCGCCGAGGCGGCCGCGCGGCACGGCAGGGTGGACGTGGTGGTGAACGCCGCATCCGCGTACGGCGGGGACCGCACCGGCCCGTTCGGAGGCGGCCCGATCGCCGACGCCGCCCCGGAGGCGTTCGACGCGTGGGCCGCGGCGCCCGCGCGGTCGGCGTTCGCGTTCCTCCGCGCCGCCGGCCGGTTCGCCAGGGAGCAGGGCGGCCCGTGCACCCTGGTGCAGGTCACCGGGGGCTCGGCGCGCCGTCCCATGCCCGGCCGGGGCCTGTGGGCCGCCGGCGCCTTCGGCGTGCGGGCCATCACGCTCGCCGCCGCCCAGGAGCTCCGCCCTCACGGCATCCACTGCGCGCTGCTGATCGTGGACGCCGGCATCGCCCCCGTCGGCACCGCGCCGTCCCCGTCGCAGGCCGATCCGCGGGACCTCGCCCGGGCGGTGCGGTTCCTGGCCGAGCAGGGTCCGCAGGCCGCGACCCACGAGCTGCAGGTCACCCCGCTGGGCGAGACGTGGGTGCCGTAGTCAGGCGGCGTCCGGAGGGACGTCCCACGCCACGTCGCCGCAGGACACCGTCGCCTCGGCGTAGGTGAACGGTCCGTCGTCGAGCAGCCACTCGGCGCGCACCGCGGTGGGCAGCATCCGGTCGCCGCACTCCCGCCAGCCCTCGACGGGCGTCGACCACGGCGTGCGCACGGGGTCGCGGGCACCGGACGGCGCGAACCACCGGTCCGGCGTCACGAACCCGGTCACCGCCCCGGACGGGTCCACCTCGACGCGTGCCTCGACGGTGTGCAGGTGGTCGACCATCACCAGCCGGAACGCGTCCTCGCCGTCGGCGTGCCAGTTCACCGACGGGTGGAGCAGCATCGACGGCGCGAACAGCACGGCGTCGTTGACCCAGGTCACCAGCTCCCCGAGGTCGAAGGCCTCACCGTGGGCGTCCCGAAGCGTGAACGCGTCCGCGGGGCGGATCAGCATGCGCCCGTGCCCCTCCAGGTACGTGTCGCGACCCAGGACCGGCACGCCGAAGAACGGCAGGCGCATGTGGAACACGCGCGCCGTCTCGGGCGGGCCGGTGTTGTACTGGCGGCTGTCCAGCGTCTTCCAGGCCGCGCGGAGCCCGGGGCGGAACCGCCCGTGCATGCGGATGCGCACGGAGGCGTCGCGGGGCCTGCCCGGGACGCGCATGAACCGCAGGTACCGCCGCACCGGCTCCGGGAGCCGGGCCAGGTCGTCGTCGGTCACCGGCGCGCTCGTCCACGCCCGGGCGGCGAGCCCGGCGCCGGCCACCTCGTCCCGCAGGGTGTCACGCATGGCGGCGCCCCCCGCGGATGCCCGCCACGGCCAGGGCGGCGAGGGCCAGGCTCACGGGGATGCCCAGCACGGCGCCCCACAGGCCCAGCACGCACATGCCCACCGACACGGCCGAGGCGATGAGCAGGACGCGCGGCCAGCCGGCGAGGCCCATCCACACCGCCGTCGCCGCGACGACGTACAGGGCCGCCGCGACCGCCCATGCGATGCCGGCGACCCGCAGCGCGGACGGGTCCGTCACCGTCAGCCACCCGCCGAGGTACGACACCCCGGTGCCCTCGTCGACGGCATCGATGGCCGCGACGGCCCCGGCGGCGTGCGCCACGCCGTGCACGGCGGCGACGGCGGCCACCACGTGCCGCAGGCCCGCGGGCATCGACCGTGCGGGGTCGCGCCGCAATCCGAGCGCATCCGTGAGGGTCATCACGACCGCCTCCCTGGTGTGTGCTCCACCCTCATCCTGCTCCCACCGGGCCGGACGAGCCTCCGGCGCGGTCCGGATCGCGGCGGCGGGTTTCCGGACCCCCTTCCCGCTAACGTGAGGCCCATGCACGCCCTCCTGGACGAACCACGCCTCGCGGCGTTCGCCGCGTCGCCGGAACCGGTCGTGTTCGCGCGCATCGCCCGCGACTGGGCCGCCTCGATCCCCGCTCATGCCACCGCCATCCGGGGCGCGGACGCCGCCGCGCTGCCCGAGGCCCTCCACGAACTGCGCTCGGGCGCGGTCGCCGTGGGCCTGCCGCTCCTGGCGGCGACCCTCGCCGGCATCGAGCAGCGCGCCGAGGCCGGGAACGCCCCCGCCGCAGGCGAGATCGACGCCGCGCTCGAACTGGCGGACCGCGCCGCCGCGGCCCTCGCCGCGTGGTGGGACCGCACCGGCATCCCCGTCTGAGGGACCCTCGGCGGGCCGCTCACCCAAGTGCGACTCGGCGTCCACCTCCCCCAGTTCCGCGATGCCGTGTCCGGCCAGGTGCTCGCCCGCGCGGCCCGCGACGCGGAGGAGGCCGGCGCGGACGACGTGTGGGTGTCGGACCACCTCATCCTGCCGCCGGGGTCGACGGCCCCGCCGTACGCCTTCCACGACGCGCTCACGGTGCTCACCTGGGCGGCCGCCGCCACCACCCGCGTGGGGCTCGGCACCAGCGTCCTGGTGGCGCCGTACCGCCATCCGGTGGCCCTGGCCAAGTCGCTCGCCAGCCTCGACGCCCTCAGCGGCGGGCGGGTGATCGCCGGCCTCGCCTCCGGGTGGATGGAACCGGAGTTCGCCGCCCTGGGCGTGCCGTTCGCCGGCCGCGGGCGCCGCACCGACGAGGCCATCGCCTGCTGCCGCGAGCTGTGGGCCGGCGCGACGGCCTTCACGGGGCGGCACGTGCGGTTCGACGACGCGGGGATCGCCCCGCTCCCGGCGCGACCCGGTGGCCCGCCGGTGTGGATCGGCGGGAACTCGGACGCCGGGATCCGGCGGGCGGTCCGCCTGGGTGACGCCTGGCACACCACGGTGTCGGACGAGCCGGCGCTGCGGGAGCGCCTGGCGGCGCTGGACGCCGCGCTCGCCGCCGAGGGCCGGGACCGGGGCGACATCGCCGTGTCCGTGCGGATCCGCGCGGACCTGGCGCGGATGGCGCGGGTCGCGCCCCGGCTGCGGGACCTCGGCGTGGACCACGTGCTGGTGGATCCGCCCGCCTTCGACCCGCCGCGGTTCGGGGCGGATGTCGCGGAGTTCCGCCGGATGGCGGGCTGATCGACCCGCGCGGTGCTGGACCGCGGGGCCCCGATGGAGGACGATCGTGATGCCGGGCCTGGGCCCCCGGTCAGGCACGTGCTCCTCACCCCCGTCCATGGAGGACCATCGATGACCAAGCTCGAGGAGATCGAAGGGATCGGCCCCGCGTTCGCGGGGAAGCTGCGCGCGGCCGGCGTGCGGAGCGTCGCGGCGCTGCTGGGCCAGGGCGCCACGCGCGCCGGCCGCAAGCAGCTGGCGCAGGACGCCGGCGTGTCCGGCGACCGCGTCCTGGAGTGGGTGAACCGCGCGGACCTCATGCGCATCCGCGGCGTGGGGTCTGAGTTCGCGGACCTGCTGGAGGCCGCCGGCGTCGACTCGGTGCCGGAGCTCGCGGCCAGGAAGGCCCCGAACCTCACGGCCGCGCTCGCGAAGACCAACGAGTCCAAGAAGCTCGTGCGGCGCCTCCCGGCGGAGTCCGAGGTGGCCCGCTGGATCGCCCAGGCGGCTGCGATGGACCGCGCCGTCCACCACTAGCGGCACCCGTGCCGGGGCGGCCCGCCCGTCCCGGCACCCCTCCCCGCCGGGTGCGCCGCCGGGTACCGTGCGGGGCATGCCCGACGTGTCCCGCAGCATCGAGATCGCCCGCGACGCCGACGCGGTGTTCGCCCATCTGGTCGACTTCGCCCGCGCCCACGAGTGGCAGGGGTCGCTCGCGGCGGTGCGCGTGGAGCACGGCGACCCCGTGCGGGTGGGGACGGTGGTGCACGAGACGCGCCGCACGCCCGCCGGGAGCCAGGACGTGCGCTACGAGGTCACCGAGCTCACCCCGGGCCGCGCGTACACGTTCCGCGGCGGGGGCGGCCCCATCCGCGTGGTCGCCCGGGTCACGGTCGAGCCGCTCGCCGATGACCGCTGCCGGGTGACGGCGTCGTTCGACTTCGACGCCGGCTTCGCCGGCAAGCTGCTGCTGCCGCTGGTGCGCCGCGAGGCCGAGCGCGAGCTCCCGGAGGACCAGGCCCGCCTGAAGGCCCTCTTGGAGGTCGCGGAGTAGCGGCTTTTATCGCCTGGTCGACTCGGCTTTTTATCGCCTGGTCGACTCGCGTAAGCGCTCCGCATGCGCGCGTTCGGAGCCGTTGGCCCCAGGAACCACGCCTTGCGGCTGCCTGGAACTGACTCCAGGTCGGCATCCATGCCTCCCGGATCCCGACCCTCGCCATCCACAATGGGGTGCTCTGCGGATCACCTGAGAGGCGTCCTCGAGGGTACCGAGAGCAGCATCCTGCGTCGACTCGCCAACGGGTCGAAGCGCCATCTCCTGCTTTTCGCGCCGCCCATGAAATGGGCGGTATCGCACCCTCACGGCGAACCGGGATCGCACCGGGCAGCAACTGTCGGTGCCCGTGTGGACGCTTCCCCCGTTCAGGCGCAGAGCAGCCCTTGTGGACGGCGAGGGTCGGGCGTCGGGAGCCATGGATGGCGACCTGGAGTCAGCTGCCAGAGCAGCCGCAAGGCGTGGTTCCAGGCGCAAAACCCCCCGGACGCGCCATACGACCACGATGGCGAGCCGGGCGGCTGTGAGAAGCGTCGCCGCGCCTAGGCGCGGCGGCGCCGTCCCAGGTACATGTCGGTGATCGTGCCCTCCGCGGCCTCCGCGGCGAACGCGACGGTCTCCGACAGCGTGGGGTGCGGGAGGATGCTCAGGGAGACGTCCTCCGCGTCGGAGCCCATCTCGATGGCGTGGACGGCCTCGGCGATGAGGTCCCCGGCCCCGATGCCCACGATGCCGGCGCCCAGGATGCGGCGGGTGCCCGGCTCAACCAGCAGCTTGGTGCGGCCCTCCGTGCGGCCCATCGTGAGCGCCCGGCCGGAGGCGGCCCATGGCACCACCGCGAGCTCGTACTCGATGCCCTTCGCCTTCGCCTCGGTCTCGGTGAGCCCCGTCCACGCCACCTCGGGGTCGGTGTAGGCGACCGACGGGATGCTGCGCGGGTCGAAGGCGGCGGCGTGCCCCGCGATGACCTCGGCGGCCACCTTGCCCTGGTGCGTCGCGCGGTGGGCGAGCATGGGGTTGCCGGTGACGTCGCCGATCGCGAAGACGTGGCCGACGTTGGTGCGCTGCCGGTCGTCCACGGGGATCACACCCCGCTCCTCGACGGTCACGCCGGCGGCCTCCAGGCCGAGGCCCCCGCCGTTCGCGCGGCGCCCGACGGCCACCAGGATGCGGTCGGCGGTGACGGTGGACTCGCCGTCGGCGCCCTCCATCGTCACCCGCAGGCCGTCCTTGCGGGCCTGCACCCGCGTGACCTTCGCGCCCAGGTGGATGCCCTCGTACCGCTTCGCCACCCGGGTGTGCAGGGGCTTCACCAGGTCCGGGTCACAGCCCGGGATGAGCTGGTCCAGGAGCTCGACCACGCGCACCCGGGAGCCCAGGGCGTCGTACACCGTCGCCATCTCCAGGCCGATGATGCCGCCGCCGATCACCAGCAGCCGCTTGGGGACGTCCTCGAGCGCCAGGGCGCCGGTGGAGTCCATGATGCGCGGGTCGTCGGGCAGGAACGGCAGGTGCACCGGCTCGGAGCCGGCCGCGACGATGCAGTTCGCGAACGTGACCTCGCGGTCCCCGTCGGCGGTGGCGACGGTCATCGCGTTGGGGCCGGTGAACCGGGCCTCGCCGCGCACGACCTCCACCTTGCGTTGCTTCGCCAGCCCGGCCAGGCCCCCGGTGAGCCTTTCCACCACGGCCGTCGTGGATGCGCGCAGGGCGTCGAGGTCCACCGTCGGCGTGCCGAAGCCGATGCCCAGGGACGGGCCCTCCTCGGCGTCGGTGATGAGCTTCGCGGCGTGCAGCAGCGCCTTGGACGGGATGCACCCCACGTTGAGGCACACGCCGCCCAGACGGGAGTGGCGCTCCACCAGGACGGTGCGCAGCCCCATGTCGGCGGCGCGGAAGGCGGCGGTGTAGCCGCCCGGCCCGCCGCCCAGGACGACGACGTCCGGGCGGTCCTCCGCGCTCACAGGAGCATCCTGCGCGGGTCCGCCAGGGTCTCCGACAGGCGGGTGATGAAGCGGGCCGCGGCGGCGCCGTCGATGACCCGGTGGTCGTAGGACAGCGACAGCGGCAGCATGAGCCGCGGCTGGAAGGCCTCCCCGTCCCACACGGGCTGCATCGCGGACCTCGACACCCCGAGGATCGCGACCTCCGGGGCGTTGATGATCGGCGTGAACGCGGTGCCGCCGATCCCGCCGAGGCTGGAGACCGTGAACGTGCCGCCCTGCATCTGCTCGCGGGTGAGCTTGCCGTCGCGCGCGGCGGTGGACAGCTCCACCAGCTCGCGGGCGATCTCCAGCAGGCCCTTGGAGTCGACGTCCCGGATGACCGGCACCATCAGGCCGCCCGGCGTGTCCACCGCGAAGCCAAGATGGAAGTACCGCTTCACGACGAGGTTCCCGCCGTCCAGGGAGCTGTTGAACGCCGGGAACTGGCGCAGCACGCCGGCGCAGGCCTTCAGCAGGAGGGACACCATCGTGAGCTTCACGCCCTGGTCGGCGTACCGGGCGTTGACCTCCTTCCGGAAGGCTTCCAGCTCGGTGATGTCGGCGTCGTCGTGCTGGGTGACGTGCGGGATCATCACCCAGTTGCGGGTGAGCGCGGGCCCGGACAGCCGCTGGATGCGGGTGAGCTCCTGGACCTCCACGGGGCCGAAGCTCGCGAAGTCCACCTGCGGCCAGCCCGGCAGGCCCTCCGGCGACGCCGGGGCGGCCGCCGGGGCCGTCGGCGCGGCGGCGGGCGCGGCCGTCGCGGGGCGTGCGCCCCCGGAGGCCGCGGCCTGCACGTCCTCCTTGGTCACGCGGCCCTTGTGCCCGGTGCCGGACACCGCGGTGAGGTCGATGCCGAGCTCGCGGGCCAGGCGGCGCGCGCCGGGCCCCGCGTAGATCATCCCGCCGGGCCCCGCGGGCTGCGCCACGGGCGGTGCCGGCGCGATCCGCTCCTCGGCGGCCTCCCGGCCGGCGCGCGCCGGGTCGCGTTCGACGCCCACGTCGGGCTCCGCGCCGCCATGCTCGGCGGGCTCGGGCTCCGGCGCGGGTTCCCGGTCCCGTGCAGGCGCTTCCTCGATGACCTCAGGTTCGGGTTCAGGCTGAGGCTGGGCCGGTGGGGCGGGCTCCTCCGCCGCCGGCGCGTCGCCACCGCCGTCCCCCGAGAACGTGCAGATCACGTCACCCTGGGAGACCTGGTCCCCCGCCTTCACGCGCACCTCGGCGACGGTGCCCGCGGATGGCGCCGGGACCTCCATGGTGGCCTTGTCGGACTCCAGGACGATGAGCGGGTCGTCCGGCGCGACCGTGTCGCCCGGCTTCACCAGCACCTCGATGACGGGGACGTGGTCGAAGTCCCCGATGTCGGGGACCCGGACCTCGGTCAGCGCTGCCACGGGGGAACCGCCTCGGTGTCGATGCCGTACGCGTCGATGGCCTTCTGGACCGCGGACGCCGGGATGTCGCCCTCACGGGCCAGGGCGTGCAGCGCGGCGACCGCGACGTGGTGGCGGTCGACCTCGAAGAACCGGCGCAGCCGCACCCGGTAGTCACTGCGGCCGAAGCCGTCGGTGCCCAGCACCGTGTACGGGCGGATCTGGTCGGCGAAGGTCCGCATGTAGTCGGTGGACGCGATCACCGGGCCCTTCTTCTTCGCGAGCTGGGCCTCGGCGAACGGCACCCGCGCCCTGCGGGTGGGATGCAGCCGGTTCCAGCGCTCGGTCTCCATGCCGTCGCGCCGCAGCTCGGTGAAGCTGGTGACGCTCCACACGTCGGCGGCCACGCCGTGGTCGGCCTCCAGCAGCTCCGCGGCGGCGAGCACCTCACGCAGGATCGCCCCGGAGCCCATGAGCTGCACCCGCGGACCGCGGCCCTTGCCGGCGCGCACGACGTGCATGCCCTTCAGGATCCCCTGCTCGGCGCCCTTCGGCATCGCCGGGTGCGAGTAGTTCTCGTTGAGGACCGTGAGGTAGTAGAACGCGTCCTCCTGCTCGGTGAGCATGCGGCGCAGCCCGTCCTGCACGATCACCGCGACCTCGTACCCGAACGTGGGGTCGTACGCCCGGCAGTTCGGGATGGTGGAGGCCAGGACGTGGCTGTGGCCGTCCTCGTGCTGCAGCCCCTCGCCGTTGAGGGTGGTGCGGCCGGAGGTGCCGCCCACCAGGAACCCGCGGACCCGGCTGTCGCCCGCCGCCCAGGCGAGGTCGCCGACGCGCTGGAAGCCGAACATCGAGTAGAAGATGTAGAAGGGCATCATCGCCACGCCGTTGTTGGCGTAGGAGGTGCCCGCGGCGATCCACGAGGACAGGGCGCCGGGCTCGTTGATGCCCTCCTGGAGGATCTGGCCCTGCTTGTCCTCCTTGTAGAACATGAGCTGCTCGGAGTCCTCGGGGGAGTAGAGCTGCCCCACCTGGGAGAAGATCCCCAGCTGGCGGAACATGCCCTCCATGCCGAAGGTGCGTGACTCGTCGGGCACGATCGGCACGACGTGCTTCCCGATGCCCTTGTCGCGCACCAGCGTGCTCAGCATCCGCACGAACGCCATGGTCGTGGAGATCTCGCGGTCGCCGGTGCTCTGCAGGAGGGCGTCGAACGCCGAGAGCGGCGGGACCTCCAGGGGGGCGGCGGCGGGCGCCCGGGCCGGCAGGCTGCCGCCCAGCGCATCACGGTGCTCACGCAGGTACCGCATCTCGGGCGCGTCGTCCGGCGGCCGGTAGAACACGGCCTTCCGTGCCTGCTCGTCGTTGAGGGGGACGCCGAAGCGGTTGCGGAAGGCGAGCAGCGCCTCCTCGTTCATCTTCTTCTGCTGGTGGGTGATGTTCTGGGCCTCGCCGGCGCGCCCCATGCCGTAGCCCTTGATCGTCTTGGCGAGGATCACGGTGGGCTGGCCCTCGTGGTTCACGGCCGCGTGGTACGCCGCGTACACCTTGTGGGGGCTGTGGCCGCCGCGGTTCAGCGCCCAGATCTGCTGGTCGGTCATCTGCGCGACGCGGCGCTTGAGCTCCGGGTACGCCCCGAAGAAGTGCTCCCGCACGTACGCGGCGTCCCGGGACTTGAAGGTCTGGTACTCGCCGTCCACGGCCTCCATCATCCGGCGCTTCAGCAGGCCGTCGTGGTCGGCGGCCAGCAGCGGGTCCCAGTTCTCGCCCCAGATGACCTTGATGACGTTCCAGCCGGCCCCGCGGAAGTTCGTCTCCAGCTCCTGGATGATCTTCCCGTTGCCGCGCACCGGCCCGTCGAGGCGCTGCAGGTTGCAGTTCACGACGAACACCAGGTTGTCGAGGTGCTCGCGGCCGGCCAGCGAGATGGCGCCCATCGACTCGGGCTCGTCCATCTCCCCGTCGCCCATGAACGCCCACACCCTGCGGCCGTCGGTTCCGGCCATGCCGCGGCCCTGCAGGTACTTCAGGAAGCGGGCCTGGTAGATCGCCATGAGCGGGCCCAGCCCCATGGACACGGTGGGGAACTGCCAGAACCCCGGCATGAGCCACGGGTGCGGGTACGACGACAGCCCGTTGCCGTCGACCTCCTGGCGGAAGTTCTTCACCTGCTCCTCGGACAGGCGCCCCTCCAGGAAGGCACGGGCGTAGATCCCCGGTGAGGAGTGGCCCTGGATGTAGATCAGGTCGCCGCCGTGGTCCTCGGACCGGGCGTGCCAGAAGTGGTTGAACCCGACCTCGTACAGGGTCGCGGCCGACTGGAAGCTGGCGATGTGCCCGCCCAGCTCCGAGGACTCCCGGTTGGCCTGCAGGACCAGCGCGGCGGCGTTCCAGCGCACCAGTGACCGCAGGCGGCGCTCCACCTCCTGGTCACCGGGGATGGGCTCGCTCTCCTCCGGCGGGATGGTGTTGACGTACGGGGTGCTGTCGGCGACGGGCACCATCGCGCCCGACAGGCGCGCCTCGTTGACCACCTCGCCCAGCAGCTGGCCGGCCCGCTCCGGGCCGCGCTCCCGCAGGACGTCCTCGACCGCCTCGAGCCAGTCCTCGGTCTCCTCGGGATCGATGTCGTGGTGCGGCGTGTGGGCGAGGATCCCGCCGCCGTTTCCGTGGCCGTTGCCGTGAATCTGGTCCATGCGGGCCTCTTCGGCAGCCTGGTCGCCGTCCTGATCCTCACGGCGCTTCAGCATCGGTTCAACGCTCCTCGCTCGGTCGGGGGCCGGACTCGACGGGATACGAACCACGACAATAGCCCCGGTCGCCGGTGCCCGCCGCAACGACCGCCCACACGTCCCGGTTCCCCGTTGCACGGCCTGCGACGCATCGCGGGTCGCCCGCGACCGCGCCCCGGGTCATCTGCTGACGACGCACGCGACCGCCGCCGGTAGGTTCCCCGGGGATGCACCAGCACGTCGCCACCACGCTGCGGCGCGCCGCCCTCACCGGCGCCGCCCTCACCGCGACCGTCGCCGGTCACCTGGCCGTGACGCCGAACACCGCGCCGGTGGCCGCGGCGCCCCTGCTGTGGATGGCCATGACCCTGGTGGTCGTGCCCTTCGGCGCCGCCGGCGTCCGCCGCGCCCCGTTCGCGGCGTGGGGACCGGTGCGCACCCTGGCGTCCCTGGCCGCCCTGCAGGCGGTCCTGCACGTCGCCCTGCACGCCGCCCCGTGGATGTTCGGGCTGGTGGAGCACCATCATGGCCCGCTGGTCACCCCCGCGGCGCTGGTGGTGCACGTCGCCCTCGCCCTGGCCCTCACCGTGCCGCTGTGCATGGGCCAGCGGATGCTGGCCCGCCTCGCCGCGGCCGTCCGGGCCCTGCTGCCCGCGGCGCGCCGCCGGACCCTGCCGCGCCCCGCGCGGCGCATGCCCCTTCCCGCCGACGTCCCGGCCCAGCGGCCGGCCGTCACGGTCCGCCCGTCCCGCGGACCCCCCGCCGCCCGGCTCCGTCCGGCCGCGGCACCCACCGCGTAAGCACCGCACGGCGCCCCGCGGGCGCCCGGTCACGGACGGAGCACGACGACCCCGACGTCGCGCGACCCACCCCCCGCGTTCCCGCGGGCCGGGTCCGCTCCACACCCCCGGCCACATGGCCGGAGACCAGGAGAACCCGCACATGACCACGCGCACCACGCGCCGTTCCGCCCTCGCCCTCGCCGCCGCCGGCCTCGCCGCGTTCGGCGCCCAGGGCGCCGCCGCCCACCAGAACATGACGGTCACCATCCCGTTCACGGCCGTGAACGGCACCGCCCCGGTGTCCTGCGGCACCGCCATCACCGGGCTCGGCACCACCGCCGCGACCGCCCAGCTGAAGGACCTGCGCTTCTATGTGAGCAACGTCCGGATGGTCCGCGGGGACGGGAGCTCGGTGCTGCTGAAGCTCACCCCGAAGAAGGGCTCCGTCGTCTCCCGCGGCGGCAACCGCGTGACCATGATCGATCTGGAGAACGGCACGGGCTCCTGCGACCAGGGCGACGCCGCCGTGAACAGCGTGATCCGGGGCACGGTCCCCCACGCCACCTACGTCGGCATGCGGTTCTACATGGGGGTGCCGTTCCCCCTGAACCACTCCGACACGGTGGGCGCCCCGGCGCCGCTGGACCTCACCGCCATGACCTGGTCGTGGCAGGCGGGCCGCAAGTTCGCGAAGATCGAGCTCACGGACCCCGCGGGCCCGGCCGGCACGTGGACGGCGAAGACGTTCATGGTCCACCTCGGCAGCACCGGGTGCCTCGGCAACCCGGCGACCGGCGGCACCGCGAACTGCATCGCGTCGAACCGCATGACGGTGCGGTTCGCGAAGTTCGACCCCGCCAAGCAGAAGGTGGCGGTCGACATCGGTGCCCTGGCGGCCGGCAACGACGTCACCGTCAACCGCGGGGGCGCGGCCGGCTGCATGTCGGGCGGCACCGACCCGGAGTGCGGACCCGTGTTCACCGCCCTCGGTGTCGACTGGAAGGCCGACGGCACCGGCACCGGTGCGTCGTCCGGCACCCAGACGCTCTTCAGGGCGATGGCGCGATGAGCGCCGCCCGGGGCCCCCGCACCGCACGGTCGGGGGCCCCGCGGCGTGGGCCGCGGGGCTCCCTGGGCGGCGTCGCCGTGCTCGTGCTGAGCGCGGCGTTGATCGCCGGCATCGCCACGTCGGACACCAACACCGGCGCGGCGGCGCCGGCCACGGCCGCGAAGTGGACCTGGACGCTCCCGAAGGGCTTCCCCACGCCGCGCGTGCCGGCGAAGAACCCCATGTCGGCCGCGAAAGCCGACCTGGGGCGGTACCTGTTCTACGACGTCCGCCTGTCCGGCAACGGCACGACGTCCTGCGGGTCCTGCCACCTGCAGGCCCTCGCCTTCACCGACGGGAAGGCCGTGTCGACCGGCGCCACCGGGGAGCAGACGGCCCGGGGCTCCATGCCGCTGCAGAACGTCGCCTACAACTCCTCGCTCACCTGGGCGAACCTCTCGCTGGTCACCCTCGAGCGGCAGATGGAGACCCCGCTGTTCGCCGAGCGCCCCGTCGAGATGGGCGTGAACGACCACAACAAGCTGAAGGTCCTGGCCCGGATCCGCCGTGACGGGCGGTACCGGGCGAAGTTCCGGAAGGCGTTCCCCCGCCAGGTGAGCCCGGTCACGTGGCCGAACATCGTGAAGTCGATCGCGACGTTCCAGCGCACGCTCATCTCGGCGGACGCGAAGTACGACCGCTACCAGCGCGGCAAGGCGACGCTCACGGCGTCGGAGACGCGCGGCAAGGACCTGTTCTTCGGCGAGCGCGCCGAGTGCCATCACTGCCACGGCAGCCTCAACTTCAACGACCAGGTCACCTACATCGGCAAGCGCGCCGAGCCGCTGCTGTTCCACAACACCGGGCTCTACAACATCGGGAGCACCGGGGCGTTCCCGGAGGGCAACCGGGGCATCTTCGAGCTGACCGCCCGGGACAAGGACATGGGCGCGTTCCGGGCGCAGAGCCTCCGCAACGTCGCCGTGACCGCCCCGTACATGCACGACGGCTCGATCGCGACGCTGGAGGAGGTCGTGCAGTTCTACGCGGACGGCGGCCGCAACATCACGACCGGCGTCAACGCCGGGGACGGGCGCCTGAGCCCGCTCCGCAGCGACCTCACGGTGGGCATCGACCTCACCACCCAGGAGAAGGCCGATCTGGTGGCGTTCCTGAGGACGCTCACCGATCGCCGGTTCCTCACCGACCGGAGGTTCAGCGACCCGTTCGCCGTGGGCCGCTGACACCCGGCGCTTGCGCGGGGGCGCCGTCCGCCGATGGGGTCCACCCCCTGTCCCCGTCGGCGGACGACCCCTCGCCCGGGGGCACCACCGCCCCGCACGCCATCCCCCGTGGGACCCGCGGCATCGGGCGGCCGGGCTGGGAGAATGGCCCGGCCATGCCGAACCGCCGGACCGCCCCGCAGCGCCCGCTCGCCGAGCGGCGCCCAGACCTCCTGGTGGCCGCCGCGGCCTGCCGCTTGGTGATCGGCCCCGGGGACCTGCCCGCGCCCTCCAGCGCGGAGGTGCCCCCCGCGGAGGGCGCCGTGGGCCAGGACCGCGCCGTCGCCTCCCTGGAGCTCGGGCTGCGCCTGCGGAGCCCCGGCTACCACGTGTTCGTGGCGGGACCCGCGGGAACCGGCCGGCGTTCGGCGGTGCGGGCGATGATGGAGCGGTTCGCCGCGGCCCTGCCGGTGCCGTCCGACCTGGCGTACGTCCACCGGTTCGGCGACCCGGACCGCCCGCGCCTGCTGCGGCTGCCGCCCGGCGCCGGCCGGCGCCTCGCCGAGCGCGTGGACGCGCTGCGCACGGCGCTCGCGACCCGGGCCCCCACGCTCGCCGACGACCCGGAGCTCGACCGGCGGCGGGAGGCCCTGCAGGAGCGCTACGCCCGCGCGGAGGACGAGCTCATGGAGGGGCTGCGCGCGAAGCTGGGCGCCGACGGGTTCGCGTTGGTCCCCGTCGCGATGGGCCCTGGGATGGTGGTGCCGGAGGTCGCCCCGCTGCACGACGGCAAGCCGGTGCCGCTTGAGGAGCTCCGCGGGACGCTGGACGCGGACGCGTTCTCCGACACCGAGACGCGCATGGCCGGCCACGCGGCCACCGTGCGGGAGCACCTGCGCGGTGCCCGGGCCCGTCAGCGGCGCTTCCTGCGGGAGATCCAGGAGCTCATCCGGGACGTCGGGACGGCCATGGTGGAGGACGAGCTGCGCGCCATCGCCGGCGACGCCGAGGGCGAGGAGGTGGAGGCGTTCCTGCGGGACGTGCGCGCCGACGCCGTGGACGCCCTGGTGGAGCTGGTCGGGCCGGGCCCCGGCACCCCCGAGTTGTTCGCCCGGCGCGTGGACCGGTACCGCGTGAACGTGGTGGCCGACCGCTCCCAGCTCACCGGTGCGCCCGTCGTGGACGAGGGCTTCCCCACCGCCCGGAACATCGCGGGCATGGTGGAGCGCGTGCAGGAGGGCCCCCTGTCGTGGCGGGCGGACGCGACGACCATCCGCGGCGGCAGCCTGCTGCGCGCCGACGGCGGGTTCCTGCTGCTGCAGGCCGCGGACCTGCTGCAGGAGCCGGGCGCCTGGCCGCAGCTCAAACGCGCCCTGAAGGCCGGGGTGCTGGAGCCCGGCAGCGCGGGCGCCGGGATGTGGGGCTTCCCGCGGGCGCTGGAGCCCGACCCCATCGCGATCGACGTGAAGGTCGTGCTGGTGGGCGGGCGGTGGGCGTACGACCTGCTGGGCGCCGCGGACCCCGACTTCCTGCGCCTGTTCTCGGTGCGTGCCGACTTCTCGCCCGACATGCCGCGGGACGCGGGCGCGGCCCGGCGCTATGCGGAGGTGGTCGCCGGCATCTGCCATGACGAGGATCTCCCGCACGCCGACGCCGGGGCGCTCGGCGCCCTCATGGAGGAGGGCGTGCGCATCGCCGGGCGGCGCACCCGCGTGTCCGCGGAGTTCTCCCGCATCGCGGACCTGCTGCGCGAATCCTGCCTCATCGCGCGGGACCGGGGCGCGGACCTCGTGGCCCGCGGGGATGTGGAGGAGGCTCTGCGGCGCCGCGAGTACCGGCGCGGGGAGATCCCGGAGCGCATCGGCGAGGCCCTGCGGCAGGGGCTGCTCATGGTGGCGACGACCGGCGCCGCCCGGGGCCGCGTGAACGGCCTGTCGGTGCTGGACCTGGGGTACGAGGCGTTCGGCAAGCCCACCCGCATCACCGCCTCGGTGGCGCCGGGCTCGGCGGGCGTGATCAGCATCGAGCGCGAGGCCCGGTTGTCCGGGGGCGTGTACGACAAGGGCGTGCTCACCATCGGCGGGTACCTGCGCCGCCGGTACGCCGACATCGGCCCCCTGTCGCTCACCGCGAGCCTGGCGTTCGAGCAGTCCTACTCCGGGGTGGACGGGGATTCCGCGTCCATCGCCGAGGTGGTGGCGCTCATGTCGGAGCTCGCCGGGCTGCCGGTGGACCAGGCGATCGCGATCACGGGCTCCATCAACCAGCATGGCGAGGCCCAGCCGGTGGGCGGCGTGAACGAGAAGATCACCTCGTTCCACGCCCTGTGCCGCGACCGCGGACTGGACGGCACGCGCGGCGTGGTGCTGCCCGCGTCGAACACCGAGGACCTGATGCTGCCGCGGGGCCTGGTGGACGACATCGCCGCCGGCCGCTTCCGGGTGCTGGCGGTCACCAGCGTGGAGGACGCCCTGGAGATCGCCCTGGCGACGCCCATCGCGGCCATCGACGCGGCGGCCCGCGCCACGCTGGAGGATTTCGCCTCGGCCCTCGACCGCACGGGCCCGGGGTGGCCCGGCACGTCGGGCGGGGTCCCCGGGCCCTCCTGAGCGACGCGTTCAGCCGGCCGCGGTGGCCGGCTGGATGACGATGTCCGGGCCCGGGAAGACGATCGTCTCCTGGCCGTCCTCCCACCGCACCCGGAAGTGCACGTGGTCCGGCTCCCCCAGCACCTCGGTGATCTCACCGAGCCGGGGGTGCTCGCCCACCCGGTGTCCCCGCACGCGCAGCAGGTCGCCGATCGCACCGGTCATCGCATCCCCCCTCGGTCCGGACGCCGTGCCCTAATCGTCCCGCCGCCCCGGCACACGGGCATCGGGGACGCACCGGAGCTCAGCCGGCGGGCGCCATCTCCCCGGCCGGGACCGGGATGTCCAGCACGTTCTCCGGCGGTGCGAGCGGGCAGCTCCAGCGCGGGTCGTACGCGCACGACGGGTTGTAGGCGTAGTTGAAGTCCAGGACCAGGGCGCCCTGGCGGTCGGCCCCCAGGTCCGCGCCCTTCACGGTGTCCAGCAGGTACCGGCCGCCCCCGTAGGTGCCCTCCCCCGCGGAGGCGTCCCGGAACGGCAGGAACAGCCCGCCGCCGTACCCCTCCAGCCAGTACACCGCGAGCCGCGCCCCGGTGCCGGTGATCACCGGCGACACGAACCCCACGCGGCGGAAGCGGGTGGGTTCGCCCGTGCTGGTCGGGATCACCAGCTCGGGCCCGTCCGGCTCGGGCTCCAGGTGCGCGGTGACCCGCAGCGCCGGGTCGTGCCGGAAGTACGGCAGGCCGGTGAACGCGTCCCGGTCACCCGGGGTGAGCGGGCTCTCCGGGTGCCCGGCGAACAGGCGGTCCCGCGCCTCCCGGAACGCGGCGAGCGTGCCCGGGTCCCCGTCGCCCGCCCGGGCCCCCGCGTACATCGCGGCGACACGGCGCTTCCAGTCCATGAGCTCCAGGGGCCATCCCACCTCCCGAGCGTACCCAACCGGCGCCTCCTCGCCCGCCGGGCCTTGCATCGGCGGCTCCGGCCATGCAGAAATTGGCCCGTCCAGCGGCCCGGGGATGGGGCCACCGCATCCAAAGGAGTCACATGGTCACCGCGATCGTGCTCATGAACACCGAAGGCGGGCAGGTCGCCCGCATCGCCCGCGAGATCGGTCAGATCCCGGACGTCACCGAGGTGCTGTCCACGGCGGGCGCCTACGACCTGGTGGCCAAGGTGCAGGTGCAGGAGTACGAGCACATGTCGGAGGTCATCACCGAGCGGCTGCAGGGCGTCGAGGGGATCGTGAACACCGAGACGCTCATGGCCTTCCACACCTACAAGTTCTGAGAGGGGGCGGCGGATGAGCACCGGCGCACAGGTCACCCGCAACGCCCTGGGGAAGCTCACGCAGAACCAGGACCTCTCCGAGCGGGAGATCTTCGATTTCATCGAGGCGATGCGGGACGACGAGGTCACGGAGGCGCAGATCGCCGGGTGGCTCGTGGCGTTGCTGATGAAGGGCCCGAGCATCGACGAGGTCACCTACATCACCCGCGCGATGCGGGCGAACTGCGTGCAGATCCAGCCGAAGGTCGACGGCGACCTGGTGGACATGTGCGGCACGGGCGGCGGCCTCACCACCTTCAACGTCAGCTCCGCGAACTCCCTGCTGTGCGCCGCGGCCGGCGCGAAGGTCGCCAAGCACGGCAGCCGGTCCATCTCCTCCTCGTCCGGCAGCGCCGACGCCCTGGAGGCCCTGGGCATCAGGGTGGAGCTGGCGCCCGCCCAGGGCGAGTCGCTGATCGAGCGCGTGGGCTGGAGCTTCCTGTACGCGCCGAGCTTCCACCCGCTCATGCTGAAGGTGTTCTTCCCCGAGCAGGCGCTCGGCATCAAGACGATCTTCTTCACGATCATCGGGCCGCTCATCAACCCGGCGGGTGCCCCACGGCACCTGCTGGGCGTGTACCGCCCCGAGCTGGTGGGCATGGTCGCCGAGGTCGTCGCGCAGCTCGGCATGAACCACGTGCTGGTGGTGCACGGCATGGACGGGCTCGACGAGATGTCGATCCTGGGCCGCACCAGCGTCGCCGAGGTGAAGGGCGATGTGATCACCAAGTACGAGGTGTCCCCGGAGGACCTGGGGCTGTCCCGCTGCTCGTTCGAGGACGTGCAGGGCGGGTCCCCGCAGTTCAACGCGGACACGATCCGCGGGATCTTCGCGGGGCAGGACACCGGCCCGCGGCGGGACTTCCTGCTGCTCAACAGCGCGTTCGCGCTGTACGCGGCCGGGCGGGCCGACAGCCCCGAGGGCGGCCTGGAGCTCGCGCGCACCACGCTGGACGGCGGCGCGGCCCTGCGCAAGCTCGAGGAGGTCGCCGCCGCGTCCCAGGAGGTGTGACCGCGTGAACGCCCCGGCGGCGGCCGGGCTGGCCGCGTCCGTTCGCCGCCGGCAGGCCGAGGGGCGCATGCCGGTGCTCGCCGAGATCAAGGTGCGGTCGCCCAAGGAGGGCGACCTGCTGCGCGGCCGCACCCCCGAGCACCTCGCCCGCGTCTACGGGTCGCTGCCGGTCGCCGGGATCTCGGTGGTCACCGAACCCCACGACTTCGGCGGGGACCTGGACATCGTGCGGCGCATCCGGCCGCTGGTGGACGTCCCCATCCTGCGCAAGGACTTCCCCCGCGGCCCGCAGGACATGCGCGAGTCGCGGGAGGCCGGCGTCCAGATCGTGCTGCTCACCGTGAACATGCTGGGCGACACCCTGGGGCCGCTGCACGAGGCCGCGCACGCGGAGGGCCTGGAGACCCTCGTGGAGGTCCACGAGCCCGCGGACCTGGCGCGGGTGGCGGCCCTGGGCCTGCGGCCCGACGTGCTGGGCGTGAACAACCGGGACATCCGCGTCGGCGAGGTCGACGACGGCGACGTCGCCCGCACCGAACGGCTGGTGGCGGCGTTCCCCCCGGGCGCGGTGGTGCTGTCGGAGAGCGCGATCGCCGGCCCCGAGGATGCCCGCCGCGCACGCGACGCCGGCGCGGACGCCGTGCTGGTGGGCACCGCGATCCTCACCGCACCCGACACCCGGGCGATGATCGAGGCGCTCATCGGCGTGGGCTGGCCCCGGTGACGCTGGTCAAGATCTGCGGGATGACCCGGCCGGAGGACGTCGCGGCGGCCGTCGCGGCGGGCGCCGACCGGCTGGGGTTCGTGGTCGAGTATCCGCAGGACAACCCCTGGAACCTCACCCGTGAACGTGCCCGGGACGTCATGGACGCGGTGCCGCAGCGGGTGCTGCGCGTGGCCGTGGTGGGCGGCGGCGCGGATGCGATCCTCGAGATCGTCGGGAACCTGGCGCCCGACATGGTGCAGATCCACGACGACGGCCCCGCGGCGGTGGTCGCCGCCGTCGCCGCCGCCGGGGTGCCGGTGGTGAAGGCGCTGCGCATCGACGTGGACGCCCCGGACCCCGACCCGGCGCACTGGATCGCCCTGGGCCGCGCGTACGCCGCCGCGGGTGCGGCGGAGCTGCTGGTGGACTCCAAGTCCTCCGCGCGGCCGGCCGGTACGGGCGTGGCCGTCGACCGGGCGTTCGTGCGGCGCGTCGCCGACGGGGTGCCGGTGCCGGTGGTGCTTGCCGGCGGTCTCACGCCGGCGAACGTCGCGACGGCGGTCCGCGAGGTGCGGCCCGCCGTCGTCGACGTCATCTCGGGGGTTGAGGGGCCGGGTCACACCAAGGACCCGGCCCTCATGGCGGCGTTCGTCTCGGCCGCGCGCGACGCCTGACCTACGGGGTGGCGGTCTCCGAGCCGACGACGGCGCTCACCAGGTAGGTGCTGCGACCCACCAGGCTGCCCGTGGGCACGCCGGGCAGCCAGTCGATGGGCCCGGTGGTGCGCCGCTGCTCCTCCAGCAGCTGGGAGGTCTCCGGGTCGAAGATCAGGACCTCCCGCATGCCATCGGACTCCCGGGTGACGCCGATCCCCGCACGGCCGCGCGAGTCCCGCACCGTCCCGATGGAGCGCACGCCCTCGATGTACGCGGCCGCGCGGAACAGGGCGGCGCGGGCGCCCGGGGAGAAGTCGGTCTCGCGGAGGCCATCGCCGACCATCACGAACATCTCCTGATCCCGCGGCGCCCCGCCGTACCTGGGCGCGGCGTCACGCAGGAGCTCGGCGGCGCCCCGGGGATCATCGACCCGCTCCGCCAGGGCGGCATCGGAGGCACCGACCTCGGCGAACCGTGCCGAGACCGATGGGAGTCCCGACACGCGGGAGGTACCGGGGGACGTGTTCTGCAGGCGCCGGACCTCGGATTCCCAGAACGCCCTGTCGCCGGCGAGGAACCTGAGCGGCCTGCCGGACTCGACCAGGCGCCCGCCGGAGGCGTTGAACCAGCTCTGGCGCTCGTGCTGGACCAGGTAGGTCGTGCTGGTCCCCCCGGTCACCGACGTGACCTGGTCCACGCTGCTCGACCGCGTGTACAGGTACTTCCCGGGACCCAGGACGGGGGCCGCGGGTGCGCCCTCCGCCGCCCGCGCGCCGGTCTCGAGCGCCGCGACGGTCGCGGCGTCGGCACGCGGGAGGCCCGCGTCGCCGGGCAGCACCAGGCGCACGACGCCCGCCCCGGCGAGGGTCACGGCCACGGCTCCGGTGGCGGCCGCCAGCGCGAGGCGCCGGCGGGAGCGGCGCGGCGCGCCGCCGTCGATCTCGCGAGCCAGCGCGCGCAGGGCCGCCTCGCGCGCGTCGCCGGGGTCCCCGGCCGGCGGGTAGGCGGTCCCGACGCCGCGGGTCAGGGTGTCAGGCATCGACGGCCTCCTTCGGGTTCGCGAGGGCGGGGCGCAGCGCGGCGAGCTCGCCGCTCAGGCGGCTGCGGGCGCGGAAGATGCGGGACGCGACGGTGCCCGGGGTCGTCCCCAGGGCCACCGCGATCTCCTCGTAGGTGAGGTCGGCGAGCGCGAACAGGGTGAGGGCGTCGCGCTCCTGGCGGCGCAGGCCGGCCAGGGCGCGGCGCAGGGCCTCGCGCTCCCCGGCGCCCAGGCGGGCGTCGACGGTGGCGTGCGGGTCCTCCGGCGGGGCGTCGTGCACGCCGGTGGCCCGCAGCATGCGGCGCTCGGTGCGGCGCTGGGAGCGGGCCACGCGGACGGCGATGCCGAACAGCCAGGGCAGCGCGTCCACGCGGGCGGGGTCGTAGGAACCGCGGCGGCGGAACGCCACCAGGAACGTCTCGGAGGCCGCGTCCGCGGCGGCCTGGGGCCCGAACCGGCGCGACAGGTATCCGTGGATCCGGTCGAAGTGCCGGTCGAACAACGCCGCGAACGCCTCGGGCCGCCGGAGCGACTCCGCGACGATCGCCGCGTCGGTGCGGTGGTCGGTCGTCATGCCCCTCCTTGCCCGGGGGGCGGGTTCCGCTTCCCGGGGGCGGCGCGGGTGGACGCTACGCCGTTTGCGAGAGGGCGCCCACCGGCACCCCGAGCGCCCGCTCGATGAGGGTGAGCACGCCCATCTGGGCCTCGTCCGCGGAGAGGTCGTGGTCCGGCTCGGTGATGTCGTCGCTGCCCGCGGGCATGGTGAACCACGTGAGCCAGACGGTGGCGGCGTAGTTCAGCACCAGGGTCCGCAGCAGGAGCGCGCCGTGCTCGGGGTCGCCCGTGTAGGGGTGCTCCTCCAGGCGGGTCGCCGCAGCCACCACCGACGCCGCGATGCGGTCGAGGCGCGCCTCGAACAGCCGCTGGGCGGGCGCGTCCCCCTCATCCGGGATGATCTCCCTGCGACGCCGCATGAACAGGAGGGCGACGAGCGCCGCGTCGGCGGCCTCGTCCTCGTCGCGCATGCCCCACAGGGCCGCGGTGTCCGCGAGCAGCGCCTGGACGGGGTCCGGGGGCAGCGGCCGCGTGAACGCGGCGGCGGCGACGTGCTCGTTCACCAGCGTCCACGCGTGGTCGTAGGTGCGGGACAGGATCTCATCGAGGCTGCCGAAGTGGCGGAACAGCGTGCTCTCGGTGGTGCCGGCCTCGCGTGCGATCTCCGCCGTGCGCAGCCGGCGGACGCCGTCCCGGAGCAGCACCCGCATCGTTGCGGCCATGACGCGCGCCGCGACCGTGGTGCGGCGTGCCGTGCGTGAGAGGGAGGTGCTCATGTCTCGTTCGATGCTCCGGTGGTGTGGGACGTTGCGCCGGCGTGGCTACATCGACGGGGTGTGCTCCCGGTTCTTGCGCTCCGCGATCTCGACGGCGCCGAGGATGCCGCGGGGCCGGTGCCCCGTGGGAAGTTCGTGAAGACCTGCGATGCAGGCACCGAGGCCGCCTTCGAGGAGTCTGTCGACGCTGTCGGTCAGCGCCCGGTACTGGATCTCGAAATCCGTCTCGGGAACTCCTGCGCCATCTGGCTGAACTGGATGATGACCACTCATCCCCTCACCTCCAGTCAGCGTGACTCTCCCACACGTGAGTCGCCACTTGCAAGCCGGCGCGCCGATCGCCCCGTCTCTCTTGCGTCTTAGAGGCTCTCCGCGTGTGAAGTGGCGAGGTGCATGGACGAGGCCCCTTGCGCGTGCACCGTCACCCAGGTAACGATAGTGGTCACTATCATGAAAGGTGGTGATCACACATGATTGTCCTGTACGCACTGGCGGTGGTGCTCGGGATGCTCGGGATCGCCTGCCTCGTCGCGGCGATACGCGTGCCCCCGCTGCCCGGCGGATCCCTGGGCCGTGAGGCCGAGGAGTACCTGTACCGACAGGCCCGGCGGGATGCGGAGCTCCGCCGGCTGCGCGACTGATGGAGGTCGGCGGGGCCACCACGGGGTGTGCCGTGGTGGCCCCGCCCCACCGTGTCAGACGGGCTGGGGCACGATCCGGATGTAGGGGCGCGGCTCCTGCCAGCCCTCGGGCCAGATCTCCTTGGCCTGCTCGTTGCTCAGCGAGCCGGCGATGATCACATCCCCACCCTGGGTCCACTGGGCGGGGGTGGCGACCTTGTGCGTGGCGGTCAGCTGCAGCGAGTCGATGACCCGCAGCACCTCATCGAAGTTGCGGCCCGTGGTCATCGGGTACACCAGGATCAGCTTCAGGCGCTTGTCCGGGCCGATCACGAACACGTTGCGGACCGTCTGGTTGTCGGCCGGGGTGCGCTGGAGCGCATCGCCCTCCACGCTCGCCGGGAGCATCCCGTAGGCCTTCGCCACCGCGTAGTCGCTGTCGGCGATGATCGGGAAGTTCGGGGCGGTGCCCTGGGTCGCCTCGATGTCCTTGGCCCACTCGGCGTGGCGGTCCAGGGGATCCACGCTCAACCCGATGATCCTCACCCCGCGCCGGTCGAACTCCGGCTTGATGGCGGCCATGTACCCCAGCTCGGTGGTGCACACCGGCGTGAAGTCCTTGGGATGGGAGAACAACACGGCCCAGGAGTCCGCGATCCACTCGTGGAACCGGATCTCCCCGTCCGTGGTCTGCGCCGTGAAATCGGGCGCGATGTCGTTGAGCTGCAGCGCCATGCGGGTGTCCTCCTCGGAACCGGCCGGGACATACGTTCGAAAACCACATGGGATTCTGGTCTTTCGTGGCGCCGGTGGCAAGGCCCGGCGGTCAGGCCGCAATGGCCAGCCACCCCTCGCGCTCCGCGACGGTGCGCGCGGCGGCGACCGCCACGGCGACCGACGGCGCGGCGCCGGTTTCGGGCCACACCGCGACCAGCTCCATGCGCGCGTCCGGGTCGCGGATGGGCACGTGCACGACGCCCTCCCATGACGTCGTGGACATCGACACGGGACCCACGAACAGGCGGTCGGGATGCCGCGACAGGTGCGCCAGCAACGGCTCGCGGTTGTCCGGCGCCGCGAGCTCGATGGTGGGCGGGGCGAAGCCGCGGCGCGCGCACAGCGCGATCACCAGGTCGTGGAACCCGGGGGCCAGCGACGCGGGCACCACCACCATCGTCTCCCCCCGCAGCTCCTCCACCGTGAGGTCGTCCCTGCCCGCCAGCCGGTGCCGGTGGCTGGCGAACACCGCGAGCGGCTCCCGCCGCAGGCACTCGTGCACCAGCCCCTCCGCCCCCGCGAACTCGCGCACGAGGCCCAGGTCCACGTCGCGGGTGCGCACGGCGTCGATCACGCGGGTGCTCCACGCACGGTGGGCGCTCACCACCACCTCGGGGGCCTCCGCCTCCAGCTCGTCGAGGATGAGCGGCAGCGCCTGGTACCCCACGCTGGCGGTGTAGGCCACCCGCAGCGCCGCGGACTCGTGGTCGTGCGCGCGTCGCGCCCGGGTGACGGCGCGGTCGAGCTCCTCCATCAGGCGGCGGCCGTCCTCATGCAGCCCGCGGCCGGCCTCGGTGAGCTCGACCCGGCGGGTCGTGCGCCGCAGGAGCTCGACGCCCAGGCCCTTCTCCAGGGCCCGCACCTGGGCGCTCAGCGACGGCTGCGCCACGTGGAGGCGCTCCGCCGCCCGGGTGAAGCTCAACTCGTCCGCAACCGCGAGGAAGTACCGCAAACGCTGCAGCGTCAAACTCATAGCCCGAGCCTATCAATCATCGGCGGTTTGGTCTTGGACCGCGCTCGGGACGCGGGACTACGCTGAGGGGACGACCCACAGGAAGGAGCCCCGATGGCCACCAGCGCCAGATCGCCGCTGCGTCTTTCGTCTCGTACGTCGCATTTTGTTTTGCCGAAGCAGTGGGCCTCGATGCGTAAGGCTGAGGCCATGGAGCGTGAGACCGGTAAGCGGGTCATCCATTTTGAGAAGGGTGATTTCCAAG
>JADLHW010000054.1 GCA_020848615.1 Thermoleophilia bacterium
CGGGAAACCGGCGGACCGCCCCGGGTAGGCTCGCCCCGTGCCCAGACGTGCCCTCCTCGCCGGGGCCGCCCTCGCGGCGGCCGCAGCGGTCATCGCCGTGCCTCGCGCCGCCCACCGGGCCGACGCCCAACCCGCCGCCGGATCGTGCGCCGCCGCGAACCCGTCGGGCGCGGTCGCCAAGCCCCGCTTCCTGCGGCGCATCACCACCGGTGAGACCGGGTGGTACGCCTCCCCGTCGCTGGTCGACCTGGACGGCGACGGCAGGCTCGAGATCATCGCCCCCCAGTACTCCACGTTCGTCTACGACGCGCGGGGGCGGCAGCTCGGGAAGGGCACCGCCACCAAGGGCCGCGTCTACGCGCCGGGCGTCGTCGCCGACCTGGACGGTGACGGCACCAGGGAGATCGTGGTGGGCGGCAACGAGGGCACCGTCGCCGCCTACCGGCTGCGCGGCGGCGGCCTGCAGGTCGCGTGGACCGCGTCCACCGCGAGCGGCGGCCAGGCGCCCGAGGCCCGCGGCATGGCGGCCGCCGACCTCGACGGCGACGGCCGCACCGAGGTGATCGTCACCACCACCAACACCGCCGACGACGGCGCCCAGGTGTTCGTGTTCGACGCGGACGGGCGCCTGTACCGCCCCGCAGGCGCCGGGGCGGACGCGTGGCCCCGGTACAACGCCGGCGACCGGTCCTTCAACGGCCAGGGCAACCAGGGGTACGGGGCGTACGGGCTGAACGTGGGCACCGGCAACCTCGACGACGACCCGCAGCTCGAGGTCGTCGTGACGTTCGACAACCACCAGATCAACGTGTTCAACCACGACGGCACCTCCGTGCTCGCCTCGCCGTGGTTCACCAACCGCCAGAGCGGGTTCGCGGGACGGCGGCTGGGCTGGGGGCAGTTCATCCGCTGGCTCTCCCCCGTCGTCGAGCGCAACCACTACCACCTGCACCGCGGCGCCTGGCCGGACGTGCGCCGCCAGATGTGGCTGCAGTGGACCGCGTCACCGCCGTCGGTGGCGGACCTCGACCGCGACGGGCGCAACGAGGTGATCGGCCTGCCGAACGCCGAGCGCAAGGAGCCGTACGAGACCCAGGCGTACGCGTTCATGGTCCTGGACGGCGCACAGGGCGGCGGCGCCCGGTCGGCCATGCGCCACCGCGGGTTCGCGAACCCGCCGCTGTCACGCAAGCCCGCCGTGCGCGCCGGCGGGGACTGGTCCCCGCCCAGCGGCGTGCCCGCCCCCACCGTCGTGAACGTGACGGGCGACGCCCGCCCGGAGATCGTCGCCGCCGTGCCCGACGGCGCCGTGTACGCGGTCGGCCCCGGCGGGAAGCGGCTGTGGCGCTACGACTACGCCCGCGGCGGGCGCCGCACGTTCGCCTCCGAGGTGGTCGCCGCAGACCTCAACCGCGACGGGAAGCCGGAGCTGGTGTTCGCCACGTACTCCCTGTCCCGCAACGGCGGGCGCCTCATCGTCCTGAACGGACGCGGGAAGCGCCTGCACGAGCTCCGGATCCCGCGTCAGGGCACCAACGGCAACGGCATCGGCGTGCCCGCCGCGCCATCGGTCGCGGACATCGACGGCGACGGCCGGCTGGAGATCGTGCTGAGCTCCTTCGACCACGGCCTCGACGTGTACCGGGTGCCCGGATCCGCGGCGAACTGCCTGCCATGGCCCACGGGACGCGGCAACCTCCTCCGCAACGGGATGGGCCCGGCCACGGCACCCTAGATGAGTGATTCCACGGCGCGGGCCGTGGTGGTGGAGGTTGGGATGCAGAGGGGCTGACGTCGGCGGTGCCAACGCATCGCTGACCCGGAGGCCCCGATGGACGCCCACCTGGACACCCTCCGCATCGCGGTCATGTCACCGCCGACGACCTGCTGCCAACCCGGCGGGCCAACGCCCGCCGGGTGCTGACCGACGCGGAGGTGATCACCCTATGCGTGGCGCAGGTGGCGATGGGCATCGGATCTGACCGGCGGTTTCCGGCGGTGGCCCGTCACCGGCTCCACGGCACCTGTTCCCGGTGCCGCCCGACCACCCCGGGTACCGCGTCGCCGGGGACCGCGGGAGGCAATCGACCGGTTGACCGGGGTGTTCTCGACCGGCTGCCCCGGTTTCCACGATGACTCGGTGCCGATGGACTCCACTCCGGTCGAGTGCGGCCGCTCGATTGAGACCACCCGCCGCTCCCGGCCGGCCGAGTGCTGTGGGTATGGCCGGTGTGCCAGCCACTCCCGGTTCTCCTGGGGGATGCGGCTGGCCGACGCCGCCGGGGTCCGGCTCAAGCACGGTTGGGCCGCCCCACTCGAAGCCTCGTCGCCCACACCGCATCGAGCCCCGTGGAATCGATCATCTCGGCGCGTGCCGGCGCCGCGGCCTCCGCGAAGCGGCGGGCCTGCTCCCCCCAGTCCCCCGCGACGGGGCTGAACACGACGCGCCGGGCGCCCGCCGCGCCCCACCCGCGCAGGCGATCCGCCACCGCCTCCCGGCCGCCGGTCACCACCATGTCCGGCACCGCCTCCGCCGGCATGCCGAACATCCCGTCGGGGTCGGTGAGACGCCGCAGCAGGTCCTCCCGGCCGGGCAGGGCCGGGTCGCCGGCGATCGCCGCCGCGATGCTGCCCGTCACCTCCGGCTCCGGGGCCCCCTCGCGAGCCGCCCGCTCCCGCAGGCGCGCCAGGCTGCCGGCCGCCGCGGCGGGCGCCAGCGGGAGCGCGAACCACCCGCCGGCCGAGGCCGCCCGCCGCAGCGCCGCATCCGCGGTGCCGCCCACCACCACCGGCGGCATCGCCGCGCCCGGTGCGAGCGCCGCCGCACCGGTGCCCGCCACGAGCCCCGGCAGCACGTCCAGGGCGGCGTCCAGGCGGGCGCCGCGCTCCCGCCGCGGCACGCCGGCGGCGTCCCACGAGCGCGCGTGGCGGTCGCCGCCGGCCCCGACGCCGAGGATCACGCGGTCACCCGACAGGTGCTGGAGCGTCGCGGCCTGCTTGGCGATCCACACCGCCGGACGCAGCGGGGCGACCATCACCCCGAACCCCAGGCGCACACGCCGGGTGACGGCCGCCGCCGCGGAGAGCACCACGACGCTGTCCAGGACGGGGACCCCCGTGCCGGCCACGAGCTGGTCGACCACCCACACCGACTCGTAGCCGAGGTCCTCCGCGAGCCGCGCGGCGGCGACCGGGTCGGGAGCGGGCTCGCCGTTGGTCCACATGGTCGGCAGGAAGATGCCGGTGTCCGGGATCGCCATGGTTCCTCCCGATGTCATCTGTTCTTCCTTGATACCGACCACATGATGAGGAACCATTGCGGCGGGCGGAAGACGGCACATCGGAATCCCAGACGCACACGGAGGGAACCGTGGAGGTCACCACCACGCAGGCATGTCAGCTGCGGAACCTGCTCGACCGGCTCGCCGACAAGTGGTCGCTGCTGGTGGTGGAGCTGCTCGGCGTGCGCACGCACCGGTTCACCGAGCTGCTGCGGGAGATCGACGGGTTGAGCCAGCGGATGCTCACCCGCACCCTGCGGCAGCTCGAGCGTGACGGCCTGGTGACCCGGGAGGTGCACCCGGTCGTCCCGCCGCGCGTGGACTACTCGCTCACGCCGCTGGGCGCATCCCTGTTGGACGCCGTCCGGCCGCTGGTCGACTGGACGCGCACGAATCGCGACGCGGTCGCCGCGGCGCGGGACGCGTTCGACGCCCGCCCGGGAGGCTAGGCGCGCACCGCGGGGGCGGCGCCGGCGACCCGGTCCTTCCCTGCCCGCTTGGCCTCGAACAGGGCGGCGTCGGCCGCGGCGATGAGGGTCTCGGGGGTCGCCGCGCCCGGGCGGCTGAGCGCCACGCCCACCGACGCGGTCACGTGCACCCGCTCACCGCTGGGCGCCTCCACCCGCAGCGCCGCGATGTCCTCGCGGATGCGTTCCGCGAACGCCCGGGCGTCGGGCCACGTGGCCGCCGGCAGCACCACGGCGAGCTCCTCCCCGCCGTAGCGGGCGGGCCGGTCCTGCTCCCGGCACCCGTCGCGCAGCAGCCGGCCGACGGCGGACAGCACCAGGTCGCCCATCTGGTGGCCGTGGGCGTCGTTGATCGCCTTGAAGTCGTCCAGGTCGATGAGCACCAGGGCCGTGCAGGCGCCCCGGCCCATCGCGGCGCGCAGGTCCTCCTGGAAGCGGCGGTGGTTCCACAGGCCGGTGAGGTGGTCGGTCTCGGCGAGGTGCCGCAGCCGTTCGTGGGTGTCGGCGGCGCGCAGGCCGGCCGACAGCTGGCCGGCGAGGGTGACCAGCCGGTGCCGGGCCTCCGCGTCGAACGCCTGTCCCGTGCGCGCGCACACCAGCGCGGTGCGCTCGTTGAGCCCTCCCACCGGGACCGCCAGGCCGTGCAGGCCGTCCTCCTCGCCCACGGTGGCCCGGTTGCCGGCGACCGCCCGCCGCCGCATCGCCTCCGCGAAGGCCGCCACGTCCGGGTCCGCGGGCGGCGCGGCGCCGCTGCCCGGCAGGGCCACGACCTCCGCCGCGACGGCCTCCCCGGCCGACAGCACCGCCAGCTCCACCAGCGCGTCCGGGTCGAGCAGGGTGCCCATCGCCTCGCCCACCCGCTCCAGGGCCGCGTCGCCGCGCTCCCGCTCACGGTCCAGCGCCTCCAGGCGCGCCCGGCTCTGGCGGATGCGCCTGCGCCGCTCCCAGTCACCCACCGTGAGCAGCAGCACCACCGGCACGGTCAACAGCGCCCACAGCGGGTTGCCGGTGGTCATGGCGGCCACCGCGGCCAGCAGCCCCACGGGGAACATCATGGCGTCGACGGTCTGCGACACGAGCAGGTCCCGCAGGTTGTCGGCCCACGACTGCCCGTTGTCGTCCCACCGGTTGATCAGCGTGTCGGCGACGGCCTCGGTGGCCAGCTGCGAGGCGAACATGAGGACGTACACCGGCCAGCTGCCGGTGTCCGGCTCGGGGACGCCGGCGATGGCGATCACCAGCACCGGGCCCATCACGTGCCACGACGACGCGAGCGCCGACAGGAGGCGATCGGCGGGCAGGCGCCCGGTGAACACCGCCAGCGCCGCGCCGGCGAGCATTGCGCCGCCCACCAGGGCGGGCACGGCGCCCACGGGCGCCAGCAGCAGCAGCGGGACCAGGGTGACCTCGGTGCCCAGCAGGAAGGCCGGGCCCAGCTCGAACCGCACCTGGGTGGCCAGCAGGTACGCCAGCACGAGGAGCGCCCCCTCGGCCGGCGACACGAGCCCCGGGGAGTCGATGAGCAGCAGGCACGCGACCGCGGCGGCGGCGTACGCGGCGGCGGCCACCGACACGGCGGTGAGCAGCCGCCGGTTGAACCGCAGGGGCTGCGGGGTCCACCGGGCGTCCAGATCGGCCAGCGTGCCGCCGATGGCGGCCGCGACCGACCGGGGGCCGACGAGGATGTCAGGGGTCTCGCGGATCGGCCAATTATTGCCACCGTTCGGCGATTCACCCAAAAACCGGCGCGCACCGGCGGGGATGCCCGGCGGACGGCGCCGCCGGGCGCCCCGGAACCGCTACGTGAAGATGATCTGCCCGCCCGCGGCCATCGCGTAGAAGTCGCCCACGGTGATGATGTCCTCCACCTGGTCCACGAAGTCCTCGCGGGACAGGCCGAACATGTCCACCGACGCCTGGCAGGCGTACAGGCCGGCGCCGGTGTCGGCGATCATCTCGATGAACTCCGGGATGGGCGGGATGTCCAGGTCGTCCATCTTCTTCTGCATGAGGTGGGTGGCGAGCGCCGACATCCCCGGCAGGCCGCCCAGGAGCGTGGGGATGTGCATCCCGGGGTTCCCGACGGTCGCGACCTTGATGTGGTCCACGCGCCTCCGCTGGACGGCGTCCATGCCGAAGAACGTGAAGAACAGGTTCGCCTCGATGCCCTCGGCCCGCGCCCCGTTGGCCATGATGAGCGCCGGGTAGATCCCCTCCAGGGAGCCCTTGGAGACGATGATCGAGACCTTGCTGATGGGCTCGGGCATGGTCAGATGCATCCCTTCGGCTTCGGGATGCCGGCGATGCGCGCCGCCATCTTCGCCGGGCCCTTCGGGAACAGCTCGTACAGCTCCTTCACGCTCACCCCGGATCCCTTGCCCAGGCCGCGCACGGCCGGGCCGCTGCCGGTCTGCAGGAACTGCTCGCGCGCGTAGTCGATGACCCGCCAGTGCCGGTCGGTGAGGGCGTCGATGCCGTCCGCCCTGGCGATCTCCGCGGCGATCTCCCGCGTCCACTGGCCGGGGTCGGTGAAGAACCCCTCGTCGTTGAGGTCGACGGCGACCCCCGCGTAGGTGGCGGTGCTCATGGGGTGTCCTCCCTGTCCGTGGCGTGGGCGGCGGGCCGGTGCTTGCCCCGCTCCGGCATGCGCGTGCCGATGCCGGGGATGTCCCGGCCGGGCAGCAGCGTGTGCCAGTAGAACCACTGGAACATGAGCTTCCCCAGGTGGTTGAGCCTGCTCTCCTTGAGCAGCGGCATCCCCACCGGGCCCGGGAAGTGCCCGGGCAGCGGCTCGGTCTCGTAGTTGAAGTCGATGAGCAGGGCCTTCTTGAAGCCCGTCTCGATGAAGCAGTTGGCGTGGCCGTCGTACCCGGCGTCCAGCTCCCGGCCCTCCAGGAACCGCACGACGTTCTCGGTGAGCACCTCGCCCTCGAAGTGCGTCACCGAGCCGGCCTTCGACACCGGCAGGCTGGTGGCGTCGCCGATGGCGAACACGTTCGGCCGCGCGGTGGTCTGCAGCGTCGCCGGGTGGGTGGCGACGAACCCCAGCTCGTCGCCGAGGCCGGGCCAGCGGCCCACGAAGTCCGCCCCGTTGTGCACGGGGATGACGGCGGCCAGGTCGAACTCCACCTCCCGGCCGTCGTAGGAGGTCAGCGTCCCGCCGCCGTCCGCACGGTAGGTCACCTCGCCGGTGTTGAACTCGGTGACGATGCGGACGCCCTTCTCCTCCAGCAGCCCGCCGAGGGTCGCCGAGGCCACGGGCTTGGTGAACGCCCCGTCGAGCGGCGTCACGAACACCAGCTCGGTGCGGTCGCGGATGCCGCGCTCGTGCAGGTACCAGTCGGCGAGGAAGCAGAACTCCAGGGGCGCGACCGGGCACTTGATGGGCAGGTCCACGAGGTTCACCACCAGGCGCCCGCCGTCGAAGCGCTCCAGCGCATCGTGCAGCGCGGTGGCGCCCTCCAGGTCGTAGAAGGTGAAGGCGCTGCGCCCCCACCCCTCGCCGGTGAGGCCCTCGGTCTCCTCCGGCGCCAGGACCGCGCCGGTGGCGATGACCAGGACGTCGTACGGCTCCTCCGAGCCGTCGGCGAGCACCACGGTGTCGCGGTCCGCCTCCACCCGGTCCACGCCGGTCTCCAGGTACCGGACGGGCCCCAGGAGCTGCCGGGACCTGGGCCGCACGATGTCATGCGGGTCCGCGAGGCCGAACGGCACGAACAACAGCCCCGGCTGGTAGACGTGGCGGTCGTCCCGATCGACGACGGTGATCGTGGCGCCGGCGTCCTCGAGGCGCCTGTGCAGGCGGTTCGCGGTGAGGGTGCCCCCGGTTCCGGCACCCAGGATCACGATGCGGGCGGGCATGCGTCGCACCTCCCTTCTCGTCCCGAAGGATCCGCCGGGGTGCCGCGCCGCGTAAGGGGTGCCGGCCGGTTCGCGACGCGGGTGGCCCGCACGATCCCTGCGGGCGCCGCTCGGTCCGCCCGCGCCCGGCCACGCCGCCGGTGTCGGTCCGATGCGTGACGGGTACGCTGGAGTCCGATGCTGACCGTGGACGGGCTCACCAAGCGCTTCGGACGGGTGACCGCGCTCGACGGGGTCGCCTTCGATGTGGCACCCGGTGAGATCGTGGGCTTCCTGGGACCCAACGGCGCCGGCAAGACCACCGCGATGCGGGCCATCATGGGGCTCATCACGCTCGACGCGGGGACGGTCACCTGGCACGGCCGGCCCGTCGGTCCCGACGTCCGGCTGCGGTTCGGCTACATGCCCGCCGAGCGCGGGATGTACCAGCGGATGAAGGTCCGCGAGCACCTGGTCTACTACGCGACGATGTGCGGCCTGCGCGACGGGGCGGGCCCGGCGGCCGACGGGTGGCTGGATCGCCTGGGGCTCGCCGACCGCGCCGACGACGTGGTGCAGACCCTGTCCAGCGGCAACCAGCAGCGGGTGCAGCTCGCCCTGGCGCTCATCAACGCCCCCGACCTGCTCGTCCTGGACGAGCCGTTCTCCGGCCTGGACCCGATCGCCGTGGAGACCCTCTCCGACGTCCTGCGGCAGCAGGTGGCCCGCGGCGCGGCCCTGCTGCTGAGCAGCCACCAGCTGGACCTGGTGGCCCACGTGTGCAGCTCGGTCGTGATCGTCGACCGGGGCAGGGTGGTGCTGCGCGGCGACGTCGCCGCGATCCGCGCGGCGAGCCCCACGCGGTACGTGGACATCGAGTTCACGGTGCCGACGGACTTCACGCCGCCCCCGGACGGCCGGCCGGACACGCCGGTCGCGCCGCCCACCGTGGACCCCGACCGGCGCCGACACCGGATCCCCGTGCCGGCGGACGCCGACCCCGGCGCGCTGATCGCCCGGGCGCGGGCCACCGGCCCGGTGCTGAGCTACGCGTTCGCCCCGCCGGACCTGTCCGAGGTCTTCCTGACCGCCGTGGGCCGGCCGGCCCACGGCGACGGCGACGCCCCCGCCGGAGACGCCGATGGCTGAGCCCCCGCAGCGGCCCGGAACCCATGCGCTCGGCGGCCTGGAGATGATCCGGCTGATCGCCCGCCGTGAGATCGGCCAGCGGATGCGCGCCAGGTCGTTCCTCATCGGGACCGTGCTGATCGTGGTCGCGCTCGTCGCGGTGGGGTTGGTCAACCGCATCGTCGCCGACGACGGCCCCGGGACGATCGACATCGGGCTCGTGGCCGCCGGGGACTCCCGGGCGCCGTTCGAGCGGCTCGCGACCGCCGCGGGCGAGCAGCTGGACCGCCCGGTGTCGGTCACGGACCACGACGACCTCGCCACCGCCCGCGCGGCGCTGAGGGACGGCGACCTGGACGTCGTGGTCGACGCCGGCCGGGGACGGGCGCTGTTCGACACCGACGTCGACGACCAGACACTCGCCCTGGTGCGGCAGGCCTGGTCCCAGGTGACGGTGGAGGCGCGGCTCGGCGACGCCGGGCTCAGCCCGGCGCAGATCACCGAAGCGCTGTCGGCGGCGCCCCTGGAGGCGGTCACGGTCGACGCCGACGACGGCCCGTCCGGGCTGGCGGTGCTCACCGGCACCGTGGCGGCGGTCCTGCTGTTCCTCTCGCTGCAGACCTTCGGCGCGTACGTGCTGACCGGGGTGGTCGAGGAGAAGTCCTCGGCGGTGGTGGAGGTGCTCCTGGTGCGCGCCCGGCCCGATCGGCTGCTGGCCGGGAAGGTGATCGGCATCGGGGTCGCGGCCCTCGTGCAGTTCGCCTCCGCCGTCGCGGCGGGCTTCGTGGCCCTGGCGATCTCCGGCCTGGAGGTGCCCGGGGAGATCTGGTCGTCGGTGCCGCTCATGCTGGTGTGGTTCCTGGGCGGGTTCACGATGTACTCGACGCTGTACGCGCTCGCCGGGTCGCTGGTGAGCCGCCAGGAGGACGCCCAGTCCGCGGCCGCCCCGATCGGCTACGCCCTGGTCGCCGCGTACCTGCTGGTCTTCATCTTCGGCTACGACCCGGAGTCGCTCCCGAGCACCGTCCTGTCCATGCTTCCCCCCTTCGCGCCGTTCGTCATGCCCATGCGCATGGCCGCGGGCGCCGCGTCGGCGATCGAGGTGGTGGTGGCGGTCGCGGGGCTGGCCCTGGCGACGTTCGCCGCGTGGAAGCTGTCCGCCCGGATCTACGAGCAGGTGCTGCTGCGACGCGGCTCGCGCATCGCCTGGCGCGACGCCCTCAGGCTGCTGCGCCACTCCTGACGCGGCACGGATTCAGAGGTGGGACCGATGAATCGCCGTGCGATCGGTCTTGGACCCGGGGGCGGTGCGCCGCATAGCGTCCCGCCAGACGCGCCGTGCCAGCGGCGCCCGAGACGGGGGGACGAACGTGCCGCAGGAGCAGATCGGCGTCGACTACTCGGAGCTCCACCGGCTCGACAGCCCGGCGAACCGGCTCATCCGGGAGAGCATCTGGGCGCCGGAGGACGACATCGGCCAGCAATCGTTCACGACGCTCGCGTACATGGACGAGGTGATCCACCGGCTGGGGATCACCGGGGACACGCACCTGCTGGACGTGGGCAGCGGCACCGGCGGCCCCGCCGCGTACATCGCCGCCCGCACGGGCTGCCGCATCACCGGGGTCGAGATCAACGAGGTGGGCGTCGAGGTCGCGGCGTCGCTGGTCGCGAAGGCCGGCGTGGCGGACCGGGTGGACTTCCACCGGGGTGACGCGCTGTCCATGCCGTTCGCCGACGGCGGGTTCGACATGGCGCTGAGCCTGAACGTGATGAACGTGTTCGAGGACAAGGTCGCCCTGTTCCGCGAGGTGCGGCGCGTGCTGCGCCCCGGTGGGCGCTGGATGTTCCTGTCCGGCACGTTCGACCTGGACGAGGGCGACGCGGACATCCGGCGCCGCTTGGCCCGCGGCTACCTCATCCCGCAGTTCTACGACTCCCTGGACGGGTACAAGGCGAAGCTCCAGAAGGCCGGGTTCCGGGTCGACGAGGTGCTCGAGTACATCTCGGACTTCCGGACGCAGGTGGGCCGCTGGGGCGCGGCGTACCGCACCCACCGCGACGCGATCGCGGTCGAGCAGGGCGAGGAGAACACCGCGTCCCACATCGACTACTTCGACGCGTACCTGTCGATGATCGACGCCGGCAGGGCGTCGAACCACCTCATCCTGAGCACCGCCCCGGCCTGACCGGCGCGCCCGGCCCGTGCGGGCGGCTCGCGGCCCGCACCGCCACCATGTGGGTGCGGCGCCGGGAGCGGGCCCGCGTCGCCCCGGAGGCGATCGCGGCCCGGCCCCGGCGCCGGGCCGTCAGTGGGCCGCCGGCAGCAGACGCGCCAGGCGGGCCGGCATCCACCAGTTCCGCCGGCCGAGGACGGTCATCGCGGCGGGCAGCAGCACGGCCCGCACGACGGTGGCGTCGATGAGGATCGCGGCGGCGAGCCCGACGCCCATCTGCTTGAACTCCACCAGGGACAGGGTGCCGAAGATCGCGAAGACGCCCACCATCACCGCGGCGGCGCTGGTGACGACCCCGGCCGAGGAGGTCACGCCGCGGGCCACGGCGAGGCGCGTGGGCACGCCGGCGTCGTGCGCCTCACGGATCCGGCTCACCACGAACACGTGGTAGTCCATCGACAGTCCGAACAGCACCACGAACAGGAACAGCGGCAGCCAGTCCACGATGAACCCGGTGTGCGACGCCCCGATGAGGCCGGCCCCGAACCCGTGCTGGAACACCAGCACCAGCAGGCCGTAGGCGGCGCCGACGCTCAGCAGGTTCAGCAGCACCGCGGTCGCGGCGACCACGACCGACCGGAACGCGGCCACCAGCACCAGGAACGTCACGGCGAGCACGAAGCCGATCACCAGCGGCAGGCGGCCGCGCATCACGTCCGCGAAGTCCCGTGACCCGGCGGTCTCGCCGGCCACCCCCGCGTGCGCGCCGGGGACGGCGGCCGCCATCTCCGGCACCAGCTCGCCGCGCAGCAGGTCGAGGGACCGGTCCGCGGCGGTGCCGGTGTAGTCGCCCTCGTACGGCAGGTCGATCGCGGCGGTGCGGGCGTCCGGCGCGAGGCGCAGCTCGGCGGCCCCGGCGTCCGCGAACAGGCCGCTGGCGGCGGCCTCGCGGCGCAGGCGGGCGGCGGCGGTCTGCAGTGCGTCCCGGTCCATGGACCGGTCGGCCCACAGCACCACATCGTGCGCGAAGCCGTTCTGCGGGAACGCGGCGGTGAGCGCGTCGTAGGTCTGCAGCTCGGGGATGTCGCGCGGGAGGCTGTCGGCGCCGCTCTCGCCGAGGGTCATGCCCAGGGCGGGCGCGGCCAGCAGGGCGAGCGCCCCCGCCGCGACGGCCAGGGAGGCCTTCGGGCGGGCGAGCACGACGCGCATCACGGCGGGCCACAGGCGCCGGCGGCGCCCGGGGCGGGACAGGCGGTGCAGCAGCGGGATGCGGGGCCGGTCGATGCGGTCGCCGATGAGGCTCAGCACGGCGGGCAGGACGGTGAGCGACCCGGTCACGGCGACGGCGACCACCAGGATCGTGCCGATGGCCATCGATGTGAAGACGGCGTTGCCGGACAGCAGCAGGCCGGCCATCGCGACGATCACCGCGAGGCCGGACACCACCACGGCGCGGCCGCTGGTCGCGGCGGCCACGTCCAGCGCGGCGCGGGCGCCGGCGCCGCGGGCGCGCTCCTCACGGGCGCGGCGGACGTAGAACAGCGAGTAGTCGACGCCCACGGCCATCCCGATGAGCAGCACCACGCTGCTGACGGCCTCGCTCACGGGCAGGACCTGGGAGACCATCGCGGTGAGCCCCAGGGCCCCGGCGACGGCCGACAGCGCGAGCAGCACCGGGACGCCCGCGGCGAACAGGGCCCCGAAGGCCAGCAGCAGGATCCCGAGCGTCACCGGCAGGCTCAGCAGCTCCGCGCGGGAGAAGTCGTCGCTGATCGCGGCGTCGACCGCCCGGCTCACCGAGGCGTCGCCCACCTGGCCGATCCGCACGCCGGGATCCGCGGAGGCGACGCGCGCGGTGGCCTCCAGCACGGCCCCCACGCGGTCGGTGGCGAGCGTCTCGGCGGCCTCGCCGGTGGCGGCGCCGGTGTCGAGCACCACGGGCAGGACCGCGGCGCGGCCGCCGTCGCTGAACGCCAGCGGCCCGACGGACGCCACCTCCGGCATCCCGCCGTACGCGGCGCGCAGCCGCGCGGCGGCCGCGCGGGCCGTCGCCGGCTGCAGCACGCCGCCCGCGGGATCGCGGATGAGCACCCGCTCGGTGAGGTCCGCCGGGAACGCCGAGTGCTCCAGGGCCCGGTCGGCACGCGCCGACTGGCCGGAGCCCGACTCCCCCTCGGTGAGCATCCTGGTGCCGGCGATGCCGCCGCCCGCCACGGCCCCGGCCACCAGGACGATCCACAGCACGATCGCGAGCACGCGGTGCCGGATGGACCAGCCCGCCAGGCGCCGCAGCGGGTGGTGGCCGGGGTCCCGGGACGGCGGCGCCTGGGTGCGGACGGGTGGGGCGGTGGCGGTCATCGTCGTGCTCCTTCGTCAGCCGCGTGGGGCGGCGCTCGTGGACGCCGTCAACGATCCGTCCGCGCCGCGCGCCCGCCCATCCCGCCCCCCGCCGAATCGATGGTGGGGCTACCCCCACCCTCCGGTGTGCGGCCCGCCGGGTCGTCTCGGCCCCGCGGTGGGACTAGCGTTCGCCCCAGTGCTGCGACGTCTCGTCATCCGCCCGTTCCTGGAGCTGGGCCTGCTGGTCACCATGGTGGTGATGGGCGGGCTGCTGTTCGCCCTGGTGGTGGGCGGCCTGGCGGTGAGCGCCTCCCTGGTGGTGGTGGTGATCGGCCTGCCGCTGTTCACCGCCACGGTGTGGGGCGTGCACGGGCTGGCCGCCGCCGTGCGGTGGATGACCGTCGCCGGCCTGGACGCCGACGTGCCGCTGCGGCCGCTGCCGCGGTCCGAGCGGGGCGGGTTCCTGCGCGGACCCCTGTCGCTGGCGCAGTCCGGCGCGGTGTGGCGGGAGATGGCCTTCGGCGTGCTGCTGCTGCCGCTGGCGGCCCTGGGGCTGGCGATCGTGCTGAGCCTGTGGGCCGGCGCGGTGGCCGGGATCCTGTTGCCCGCCTACATCGAGCGGCTGCCGGGGGACGGCGGCATCGAGTGGCTGCACTGGGGGCCGGGCATCGAGGCGTGGGCCGGGTGCGCGGCGGGCGTGGTGCTGGCCGTGCCGGCGCGCCTGGCGAGCACGGCGTTCACGCGGGCGCACCTGGGCGTCGCGCGGGGCCTGCTGGCCCCCGGTGAGAACGAGCGGCTGCGCGCGCGGGTGACCGACCTCACCCAGACCCGCGCCCGCATGGTGGACGCCGCGGACGCGGAGCGGCGGCGCATCGAGCGCGACCTCCACGACGGCGCGCAGCAGCACCTGGTGAGCCTGGCCATGAACCTGGGCCGCGCCCGGGCGAAGTTCGAGGACGACCCGGACGCCGCGCGGGAGCTGGTCGTGCGGGCCCACGACGAGGCGAAGGACTCCATCGCCGCCCTGCGCGACGTGGTGCGGGGCGTGCACCCGGCGGTGCTCACCGACCGGGGCCTGGACGCCGCCCTGTCGGCCCTGGCCGCCCGGTCGCCGATCCCCGTGACCCTGCACGTGAACATCGACGGGCGGTGCGGTCCCACCGCGGAGGCCATCGCGTACTTCGTCGTGAGCGAGGCGCTCACCAACGCCGCCAAGCACGCCGGCGCCCGCCGCATCGAGGTGCACGCCGAGCGGGAGGGCGGGCGGCTGCTGGTCGCCGTGGCCGACGACGGGCGGGGCGGCGCCACCGCCACCGCCCGTGGCGGGCTGTCGGGGCTGCGCGACCGCGTGGCCGCCGTGGACGGCGCCTTCCGGCTCGACAGCCCCGTCGGCGCGGGGACCACCGTGAGCGTGGAGTTGCCATGCGCGTCGTGATCGCCGAGGACTCCGTGCTGCTGCGGGAGGGGCTGGTGCACCTGCTGGCCGACGCCGGCATCGAGGTGGTGGCCGCCGTCCCCGACGCGGACCTGCTGCTGCGGGCCGTCGACGAGCACCGCCCGGACCTGTGCATCGTGGACATCCGGATGCCGCCCACGCACACCGACGAGGGCGTGCGCGCCGCCCTGGTGCTGCGCGCCCAGCATCCGGACGTCGCGATCCTGATGCTCAGCCAGTACGTGGAGGAGCGGTACGCCACCGACCTCATCGCCCTGGGCACCGACGGCCTGGGCTACCTGCTGAAGGACCGCGTCGCCGACGTCGCGGAGTTCACGGACGCCGTCCGGCGCGTCGCCGGCGGCGGCACCGCCCTCGACCCGGAGGTGGTCGCCCAGCTGCTGGTGCGCAGCCGCCGGCGGGATCCGCTGGAGGGCCTCACCCCGCGTGAGACCGAGGTGCTGCGGCTCATGGCGGAGGGCCGCTCGAACACGGGGATCGCCGGTGAGCTGGTGGTCACCGAGGGCGCCGTGGAGAAGCACGTGCGGTCGATCTTCGGCAAGCTGGGACTCCCGCCCGCCGAGCAGGACCACCGCCGGGTGCTGGCCGTGCTGCGGTGGATCGAGGGACCGGCATGACGGGCCGAACCGCGTTCCGGGTGTTCCTGGTGGTGATCGCGGTGGTCGCGGTGGCGTTCCAGACGCTGTCGGTCGCCGGGACGCTGTCGAGCGAGACGCGCGTGATCACCCGTCAGGAGGCCGGGGTGCGGAGCATCGAGGTGCACGCGGGCATGGGCAGCGTGTACGTGACCGGCCGTCCCGGCACCGGCAGCGTCGCGGTGCGGCAGACCCAGCGGTGGTGGGTGGGCCGGCCGTCGTTCAGCGCGCGGCGGGCCGGGAGCGTGCTGGTGGTCCGCTCGTCCTGTCCGGTCTCCCTGGGCCGCGGGTGCGAGGGGCGGCTGGACATCACCGTCCCGCCCGGGACCGCCGTGGACATCCGCACCGATGACGGCGCCGTCCACCTCGACGGGCTGTCGGCGGCCGTCCGGGTGCGCAGCGGCGACGGGGTCATCGACGCCGCCGGCCTGCGGGGCGCGGACGTCGACCTCGAGGCCGGCGACGCGGACGTCACCGCCGTCTTCGCGAGCGCTCCACGCCGCATCCGCGCGTCCGCCCGGGACGCGGCGGTGCGGATCCTGGTGCCCCGCGACGGCCGCGCATGGCGGGTGGAGGGCGGCACGGGCGACGCGACCCGCGACGTCGCGATCGCCCAGGACCCCGCGGCCGCCCGCACGATCAGCGCGGACACGGCCGACGGGCCGGTCCGCATCGCCTACGCCGACTGATGCCCGGCGGCCGGCCGGTCCGGCCGCGCCACGCCCGGGTCACGCCGGGTCGATGACCACCACCGGGATCCGGCGCTCGGTCTTGGCCTGGTAGCCGTCGTAGTCCGGCCAGATGCCGGTCATGAGGTTCCACAGGCCATCGCGTTCCCCCGGTTCCGCGGTGCGGGCGCGGCCCGCCATGCGTTGCGCGCCCACCTGGACCACGACCTCGGGGTCCGCGTCCAGGTTCGCGTACCAGTCGGGGTGCTGCGGCGCCCCTCCGTAGGAGGCCACCACCACGTACCCGTCGCCGTGCCGCCCGTAGATGAGCGCCGTGCGACGCGCGAGCCCGCTCGAGTGGCCGCGGGTGGTGAGCAGCAGCGTCGGCACGCCGGGGCGCCACTCGTGCCCGTCCGCGCCGCCGCTGTCGGCGTACCGCTTCACGTGGTCGGCCACCCAGCCTGCCCGGGGGTCGGCGGGGGTCTCGTCGATGAGGGCCATGGGGGCGTCCTCCCAGCGTCGTTTGCCTGGGGGCACGGTACTCGCGGCCGCCGGGCCAGGCCCCACCGGCCGGGCCCCGTGCACGCCCGGGCCCCGGGGCTGCGCGCGCTCGTCGCTGGAGGATCGGCGGTTCTGGATGGTTCACGGGGTCGCGGATGGTCGCTGTCGTGGCGGTTCTGCGGGTTCTTCGCGTATCGGGGCGCTTGGGACTACCATGCCGCCCGTGCCGAAGTGCCTCCCCCGCGCCCTGCCGCCGGTGCTCGCCGCCGCGGCCCTCCTGGCGACCGCCTCCGCGGCGTCCGCCGGGCAGCTGTCGGTGGCGCTCCAGCCGGAGTACGTGGAGGGCCTCACCGGTGCGAACGGGTGGTTCACCGTCGCGGTCACGGCCACGTACACCTGCACGCCGGCCGACGGCGAGGTGACGGTGACGTGCCCGCCGCAGGAGGTGTTCCGCGACGGCACCGGCGCGGCCTCCGCGTCCGGGGCGAGCGACGCGAACCGCACGCGGTCGGTCACCCGCACCGCGACGTTCGCGCGACGCACCGGCCGCACCCGCACCGACACCGTGGCGCTGGGGTATGCCGGCGGCCCCCTGCGCGTGGACACCCAGCCGCCGCCCGCCCCGGTCATCACGGGCCCGTCCGCCGGGGTGCTCGCGGCGGCCGTGCTGCCCGGCACCTCGCTGCGCGCCGCGTACGAGTGCCCCTTCGACGACGACGCCTCCGGCCCGGCCCCCCTGAACGCGTGCGTGGGGAGCACCGCCGCCGGCGGCGAGCTGGACACGGGCAACGCGGGCGACCGCGCCACGTGGGGGGCGCGCAGCCTCACCGTGACCGCCAAGGACGCGGCGGGCCACGAGACGTCCACGATCGTCACGTACCGGATCGCGGGGGCGTACGCGCCGTCGCAGTCCGCCAGCGCGGAGACGACCCGCGTGCCCGGCCTGCGCAACACCGCCGCGATGCGGCCGAAGGTGGGGGCCCTGGTGGGCCGCGGGACCGTGCTGCGGTGGACCGCGACGCGCGGCGCCGCCCTCTACAACGTCCAGGTGTTCCGCATCACGGCCTCCGGCGGGTACACCAAGGTCGCCTCCGCGTTCCCGCGCCGCAACCGCCTGACGCTGAGGCTCGCCGCCGGCCGGCGGTACGTGTGGCGGGTGTGGCCGTACATGGCGCGCACCGCCGCGTACCGGCGCACGCCCGTCGGCGTGAGCTGGTTCCGCACACGCGGCTGAGCGGACCGTCCCGGCCGGGTGCCCCGGGGTAGGCTGACGCCGCCCCGACGGGGCCTCCACGACCGGAGGACGCATGACCCGAGCACTCAGGCGTGCCGGCACGCTCGCCGCCGCGGCGGTCCTGGCGGCGGCCGGACAGGTCGCCGCGGCCCAGAAGGTGCAGTTCCTGCAGGGCGAGCAGGTCGTGGGCGTCACACGGCCCGGCGGAACCGTCCAGACCGCCGTCGCGGCGCTCCTGAAGGGACCCACGGCCGCCGAGCGGGCGAGGGGGATCCGCACCCAGATCCCGCCGAGGGTGCCGGTCCTGGCAATCACGGTGGCCGACGGCGTCGCCACGGTGGACCTCGGTTCCCGCTTCGCGGTGTACGCCGCGGCCGACCGCCTGAACGCCCGCCTCAGCCAGTTGGTGCTCACCGTTGACGCCGTCCCCGGCGTGCGCGCCGTGCGCCTGCGGATCGAGGGCGGCACGCCGTACGGCCTGTTCCCCGGCGTGGACCTCACCCGGCCGGTCACCACCGCCGGCATCCGCGCGCCGGACCTCCCGCCCCCCGTGAACCCCGGCCCGGGCCCCGGTCCCGCCGCCCCCGATGTGGCCGCCCTGGAGCGCCGCCTCGCGGACCTCGGATACCTGGACGCCGCGAGGGCCGACGGGGTGTCCGACGCCGCCACCGCCAACGCGGTGATCGCGTTCCAGAAGTGGCAGCGGCTGGGCCGCGACGGCGTCGCCGGACCGCAGACCCTCGCGGCGCTGCAGACGGCGGTGCGGCCCACCCCCCGCGCCACCGGTGACGCCAAGCGCGTCGAGGTGCTGCTCGACCGCCAGCTCGCGCTGTACGTCGAGGACGGCCAGGTGGTCCGGGTCCTGCACGTCTCGTCCGGGCAGTCCGGTTTCGGGACGCCCACGGGGACCTACCGCATCCAGCGCAAGTACACGAGGGACTGGTCGGTGCCGTACAGCGTATGGCTCCCCTGGGCCCAGTACTTCGTGGGCGGCGTCGCCTTCCACGAGGCGGCGAGCGTGCCGGTGACGCCCGCCTCGCACGGCTGTGTCCGCATCCCCGCCGGAGACGCCCGGTGGCTCTACGATCGCACTCCCGTGGGCACGCAGGTGATCGTGCTGGGGACCTCGGCATGAGGCGCGCCGCCATCGTCGCCGCCGTGCTCGCGGCGACCGCCGCCACGCCCGCGACGGCCCAGCAGCCGCCCACCCTGGTTCCCGGGCAGCTCACGGTGGCGCTCAGCCTGCCGTTCCCGGGCCTGCAGGCGGGTGCGGTGCGTCCCGACGGCACCGTGGGCTACGCCCGCGGCCTCGAGATCGACATGGTCCGGGAGATCGCGTCGCGCCTGGGCGTCACCGACGTGCGGTTCGTGAACGAGCCGTTCTTCTCCCGGCTGCTCACCGCCGGCCCCAAGACCTGGGACATGGCGGTGGCGGGCATCACGATCACCGCGGACCGCCGCGAGCGGGTCGGCTTCTCACGGGCCTACCTGGACGCCGATCAGGCCGTCCTGACCCGCAGGAACCTGAGCACGCAACCCGCCTCCATCGCCGCGCTGAAGCCTCTGCGGCTGTGCACGGAGCGGAACTCCACCGGCTACCGGCTCATCCGCACCGTGATCCGCCCCGCGACGACCCCCCTGCAGGCGGGCAACGCCCAGCGGCTGTTCGGGCTTCTTCAGAGCGGCCGGTGCGACGCGGCGGTGTACGACAGCCCCGCGCTGGGCGCCGAGGTCGCCTCCGCCCCGGACCGGTACGGCCCCCTGGTGGGACGCCTTGGGACCGGTGAGAGGTACGGCATCGTGTTCCCCAAGGAGAGCACGGCGCTTCGCGGGCGCGTCGACGGCGTCGTCAGGGGACTGGTCGCGGACGGGACGATCCGCAGGCTCAGCACCCGCTGGATCAGCACCGACGTGCGGCGCCTGCCGGTCATCCCCGCCCGGTAGGCGGATCACCGTGACGCGCGGATGCGGCCGCGTCGCGGTGCCGCCTTCAGAACGGGGTGGGCCCC
>JADLHW010000055.1 GCA_020848615.1 Thermoleophilia bacterium
ACCGATCTGCGCGGCCCCATGCGCGGCGGGGCCACCGACGCCGAGCTGACCGCGATCATCCGGTCGGCCGTGCTGGGCAAGCACGCCGGGCACGGCATCGGCACCGCGGGCTGGACCTACCTGGGCCGCCCCATGAGCATGATCGGAGGCTGACCGGGCCTCACGCCCGCTCGGCGGCCGGCGCGGCCGCGGGGGCATCCGCCCCGGCCGGCGGCACGCGCACCGGGACGCGCAGGGTCACCGTCGATCCCGCCTCGCCCGGCACCAGCACGACCTCTTCGGCCACCGCGCGCAGGATCGCCAGGCCGCGTCCCCGGTCGCGGCGCTCGGTGGGGGTGCGCCACGCGCCGTGGTCACGGATGCGCAGCTCCACCGCGCGGCCGTCGAACCCGGCGTCCATCATCACCTCGCCGGACGCGCCGCCGCGGTACGCGTGCTCCACCGCGTTGCTGCACGCCTCACCGCACGCGAGGATCAGGTCGCCGCGGTTCGCGATGCCCAGGTGCGCCGCCCACTCGTCGAGCGCCCGGCGCATGGCGGACAGGGCCAGGACCTCCGCCGGGAACCGGGCGCGGAACCGTTCCCCCACCTGCGGCCGGTACTCGGTGCACAGCAGCGCCAGGTCGTCGTCGCGGCGCTCGCCGGCGGTCATCAGCGAGATCGTGGTGTCGCAGAACTCCCCCAGGGAGGCGGCCGCCGCCGACGCCGCCGCCGCGGCGAGCTGGGCGAACCGCCCGTCGATGTCCTGCATGCGGCGCTCCACCAGCCCGTCGGAGTACATGAGCAGCCGCGCCCCGGGCTCCAGGCGCGTGCGGCCCTCCCGGCGGGTGCGCACCGCGGGGCTGCACAGCGGCGCGGACCGCCCGTCCCACAGGAGCTCCGCCTTCCCGGAGGCGCGCAGCACCAGGGGCGGCGGGTGCCCCGCGCAGGCGTACACCAGGTCCCCGTCGCGGGGGTCGAGCTCCGCGTAGCAGACGGTGGTGAGCTGGGCGCCGTCGATGCGCGCCGCGACCTGCTCCAGCCGCTCCACGAGGTCCGCGGGCCCCTCGCACCCGGGCGCCTGGGTGAGCAGGGCGTTCCGCAGCTGGCCCATCACGATGCCGGCCTCCAGGCCGTGGCCCACCACGTCGCCCACGCACAGGCCGATGCGGCCATCCGGCAGGGGGATCGTGTCGTACCAGTCGCCGCCCACCTCCAGGCGCCGCTCCGCGGTCTGGTACCGGGCCTGCACGCCCACGCCGTCCACCACGGTGAGCTGCGACGGCAGCAGGCTGCGCTGCAGCTCCACCGCGATCTGGTGCTCCTCGTCGTGGAGCCGCGCGGTCTGCAGGGCGAGCGCCGCCCGCTGGGCCAGGTCGTGCAGCAGGTCGGGGTCGCCGCGCAGGAGCGTGTCGTCGCGGCCCTCGCGCAGGCCCAGCAGGAGCTCCAGGCCGGCGTCCGCCAGGGCCACCGTCACCCACCCGTGGCCGTCGGGGCTGTCCAGCGCGCCCAGCTCGTCCGGCTCCAGCCGGGTCACGGCGACGACCGACCGCTCCGGACCCGAGGCCGTCACCGCCCCGGCGTCCGCCAGGCGCGGCACCAGGGCGTCCAGCATCGCCTCCGCGCGGGCCGCCAGGCCGATGCGGCCCTCCATCTCGCCGAGCACCGTCGCGATGAGCTCCGACCGCATCCGTGACCGGTGCTCCACCTGGTGCAGGCGCGCGCGTTCCAGCGCCAGGCCGCACTGCTGGGCGGTGCCGTGCAGCACGGCCCGGCGCGCGTCGGTGAGCCAGCCCTCCTCGCGGCTGCCGGCGTACACGGCGCCCACCACCTGGCCGGCGCTGTCCATCAGGGGGATCGCGATGCTCGTCTCGATGGCGTGCAGGCGGCGGGCCTCCGCGGACGCCGGGAACCAGGTGTCGCGGTCGCCGCCCCGCTGGAACTCCACGGCGGAGCCGCGGCGGATCGCGACCGGCACCATGTCGTCGCGCGACAGGGGGAACAGCCGCATCCGCTCGTCCATGTCCCCCATCGCGACGCCCGCCGTGGCGACGGCCTCCAGGGTCCCGGCGTCCCGCAGCACCTGCACGACCACCACGTCCAGGCCGAACGCCTCCAGGTCGTCGGCGGTGGTGCGGCACACGTCCTCCACCGTGAGCGCCGCCGCGAGGTGCGCCGCGTTGCGCTCCAGCAGCCGCGCGCGGGACAGCGCCTCACGCTCGGAGGCCAGCAGGCGGGCCTGCTCACGGGTCTGGGCCTCGGCGCGGCGCCGGGCCTCCTCCACGCGGCTGAACAGGTGGGCGTTGTCGATGGCGATCGCCGAGCGGGCGGCCAGCTCCTGGGCGAGCCCCACCTCCGACGCGGAGTGGCGCCGGCCCGACTCGCTGAACACCAGCGACAGCGCGCCGATGATCCGCTCCCCCGCCAGCAGCGGCACGCACAGGAACGACGAGATCTCCAGCGACCGCAGGAACTCCGCGTGGGCGGCGTTCACGGCGATGCCGTCGATCCAGGCGCCGGTGACGGTGTCGGTGAGGACCACCTCGCCGGTGCGCATCGCGACGGCCGCCGGGTGGCGGGGATGGTCCAGCGGCGGGGTGAACGAGCGTGCCTGGACCGCGAAGTCGCGGCGGGCCGGGGAGGAGTGGCGGCCCGCGACCTTCACCACGTTGCCGTCCTCGATGAGGTCGAACACCGCGAAGTCGCCCAGCAGCGGCGTCGTGAGGTCGGCGACCATGATGAGCGTCTGCTGCAGGTCGCGGCTGCCGGCGAGCAGCTGGCCGGCCCGCGCGAGGAACTCCAGGCGCTCCAGGGCGCGGCGCTCCTCGGTGACGTCGATGCCCACGCCGCTGAGCCGCACGGCACGGCCGTCGTCGCCGGCCTCGCACAGGCCGCGCGCCGCCATCCACCGCACGTGCCCGTCGCCGCCCTGCACGCGGAACTCCGCCTCGTAGTCGCCGCCCGCCGCGATGGCCGTCTCCAGCGCCTCGGTGACGCGGTCCCGGTCCCCGGGGTCCACCGCGGCGGTCATCCGGGCCACCGGCACGGTCACCGGGCCACCGTCCCGGTCCCCCACCCCGAACATCTCGGCGAGCACGGGGTCGACGGTCACGCCGCCGTCGCCGATCTCCAGCGACCACACCCCCACCCGCCCGGCGGCGGTGGCCTGGGCGATCTGGGTCTGGGCGACCCGCAGCTCCCGGTGCTGGCGCTCGTGCTCCTCACGCAGGCGCAGCTCGTCCTCGACGTCGGTGGCGCTGGCGACCCACTCCGCGACGGACCCGTC
>JADLHW010000056.1 GCA_020848615.1 Thermoleophilia bacterium
CCGGCCCCGCACCGGGCGGGCTGATCCTGGACCGAGCCGATCCCGATGCCGTGCTGGTCCGCAGGAGCCGTGACGGCGATCACGGGGCCTTCGGCACGCTCGTCGCCCGCCACCAGGCCGTGGCGCTGCGGGTGGCCGCCCTCATGGGGCCGCCCGCGGACGCCGAGGACGCCTGCCAGGAGGCGTTCGTGAAGGCCCACCGTGCGCTGGGGCGGTTCGACCCGAACCGCCCGTTCCGTCCGTGGCTCCTGGCGATCGTGGCCAACGAGGCCCGCGACCGGCGGCGGCGGGAGGGCCGTGCCACGCGCCTCCTGGAGCACGCCGCGGCGCTGCTCCCGCCGGACGGCGCCGCCGACGACGAGCGGGAGCGGGCCCTGGCCCGCGTGGGCGTGCACGAGCTGCGGCACGCGTTCGCCCGGCTGCGCGAGGACGACCGGCGCATCCTCGCCCTCCGGTTCCTGCTGGACCTGCCGGAGCGGGAGGCCGCGGCGGTGCTGGGCTGCGCCACCGGCACGGTGAAGTCGCGTACCGCGCGGGCCCTGGGGCGCCTGCGCGCCGCCATCGGGGAGGCACCGTGACCGACCGGGACCTGGAGCTGGCCCTCGGTGCCCTCGGTGCCCGCCTGCGGCAGGAGGAGAACCCCGATCTGACCGCCGCGGTCACCGCGCGCATCGCCGGCACCCCCGCGCACCGACGGCGTCCGCGGCGGGGGGTGCTCCTGGGGGTCGCGCTCGCGAGCGCGGTCGCCGCGGGCGGGGCGTTCGCCGCCTCACCCGGCCTGCGGGATGAGGTGCGGTCGTGGCTCTCGGGCGCGGGCGTCGATGTGCGCACGACCGCCACGGCCCCCCTTCCCGCCCCGCCCCGCACGGTGGCGGAGCTGGGGCTGGGACAGTCGGTGACCGCGGGCCGTGCGCGCCGGGCGACGGGCGTCGTCGTTCCCGCCGGCGGCGTGCTGGGGCCGCCGTCGACGGTGCTGCTCGCGTCCGGGCCCCGGCCGGCGGTGTCGTTCGTGTGGCCGCCCTCGGCCGCCGCCCCCGCGGTTCCGGGAACGGCCGGCGTGGGGGCGGTCCTCACCGTCACCCGCCCCCGTGGGCCGGGCGACCCGTTCGTGCTCGCCAAATCCCTGCCGGCGGGGGTCACCGTGGAGTTCGTCCACATCCCGGGTGCCCCCGAGCAGGGGGTGTGGATCGCGGGGGCGCCGCATGCGGTGACCACCCTGGAGGGCCGCACCGAGCGGTTCCGGCTCGCCGCGAACGCCCTGCTCTGGAAGGCCGATGGGTGGCTGTACCGCCTGGAGCTCGCCGCGGGATCCGGCGGGGCCGTGGCGATCGCCGCAGGGCTCCGGCCTGGCGGCTGACCCGCTACAGGCTGCGCAGCACCCCGACGACGCGGCCGAGGATGGACACCTCGCGCACGACGATGGGCGGGTAGTCCGGGTTCTCCGGCATGAGGACGACGTGGTCGTCCTTGCGGACGAACCGCTTGACCGTGGCCTCCTCCTCGACGAGGGCCACCACGATCTCGTGCTGCTCGGCGGTGGCCTGCTTGCGGACGGCCACGAGGTCGCCGTCGAGGATGCCGGCGTCGCGCATCGAGTCACCGGTGACGCGCAGCAGGAAGTCCGCCGGGAACGGGGTGTGCACCCAGTCCTCCACGTGCTCCTCGGCGAGGCGCGGCATGCCGGCCGCGACGGAGCCCACCAGCGGCAGGGCGGTGGCCCTGGGGAGGGACCGCGGCGGCATGCGCCGGCCGGTCTCGTCCTCGTTCACCAGCATGGCCCGGGGCTTGGTGGGGTCGCGGCGCAGGTAGCCGGCGTCGGTGAGCTTCGACAGGTGCGCGTGGACGGTGGACGGTGACGCGAGGCCCACGGCCTCGCCGATCTCCCGGACGGTGGGTGGGTAGCCGGTTTCCTCGCAGTGCCGGTTGATGAACTGCAGGATCTCGGTCTGCCGGCCGGTGAGATCACCCATCTCGTGCCTCCGCGGGGGTCGGGACGAACACCTGTTCCCGGACGCTACACCGCCCGGCGGCGCTTGTCACGCATCCGGCCGCGGCCGCGGGGCCGCGCCCGGATGCGCGGGGGTCACCCGGCGCGGGTGATCCGCGACCCGAAGTAGATGCCCTCGGTGCCGTCGGGGAACCGCACCAGGCCCTTGGTGCCCCCGTCGTAGTCGGGGGCCAGCACCAGCAGGCGCCCCTCCCCCATGTCCTTCACCGTCACGATCTCGTCGCCCTCGGGGTCGAGGCCGCGCCACAGGCGGATGAACAGGTTGTTCTCCCATTCATCGCCGATGGTGGTGGGCTCCCGGTGGCCCGGGTGCACGCGCAGGTGGTGCGGCAGCTTCATCAGCACCTCCATGGTGCTGTGCCGGAGCTGCGGGAAGTTCCCGCCGGGCCGGGCGTGGCCGCCGAGGGTGCGGTGGAACAGCACGTCCGCGGTGAAGCAGTCGTCGCCCACCAGGTACGCGAAGTGCCCCTGGCAGTGCCCGGGGGTGTCGAGGGCCCGGAACTCCAGCGACCCGGAGGTGACGGTGCCGCCGTCCTCCAGGATGACGTCGAGGGACCCCGCGCCCAGCACCTCCTCGGTGCCGCGGTGCCCCACGAACGGCACGCCGGGGAACCGCTCCCGGTACCGGGCGTTCTCCAGCACGTGGTCCTCGTGGTGATGGGTGAGGAGGATGTGGGTGATGGTGATGCGGTCACGCTCGATGCGCTCGAGCAGGGGGTCGGCGACGCCGTTGCCGTCGATGAGGACGCCGGCCCCGCCGGGGCCCTCCGCCACCAGGTAGGTGTTGGCGAGCCACTTCTGGTCTTCGACGCGGTCGATGATCATGAGAACTGGATGACGCTCCTGATTCCGTTCTGGGCCTCCATCAGCTCGAAGCCCTCGTTGACCTGGTCCAGCGTGAGGCGGTGCGAGACGAGCGCCATGGCGTCGAACTCCCCGGCGAGCCACCGGTCCACCAGGCCCGGCAGCTGGGTGCGGCCCTTCACGCCGCCGAACGACGACCCCGTGACGCGGCGCCCGGTGATGAGGAACCGCGGGATGATCTCGAGCTGCTCCCCGCGGCCGGCCACGCCGCACATGGTGGCGAGGCCCCATGCCTCCCGGGCGGCCTCCACGGCCTGGCCCATCACCTTCACGTTGCCCGTGGCCTCGAACGTGTAATCCGCCCCGTACCCGCCGGTCTGCTCCCGGATCCACGCGACGGTGTCGGCGTCGGCGACGCGGGTGTCGGTGGCGCCGTGCCGGCGGGCCTCGGCGAGGCGCTCCTCGGACAGGTCGAGGGCGATGATGCGCTCCGCCCCGGCGAGCCTCGCGCCGATCACGGCGCCCAGGCCCACCAGGCCGCAGCCGAACACGGCGGCGGTGGCGCCGGGCTGCACCTGGGCGGTGTACAGGGCCGCCCCGATGCCGGTGGCCAGGCCGCAGGCGAACGGCGCGCATCCGTCCAGAGGGGCCTCCGGGTTCACCACGGCCAGGGCGATCTGCGGCATCACCGTGTACTCCGCGAACGTGGAGCACCCCATGAAGTGCCGCAGGGGCTCGCCGCCCCGGAACAGGCGGGTGGTGCCGTCCGGCAGGTACCCGGCGTTCTGGGGGTCGCGGATCGCGATGCACCGGTTCGTCCGCGAACTGCGGCAATGGATGCACTCCCCGCACTCGGGGGCGAACAGGGTGACCACGTGGTCCCCGGGCCGCACCATCGTGACCCCGTCCCCGACCCTCTCGACGACGCCCGCGCCCTCGTGGCCCAGCACGCAGGGCGCGTACCCGGTGGGGTCGACGCCGCTGGCGGTGTACGCGTCGGTGTGGCACACCCCGCAGGACGCGAGGCGCACCAGCACCTCGCCGGCCTCGGGCTCCACGAGATCGACCTCGTCGATGACCAGGGGCTTCCCGAACTCCTCCAGCACGGCCGCGCGGATTCGCATGCGGGGGCTCCTTCTGCCTGCGGGGGACGGTGCGGGGAGTGTACGTCCCGTCCCGCACCGGCGGCCCCCGACCCGCGGCCGACGACGGCTAGCGGATGACCACCTCGCCCCGGTCGGTCTCGATGCCCACGGCCGTGATGCCCGTGGGCGCGCCGGTGTGGCGCACCGGCAGGCGGTATTCGCCGAGCCAGGCGTCCAGCAGGTCCGGGCCGCCGCCCACCTCAACGAACGAGAACCCGCCGGGCTCGCTGTCGTGGCGGGCCTCGCGGAAGCGGTCCTCCCACACGCGCATCCGGGCCTCGCGGTCACCGGTGTACGCGATGAAGAACGGCAGCGGGTAGCGGTTCATGCCGGCGGTGCGGAACCGCGCCTCCCCGCCATCGGACATCGACATGGTCCCCTGCTGCACGGGCAGCCCGCGGCGCGCGGCGGTGTCGTCGAGGTCGTCGACGCCCAGCACCCACCAGATGGGCCGGTCCCGGCCGTTCAGCGTCTGGGCGAGCCACGCGGCGTCGGCCAGGGTGGTGTCGCCCACCCCCAGGAGCTCCAGGTACAGCGGCGGCCGCAGCGGCACCAGGCGGTTGGTGGTGCCGCCCAGGTGGCGGCCCCCCGGAACCGAGCCCAGGCCGTGCTCGGTGCGCAGGCGCTCGGCGGCGGCGTCGATGTCGACGACCCCGTAGATGACGTGATCGATGTACATGCCCTCGCCGCCCACCGCGCCACCTCCGCTCCGTACCGGTCCCGGCCCACTGTGCGCGCCCACGGCGCCGCGCGGCAAGCTCCCGGTCCCTGAGGTGCGGTGCGGGAGGTCCGCAGTCCCGGCGGCTCAGGATCAGTTCAGCGGGATGTCCGCGGTGAGCACCTCGCAGCCGTCCGCGGTGATCAGCACGTCCTGCTCGATGCGGACGCCGCCGAACCCGGCGAGCCCGTCGACGCGGTCCCAGGCGACGTCACGCCGACCGCGGGCGCCGTCCAGGATCGCCGGTACGAGGTAGATGCCGGGCTCGACCGTCCATGCGTGGCGCGGCTCCAGCGCGATGTCGACGCGCAGCCTCGGGAGGCCCCCCTCCGGCCCGCGCGTCTCGCCGGAGGCGGTCCCGGCGTCCCGGATCCCCAGGCCCACCATGTGTCCCACCCCGTGCGGGAGGAACAGGGTCACGGCGCCGCTGTCGAGCAGGGTCTCGGGCGTCCCGCGCAGCACGCCGAGTTCCCGGAGGCCCTCCGCGACGACCAGCGCCGCGGCGCGATGGACGTCGTGCCACATCACCCCCGGCCGGCACGCGGCGATGGCCGCCTCCCCCGCCAGCCGCACGGTGTCCCACACCACCCGCTGGGCGGCGTCGAACCCACTGCCCACGGGGTACGTGCGGGTCACGTCGGCGGCATACCCGCCGCATTCAGCGCCGGCGTCCACCAGCAGGAGGTCGCCGTCGCGCAGCTCCCGCGCCGTCGGGGAGAAGTGCAGCACCGCGGAGTGGTCGCCCGCGGCGATGATCGTGGGGAAGGCCAGGTGGTCGCCGCCGGCTCGCAGGAACGCGGCCTCAAGGAGGATCTGCAGCTCCCGTTCGGTGCGGCCGGCCCGGATGGCGCCGGCGAGCTCCGCGAAGCCCGCCCGTGTGGCCGCGACGGCCCGGCGCATGCGGCCGACCTCCAGGTCGTCCTTCGGCCGGCGCACCCGGATGAGCGCGTCGCGCAGCGCCGTGTCGGCGTCCGCGGCCGCGCCGAGCCGCCGCGCCGGACGGCCGCGCAGCCAGCCCTCCAGATCGCCGACGGGCCGGGTGCCGTCGGGGACGCCCTCCCGGTCGCCCTCCAGGCCCGACCAGAGCAGCTCGGTCGCGGTCACCGGCGCGACGAAGTCCACCCATCCCTCGTCCGGGTCGAACGCCAGCACGCCGCCCGGTCGCTCCCGGTCCGTGAGGTACAGGTACTCGGAGTGCGACCGGAACGGGTACGTGATGTCGCCGCGTCCCGGCACGGGGATCTCCGCCCCCGCCTCCACCAGCACCACCGCGTCGTGGACGTCCCACGCCGCGGCTGCGGCCGTCCGGCGGCGTTCCAGCTCCCTGGCGAGGTCACCCATGCGACCACGCTACCGCGACGGTCCCGGAGAACGACGAAGGGCCCCGTCCGACGGGGCCCTTCAGGATGCGGCTGAGAGGACTTGAACCTCCACGACCCAATGGGTCACAAGGCCCTCAACCTTGCGCGTCTACCAATTCCGCCACAGCCGCATGGCCTCCGGGAAGAATACCGCGTCGGGCACGCGGGCGTCGGGCGTCATCAACCGCGGCGGGTCCCGGAACCCGCGCACGTGAACGACGACCACCCGCGGTGATCCGCACCCCCGCCGGGGTGCGCCCGCCGATCAGGCGATCGCGGCCAGCAGTTCGATGATCCAGGCCAGGACGTAGACGGAGATCGCCGCGCCGATGTAGAGGACCACGCCCACCACGAGCACGAAGACGAGGCCACCGAGGTACTTGGCCGGCAGAGGAAGAGTGTTCATCGGTCGGGCATGCTACCGGGGACCAGCCGGAACGGGATGGGGACAGATGGCCGCGCCTTCGCAGCCGACCGCCCCTCGCCCACCATCCGACACGGGAGACGCATGACCCAGGACCCGATCACCAGCCCGGCCGCGGTCGCCACCCGCGACGCCCTCCTGGCCGCCATCCAGGCGCAGATCGGGGCCGCCCCGAACGCGATGACGCTCCTTCGCCTCGCCGAGGCCTACGCATGGGCGGTGGCTCCGGACCAGCCGCACGGGGGTCGTGCCGCGAAGTCGGACTTCTCGTCACGACCACCTGTGCTTGCTTCTCATCGCCTGGTCGACTCGCGCAAGCGCTCCGCATGCACGCGTTCGGAGCCGTCGGTCCCAGGAACCACGGCTTGCGCCTGCCTGGAACATAAGGTGAGGTCGCCCTCCCTGGCTCCCGGCCCCCGACCCTCGCCATCCACAACGGGGGTGCTCTGCGGCCTGCCCGGGCTCAGCGTCCACACCGGTACCGAGAGTCGCTTCCCGCGCATCGACCCGGATGTCGGGGCGTGATCCGGCGTGGTGGGATCCGGCTTTTCATCGCCTGGTCGACTCGCGCAAGCGCTCCGCATGCACGCGTTCGGAGCCGTCGGTCCCAGGAACCACGGCTTGCGCCTGCC
>JADLHW010000057.1 GCA_020848615.1 Thermoleophilia bacterium
ACGATGAGGTCCCGGAGGCTCTTGTTGTGCTGGATCTTGTGCGGGGTCTTGCCGATCCCCAGAACACCGACGCGCATGCCAGTCTCCCTAGTGCGGTTCGGCCTGACGGCCACGGGTCCAGCGGTAATAGGTGCCGAGGGCGATCGGCTCACCGGCGATCCGGGCGGCCGCGCCGATGGCCGGCGGGGCGGCGGTGACCTCGATGGCCTGGGCGATGCCCTCGCCCGCACCGTAGCCGAAGGCCAGGATCTGCTGCCCTGCCTCGGCGGCGTCCAGGGCGATCGCGGTGGCCACACCGACCGATGCGGCACCGAGGTTCCCGATCTCCCCGACGAAGCTCGTCGCGGCCAGCTGCTCGGCGGTGACCCCGAGCTTGCCCAGGCCGCGCAGGGTCTGGGGGTGTGGTTGGCTGGCGGCGACCGACGCGTACACGGAGGCGGGACGCTCCGTCGCCTTCTCGAGAGCGGTGAACGCGCCCTTGGCCGCCGCGGCGTAGGCATCGAACAACACCTCGAGCCGGTACCGGGCCTCCGGTTCGTTGCCGAGGCGCCACACGTCGTACACCTCGGAGGAGGCGCGAGCCTGCGGGCCGAGGGTCGCAAAACCACCGGAGGCACCGATCACGAAGGCGGCGGCCCCGCCGGCGGAGAGGGTGTCGCACACCCGCTCCTCGTAGCTCACCTGGTGGTCGCTCGCGACGACCGCGACGGGCCGGTCCCCGGTCGCCAGGGCCGCCGCGAGGGCGAAGGCGTCCATGAGGCCGCCGGGATGCCCGCCCAGGTCGTACGGGACGGTGTCTGCGGCCAGTCCCAGGGCCCGTGACAGGGTCATCGACATCTTCCGGAGACCGAACGGCGAGGACATGCTCACGCTGATCAGCGCCGCCGGGGCACGCTCCCCGGCGAGCGCCTCGGTGGCGGCCTCGTAGGCCATGGTGAGGGTGTCCTCGTCCAGGCCGGGGGTCGCCAGGGTCCGGGACCGCGGCCGGCCGGGGCGCCCGTAGAACGACTGCAGTTCCCCGAGCGGGGTGCGGTGCTTGGGCAGGTATGCCCCGTATCGCAGGATGTCAGCCATGATCGCTCACTGTGGTGTGTGACGGCGACGCGCGGCGCCGCACGGTCGAAGGGTGTGCGGGTGGCTCCCGCCGCTCGCCCGGTGCTCGCAACACTGGACCATCTGGACGCCCCGGATCGAGAGGGTGGGAGCCCCGGCCGGTCATCCCGGCCGGGGACCCGAGAGCACGTGCGGTCAGGCGACCGGCACGAACTTGGGGAGGGTGATCTCGTCGGTGACGTCGTCGAAGACGACGCGGACGCGCATGCCGATCGAGACGTCCTCCGGCGCGACGGAGGGGTAACCCTCCTCATCCCGCACGATGTTGCTCATCATCCGGACACCCTCGTCCAGGTCGATGAGCGCCACCACGTGCGGCGGCTCGCCCTTGTAGGCGGAGCTCGGGCCGATGTAGTGCACCGAGTAGGTGTAGACGGTCCCCTCGCCCTTGCTCTCGACCCAGCCGATCGGGTCGAGGGTGCCGGGGGCGTAGGCCCGCGGGTACCAGAACGGCGCGCCGTCGGCACCGGTGGGCAGCAGCAGCTTGTGCTGCTTGGTGTTCTCCCAGAAGTGCTGACCCTCAGGCCGCATGTCGGGAAGCGGCTTCTTGTACTCGGACTTGGTGGTCTGCTGCTCGGACATCGTGTGTCTGTCGCTCCTTGCCGAGGGGGTCAGGCCGACGGGGGCTCGCTGGAGAGCACCAGGGCGGATGTCGCCGCCAGGATGCCGCCGGAGCCGTTGGTGATGGCCAGTTTGGCGCCGGGCACCTGGTGGTTGCCGCCGCCGCGGGCCGAGTCATCGGCCTCGCCGCGCAGCTGCAGGGTCGCCTCGACGATGTGGTGCATCGCGCCGAGGTGCGCCTGACGGATCAGGCCGCCGTGGGTGTTGACCGGCAGCTTGCTGCCGAGCTTGCCGTTGCCGGCGAGGATCCAGTCCCCCGCCTCGCCCTTGCCGCAGATGCCGAAGCCCTCGAGGGCGATCAGCGGGGTGAAGCTGAAGCTGTCGTAGATCTCGGCGACATCGAGGTCCTCGGGGGTGATCCCGGCGACCTCCATCGCACGGCGCCCGGCACGGCCGAGGCCGTCGCGGACGCCCTCCACCGACTTGGCCTCGGTGATGTACTGGTGTGAGTAGCCCTCGCCGATGCCGGTGATGTACACGGGCTTGGACTTCATCGACTTGGCGCGGTCCGCGGTGGTGACCAGGAACGCCGCGGCGCCGTCGGAGACCAGCGAGCAGTCCGCGACGTGGAACGGCGTGGCGATCATGCGGGTCGCCAGGACGTCCTCGACGCTCACCACATCGCGGAGCATGGCGTTCCACTTGAGGGCGGCGTGCTCGGACTGGGTCGCGACGACCTGGGCGAGCGCCTCCTGCGGGACGTTGTGCTCGTGCATGTACCGCTGGGCGAGCAGACCGTATCCGCCGATGGTGGTCAGTCCGTACGGGGCCTCGTACGCCCCGTGGCTCATCTCGCGGGCCATGGCGATCATCCCCGAGCTCGAGATGCCCGAGCGGGTGTTGTCACCGCGGACGCAGAGCACGACCTCGGCGAGGCCCGCGTCGATCGCCAGCGCAGCCTGCACCGCCATCAGCGGCGCGGTGGCGCCACCGACCGCGACGGAGGCGAAGTACCCGGGAGTCATCCCGAGGTAGTCCGCCAGCGTGGTGGAGTGCATGAGGGTGGACTCGACGAAGCTGAATGCGGTGACCATCCCGTCGACGTCCGACAGGCTGAGCCCGGCGTCATCGAGGGTGATCTTGGTCACCTCGGCCAGCAGCTGGAACGAGCCGCGGTCCTTGAGGATGCCCTGCTCGGTCTCACCGACACCGGCGATCACGATGCCCTTTTTGAGCATCCGTCGGGTTTCGGCGACGTTGGGCGTGGCTTCGCGCACGCTCATGCAGTCTCCTTTGTTCGACAGACGTGACCGACGGAACCGACCGGAACCCGCCAGCCACGAGGAGACCCGGAGCACGCGCGACCGCTGGGCCCGTCACTGGCCCCGAAACGGACGCGAACGCTACAGACCGGTGGAACCGGGTTCAAGGCGCGTCCATGGCGGTGATTTACCTGCAAACACGCCGGTTTGGCGCGGGTTGCGACTAGGGGTCGGATGACCCGCCGTGACCGCGTTCCCGCTGTTAGCATCGAGTGTTGTTCCCGACGTCGGCGCCGACGCCGCCGCCACCTCGAGGGAGGCCCGCCCTGAGCCCCGAACCGACCTACGACAAGGCCACCGACACCTACCGGCACATCTACCGGCCGCATCCGAGCGCGTCCGCGGTCACCAACGCCCAGGGGATCACGGTGTTCTTCGACCCGGATACCCATGAGCTGCTGGGCTTCCAGATCTCCAAGTTCTCCGAGTACTACGAGGCGAACAAGACCCCGGACGGGGAGTTCGAGCTGACGCTGCCGCACCGGGTGCCGGCGAACCTCGAGGAGGAGATGGACTTCGACGCGGAGTCGCTGCGGTCCGGCGTCCGGATCGCCGAGTTCTACTAGCGGCCTGCGCCGGGGCGGTCTCCCCCGCCCCGGCGTGATCCGTCAGGCGGGTGCGCCCGCCGTGTCACCGACGATCATGGCGTCCGGCCCCTTGCCCTGCGGGACCATGGGGAACACCTTGGCCATCGGGTTGACATGCACGTCGACCAGTGCCGGTCCGTCATGGGCGAACGCCTCCCGGAGGGCGTCCTCCAACTCACCGGGGTGGTTCACGGTCGCACCGGGGATCCCGTAGGCGCCGGCCAGGCGGGCGAAGTCCGGCTGGAACGGGGCGAAGCTGGTGCCCGAGTACCGGCCCTGCCAGAACATCTCCTGCCACTGGCGGACCATGCCCAGGTACCCGTTGTTGAGGATCACCACCTTCACCGGCAGCCCGTAGGTCTGGGCGGTGGAGAGCTCCTGCAGGGTCATCTCGAACGACCCGTCCCCGGTGATGTCGACGACCAGTTCCTCCGGGAGGGCGACCTGCGCGCCGAGCGCGGCCGGCAGCCCGAAGCCCATCGTTCCCAGACCACCGGAGGTCAGCCACCGCCGCGGCCGGTCGAACAGATAGTGCTGGGCGGCGTACATCTGGTGCTGGCCGACATCGGTGGCGATGACCGCCTGGCCGCGGGTCACCCGGTAGATCGCCTGGATGACGTCCTGCGGCTGGATCACCCCCTCCTGGTGGTCCACCTGGTACGGGTACTTCCGCTTCCATTCGTTGATCCGGTCCATCCAGGCCGCGCGGACGACACCGTCGTGGATGGCCGGCAGCGTCCGGTACGTGTCGGTGAGGGCATCCAGCACCGGGCCGGCCTGACCGGCGATGCCGATGTGGGCGGCCCGGTTCTTGGAGATCTCCGCCGGATCGACATCGATGTGGATGATCTTCGCGTCGGGAGCCCACTCGTTCATGACGGTCGACAGCACCCGCTCGTCGAACCGAACCCCGACCGCGAGCACCACATCCGATGCCTGAAAGGCGTAGGTGGAGGCGGCGATGCCGTGCATCCCCGGCATCCCCACCCACAGCGGGTGGCTGGCGGGGAACCCGCCGAGACCCATCAGGGTGGTGGTCACCGGGATCCCGGTCGCCTCGGCGAACCGGGTGAGTGACTCGGCGGCCTCCCCGTGGATGATCCCGCCGCCGGCGTAGACCATCGGCCGTTCGGCGGCGGCCAGGGAGCGGGCGGCGGCCTCCAACTGCCGGGGGTGGCCGGACCCCTCCGGGGGGCGGTACCCGGGCATCTTCGGCGGGTAGGGACCCGAGTAGTCCTCCACGTCGACGGCCCACTGGTCCGCGCAGATGTCCACGAGCACCGGCCCGGGCCGGCCGGACTCGGCGACGTGGACGGCCTCGGCGATCACCTGCGGCAGGTCATCCGCTTCCTTGACGAGGTACGAGTGCTTCACCACCGGCAGCGTGATCCCGACGATGTCCGCCTCCTGGAAGGCGTCGGTGCCCACGCGGGCGGCGCCCACCTGGCCGGTGATCGCCAGCAGCGGGACCGAGTCCATGTACGCGTCGGCGATCGGGGTGACCAGGTTCGTGGCGCCCGGACCGGACGTCGCGGTGCACACCCCGACCCGCCCGGTGACCTTGGCGTACCCTTCCGCCATGTGTCCGGCACCCTGCTCGTGCCGTACCAGGTAGAGGCGGATATCGGAATCGTCGTGCAGCGCGTCGAACAGGGGAATCAGCGGGCCGCCCGGCAGCCCGAAGATCGCGTCGACACCCGCACGTTTGAGACCGGCCAGGGTCGCGTCAACCGCTCGCATACCTGGAAGCCTTTCCTCGCCAGATCAGGACCGCGCCGAGTGTACTGGACCCGCCTGAACCGGCCCCCGACCCAATCCCGGCCACCAAGGAGCCTCGATGAGCACCACACCACCCGGTGAGCAGCCCTCGTTCGCCGAGGAGAACGCCATGCGCATCGCCTCGGAGTCACTGACCCACTACGACCAGGCGGCCGACACCTACCACTGCTCCTACGGCCCGCCGGTACCGGCGGTGACCGTCCACGACCCCGACCGGGACGTCCTGGTTCGCGTCGAGCCGGCCTCCGGTCAGGTGGTGGGGTTCTCCATCCCGAACTTCAAGGCCTGGCATGCCGCCCACGCCGAGGAGGACGGCACCTTCGAGGTCGAGTTGCCGTCGGTGTGGGACCTCTCGACCGGTGAGGCCCTGGACCAGGACTAGCCCGGGGTGCCGGTCGCTACACTTTCTGCCCTGTTCGTTGCCGACCGCGCGAAGGAGTGAGGGGTATGGGGGTCGAGAGTCAGCGTGTGGAGGAGTACCGGCTTTCGAAGGAGCCGTACTACCTTGCCTTGGGCAACGAGGTCGAGCTGTTTGAGGCGGCCTACAA